>NZ_JBMPIY010000002.1:0-546366 GCF_049340005.1 Peijinzhouia sedimentorum
ATATTGCCTAAATGATCCTTATGGTAATAATGATACTCATAGCCATACTCCGCTGGATTATAAACGATCCGACCATCCCCAAATTGTCTAGAGTAGAAATAGGTAGGTATGACTGGGATGAGTTTAACTGTAAAATATAAATTACCTAGCGAAAATTACGAGCTAAAAGTTTGTGATAGCGGAGGTGCTTAATTTATTTATCAAGTTCAATATCTAATTCTTCTCTTTCGAGTTTCTCATTTTCAAGCCTTACATTAAGAATTTCAAGCACATTCATAACAATACTCAACTTTGAAACCTCTGATATATTTTTTTCGCTACGTTTGAAAAAATCATTAAGAACAATAAGTACATTTTCAATATTGTAATTTTCAACTATAATTGCTTCTTCAGATGTTACAACAACAATATAATTATTAAAGTGAGGGCCAGATAAACCAAAACCATAAACTCCTGGGTTAATAAAACCCTTAGTTTTAAGCAGATTATCTCTATCATTTTCACTTAAATCTACTAGAAATAAAATTGATTTTTCTTCCTCATTAAATGCTTGGCTTTCTGCAATAAGGAACTCAAATAAACAGTTATGCAATTCCTCCAGACATTGCATTTCATTGATTTGCTTTTGCCCTGAACAATTAAAGGAAACTAAAAAAAATAAGATTAAAAATCGCATATAAATTCTATTTTTTTTTGATTATCTTTTCTGAATGTCTCAATAGCTATTTTTTTTTTTGTATCTCAATAGCTTTGGTTTCTCGTTGTGGATATAGCTTTCCATCCTGCTGTTGTTGCAAACTCCGATTGGAATTTTCCTTATCTGTTGCATGATGAGCTTCATGTCCTGCCGTTGCAGCAATAGCCTTATCATCGGTATTTAATGCTTTATAATAGTTAGAACCTGCTTTATTTTCTCTATCCTGCTTAATAGATCCCTCATAAATTGTATTCCAGCGTAATTTGAACATCTGATTCAATCATAGCATCTAACATTGCTGTGCCTGTTTCTGTATATAACATAGCATTTCCAACTCGAGTTATATCAGATGTAACATTTGGAGACCAAATAATTTCACCTGTTTCAGTATTTCTTTCGTATGTCACTCTTTTCCCATCAGGATCAATAAAGAATATTGGGTTGTTCCCTGCCCAACTATAAGGCGACAATGAATAATAATTTTCCAAATGAGGATCCATCTGGAAAGTCCTTCCTATAGCTGGATCATACATTCGAGCATGGAAGTCAAGCGTATTTAAATCATGATCTTCCTGTAACTCTTTGCCTTGATATAAGTAGCGATTCCGGCTATCCAAATCCAACTCCAAACCAGCGATCTGCATCCCAAAGGGATAATAGTGGTTCTCTTGGATAATTACCGCTTGGCTACTGCTGATGGAGAATTGATCGTACCATACCGGTGAAGCTGATGCATTATATACATACACTTCGACAAAGCCCCCATGGGTAGCGGTGATGTCTAAGGCTAGCTCTTCCGGATTGGTGAAAGCATTTCGGCTAATTTCCACCCGCCCAGAGTCATAGCGGATACTGTCTTGATCATAGAGGACATAACCTAAATAACTCTCAGGTAGCGGTGCTTTCTCTAGTTGGCGAGCCAGTTGTAAGGCTAGCCACAGCGGTTGTAAACCAAGACTGCTGGTGCCTGTCATTGAAGTAACCTCTCCGCTTGTTAGCAAGGTGTTTTGTCTTCCGATACCTGTGAGTAAATCTTTGAGTTTTGGTTTCTCTTTCGGATCATACAACATGCCTAAGACTGCTGCATGGAGGGAGTCGCCTTGCGCAAGTTCTTTGCTCCATATAGGGCCATAGCCTCGGCCACGAGAGGCATCTAAATAAGCTACAGCCCTACCTCCCTCGGTTTGGTTATACCGCGCATCGATCGATCGACTATCGCTTAAGTTGTGGAAAAACTGCTGCATCTCTTGCGTTTCGTTTTCAGGTTCCATCGTCGCCATATAGGTCGTGGTACTCTCTGCTCTAAACACCTGACGGATATTGCCTAAATGATCCTTATGGTAATAATGATACTCATAGCCATACTCCGCTGGATTATAAACGATCCGACCATCTAGAGGAAAGCACTAGTTAAAAACTCGCGCTAGCGGAGGGTAAGAAGATTGGTATCAATGGTGATGCGTACGGAAGATATGAACGTAACGAAGTAAAGCCTACCATAGAAATGGCGGTTAAGATTGCACAAGCTCTGGAAGTGTCTTTGGATTATCTAACAGGTAATTCCGATGTGGAACTCGACAAGGCTACACTTGACCGTGTACAGGAAGTTACAAAGCTCACAGAAAAAGACAAGGATTACATTTTTGTAACCCTCGATGCTCTGATAAGAGATTTTAAAAATAAACACGCTTACGCTAAATAAAAAATCCCGAGTTGTTCTCGGGATTTTTTGTTATTGTTTGACAAACTTATATTTTATCATTTCATCAGGGTCGCCATCCCATATAAATAAATCCCAAGGTGGTTTATTTTCTGAAAATCCTTGACCTGATATGTAAAAATCAACTCCCCCTTTTCCTTCTCTATCCACTAAATTATAAGTAATTTTAATTCCTGTACTTATTCCGCCAGTAACTCCATTACTAACACTATCAATCAACTTCCAAGTTCCTTGAGTTGTTAATTTTTCATCATCACTTTTAGCAATACTTACAATGGATTTATTTAATCCGTCAAGAGTACAAGTACCGTTTTGATTTATTGTAATATTAGCTCCATCTTCAGCTTTCCAAACTCCAATAAAATCAGCTTCATTGAATTTCGGTTCTTTACAACCAACTATAGATAAGAATATTCCTATCATAAAATATTTCATTTTCATCATTTTCTCATTTGTAAAGTTTCTGTCCAGTTAAATGATTGAGATGTTTTTGACCTCCATCCTGTTTGAAAAGATTCATTTATTCGACGTCCTACCGTATTTTGCCAACCTGGTAGGTAACCAATTACTGGTGGTCTCGAAGCTGATTGCATTGTCGATGTGTTGCCAACTGAAAAATTAACTGAAATTGTTCCATTTCCAGCGTTTGGTACAGCTGTCCACTTTAAATTATATGAGCCAAGATATGTTACAGCCAAATTACCAGTAGCACCACCTGTTAATAATGTCGAATAATCTTTGATATACAATCCAACTCCCTGAAATCCACCTAATTGATATGGGCTATTGCCAGATAATTCTCCTCCATTAGCAACATTATCAATGATTGTATTACGAGCATCTCCTATATGGCTGTGTTGTCTCAACATTTCTGTAAAAACATCTCCATTTGTAAATTCCCTGTTTCTTGGTCCTGTTCCTGACAGCCATTCCGTACCAACTTGAAACGGTGTTACTGTGCTATTTGGATATGTAAATGAAACATCGTTAGCACTCTGTCCTAAATAAATGCTTGTTTTTTCGTCTGTACCACTTGCACCGTTAATCTTTCCATTATCAATTATCGAACCTGGTGCTTTGTAATCATCATAACCTGCTGCCTTTGCTTGTTCAAGACTTGTTATATTATCATCCCAACTCCAAGAAGTTGTTCCATCTGCATTATTCTTACCAACCCAATCCTCTGGAGCCATACCTGTCGGATCGGCAAAACGCAACGGATTGTTAAACACAAAACTGTAAGGACTGTGGCTTGGGAACTGCTCGGCTAATGGATCTACAACATGCCATCTCCCAATCTGTGCATCATACATCCTGGCTCCGTAGTCATGCCAATCGAGGTCATGGTCGTCTTGAAGTTCTTTGCCATTGTAGAGGTAGCGATTCTTGCTATCCAAATCCAACTCCAAGCCTGCGATCTGCATTCCAAATGGATAATAGTGGTTCTCTTGGATAATGACCGCTTGGCTGCTGCTGATGGAGAATTGATCGTACCAGACCGGTGAAGCTGAGTATTATATACATACACTTCTACAAAGCCTCCTTGGGTAGCCGTAATGTCTAAGGCTAGCTCTTCCGGGTTGGTAAATGCTTGGCGACTAATTTCCACCCGCCCAGAGTCGTAGCAAATGCTCTTTTGGTATTTGCGGGTGGGTTGTTGCATTTTTCAATTTTGCTCGGGTTTATAAATCATCTATATAGAATCTTTTACCTATTCAAAATCTGGAAAGTTTCTCAAGGAGCTAAAATCAGTCTTCCAAATATCTAATTCAAACAGGTTTCCTTCTTTATCAATGTTCAGAGATGCAATAACCTCAATTCCATCTATATCCTTAAATAAAAACTCACTTACTTGTCCTCCAAACTCTCGCCCCTCCTTTACTTCGCCATTAGGAAATAAAAGCAAACTACCCATATCATTGTCATCCATTGATCGTACTAACAACTTAGACTTCCAATCTTCAGACATTTCTAAACCAGAGTTTCTTATTAAAATCTCAAGCAGTTTACTTTCTTTCTCTGAAATTAATCTTTCAAATACCATGAATTCTTCCTATATTAATTGTACCATTTTCTAGTTTAAACGCTGTATACTGAACCCTTTTACCTGAAATTTTAATTGTTTGGTTAAAAGGTTTTCCTGTTAAAATTTTATGTGAAATACTTTTAAGATTTTTTTCTACAGATGATTTAACGATCATTCGGCTTAGCCCAAGCTTGTCAGTATGGCGAAACGTATGATTTATTTGATCTAAAGTTCGTCCAAATTGTATTGATGAATTTCCCAAGCCTTTGGCAGTAATCCTAGAAGTTGATACAGCCCTCCCAGCACCTAACCCACCACCTGTCATAAACGACAGACCAATTGATAAGTCAGAGATTAATTCTCCTGTGGCAATCAATGCCTCAATGTTATTTCTTCTCTTAAAAGATTCTTTAACTTGTGATTGAAAATCTATAGCTTCACCTAAGGTAAAATTATTTTCTGAGAAAAAATCAGAAACAAATTGCCCTCCGCTGTCCATTAACAATTCTTGACTCATGCCCTCTTCAAATTCACCGTCATAGACAATTAATTCTCCTTCATCTCCAAGCGAATTTGTATGCTAGCAATTGATTTTTATCTTTTAGATATAATAGATTTATATCATCGCCACTGTCTGGACTATCCTACTTAGCAGAGTAACCTAATAAAAAAGTTTAAAAAACTATTCATCATTAGTTCTAGTATTACTAATTAACTATAAAAGTTAATAAATCTATTTCATTTATTTTCAAGTGAGGATTAATTTTTTCTTTACTTGAAATATCATTCTCAAATTCAAGACTAAAACTTGTCTTAATGATGCTTTCAAGATAAAAAGTTTTTTCAGCATCATTCAGCTCAAAATAGAAACTTTGTTTATAAAAGGTTTTTCCACCCCCCCAATTAACTGTCAATACAAAGCCTTCTTCTGTCCGTTCTATTTTATCCACTGAAAAATTTTTCACTTCAACATCAGGAATTGGCAATGAAAGTTCGCCAATAATTTTTGTCTTTCTAACTATTCGAATTTTATCACTTGGACTATTTTCCAAAACTAATTGCAAAACCTCAAAACCTTCCTCAAGTTTCAATCTAGATAGAGTATCCAAAACCACCAATTTACTACTCTTTACAATACTGCTATCTCTTACTGTTTGCCCATCACATGATAATGAAACAAAAATTAAAATTATTATTACAATTCGTATCATATATTTATTATTTCCTTTTCCAAAAAATTGAATGTCCAAATGCTCCAGTTGCTTCTATTCTAAAGCTTCTTTTATTTCCAGTATCATAATTGAAATTTCCATCTTCCCAATTTGATTTATTACTAAAAACAGATGCAGGTATTTCATAATACTCTCCAGAGTATAGAACTCTCCCCTTTGGATATTTAGCTAATGCCCCGTTTAAATACGAGTTGTAAATATCCCCTGAAATTGAAATATTATTATACTGCCTAAACTTAGCATGTGGCTTGTCCGCATACGGTGAGTTTAATCCCCAAGCAAGGAAGTCAGTACCATCCCAAAAATTAGAGCCGCCTGTCGGATCAACTCCATTGGAAAGAACATCTAAAACGCCTGCTCTTGCAGCATCGGCTCTGGTACTACTTTCAGAAGTACTTAAAGGAACTTTTGCATTGTTTGGAGCAGAAGAATAACCTGACATTAACTTATCATAAAGGCTAACTCCTGACTGATTTGCAGCATTATTTGCAGTATGAGCAATCCATAAATTTTCATTCAGGTTTGAGGTTCCAGCTTCATGTTTAACAATTGCTGAAATAGTTTGAAATTCTGAATGAGTAATTGAAAGCTCACGTGCATTATCAAATGAAGTTTTACCATCATCAGTAGAAGAAATGCCATCTGCCACATATACCTTATTATCATCAACACCATCGCTTCCTAAATAACTTCCGTGAATATTATAATAATCCCCAAATCTCCCATCAGGGTCTATAAAACTTAATGGGTTATTAAAGACATAAACATATGGGCTGGATTTTCTATCCATCTCCGCCATCGGATCCACCACATGCCATCTCCCAATCTGCGCATCATACATCCTAGCTCCGTAGTCATGCCAATCGAGGTCATGGTCGTCTTGAAGTTCCTTGCCATTGTAGAGGTAACGATTCTTGCTATCCAAATCTAACTCCAAGCCTGCTATCTGCATTCCAAAGGGATAATAAT
This sequence comes from Peijinzhouia sedimentorum, assembly GCF_049340005.1. Lineage (NCBI taxonomy): Bacteria > Pseudomonadati > Bacteroidota > Cytophagia > Cytophagales > Peijinzhouiaceae > Peijinzhouia > Peijinzhouia sedimentorum. Next base: position 6,645 of record NZ_JBMPIY010000002.1, read on the forward strand.
GGTTCTCTTGGATAATGACCGCTTGGCTGCTGCTGATGGAAAATTGATCGTACCATACCGGTGAAGAAGATGCATTATAGACATACACTTCGACAAATCCTCCTTGGGTAGCGGTAATATCTAAGGCTAACTCTTCCGGGTTGGTAAAAGCACTTCGACTAATTTCCACCCGCCCAGAGTCGTAGCGGATACTGTCTTGATCATAGAGGATATAGCCTAAATAACTCTCAGGTAGCGGTGCTTTCTCTAGCTGGCGAGCCAGTTGTAAAGCTAGCCATAGCGGTTGTAAGCCTAGACTGCTGGTGCCTGTTAGATTTGCGCCTTCTAATCCTGTGCGTAAGGTGTTTTGTCTTCCGATGCCTGTGAGTAAATCTTTGAGTTTTGGTTTCTCTTTAGGATCATACAGCATACCTAAGACGGCGGCATGGAGGGAGTCTCCATGCGCAAGTTCTTTGCTCCACACCGGGCCATAGTCTCGGCCACGAGAAGCATCCAACCACGCTACAGCCCTACCTCCTTCGGTTTGGTTATACCGCGCATCGATCGATCGGCTATCACTTAAGTTATGGAAAAACTGCTGCATCTCTTGCGTTTCGTTTTCAGGTTCCATCGTCGCCATATAGGTCGTGGTGCTCTCTGCTCTAAACACCTGACGGATATTGCCTAAATGATCCTTATGGTAATAATGATACTCATAGCCATACTCCGCTGGATTATAAACGATCCGACCATCACCAAATTGTATATGCTGCAAGGTATCATTTTCGTAGAAATAATTCCCTAGGTAATGGCGGGTGGAATTGAAAAATGAATCCTTAAAGGGTTTTGATGATTATTTAAACACTAAGGGAACGGATTACAAATCTTTGAATTAAATTACTTTACAAAAGTCCGCTAGTTGATTTTTCAGTAAGAACATGACCGCACTTTAACTTTTTTCAAAAAACTTCAGTATTATCTATTGGTCATTTTTATGACCAATTGGGAACAAAGAAATGTCCATATTATTAATTAAGAACTTTTATTTATTGAATAAATAATATTCTGTAGACTATCATAAGTATACTAATCGCAAGAAAAACAAAATAAAATTTCCACCTGCGAGCATTGCTACTCAATACTAAACCAATTAAGGCTATAATTTCTACTATACCGAACGCTATAAAAACTTCCCTAGATTTGTAAATCGAGTAAGGACTAAAAAACTCGCTCTCAAAAGGATATATTCCAGGATTAACAATAGCATCTTTTATCTCTGTGACAGTTACCCAAATAAAAAATACTGGCACTAAATTAATGGCTACTAAGAGCAGAATCTTTTTCATAATCAGCGACTTATAAAGTTAATTCCTTTATTTGTTGGATTGTTCTGAATTTGGAATCGTAAATTTTGAGGATACTTAACCTTAATAAATATCTTATCATTTCCAAGGTCTCGACTCATAAATGAACGTGTAAAGGCATTTATTCCAACTCCACAGTCTATACAACCCCGACTGCCCCATAGTGAACCGCCATGTAAATAAAAATTATCTCTTCCAAACGTCTGCGCTCCTTCATTTTGCAACTTCCAACGATAATTACCCCAAGAAGAGGTTCCTCCTGGCCAATTTGAAAATCCCATTGGTGCTGCAAGTTGCTTTACTAAACTAATATCACTAAAGTCTTGAAAGCCACTCTCATTAGAACCTGGCACAAATTCTCTTTTATTAATGGAATAATTTCCTTCAGGAACCGGACCAACATCGCGTATTGTTTGGCGGCTATCTGAGTAGTCAAAAGCTCTAGTCTGATTCCAAAAACCTGTAAGATCCATACCTTGACCTGATACAGCATCAAAGGACACAGAATGTAATTGATAGCCATCAAATTGGTTTCCGGTTTGCCAATTATAGGTTAGCGAAGTACCATCAAACTCAATTAATTCAGTACCAATATTTGACCAAGATTTACCAGCAGTATCTGAAAACTCTTCTGAAGAATTATCAAACCACTGAATATTTCCGTCTTCATCTTGAAACCAATCTTCAAAAAGGCCTGTAGGGTCAGTATAATTTATTGGGTTATTGAAGCCGTAACGGTATGGTGTCCAATCTGGTGCTTGATCCGCCATCGGATCCACCACATGCCATCTCCCAATCTGCGCATCATACATCCTGGCTCCGTAATCATGCCAATCGAGGTTATGGTCGTCTTGGAGTTCTTTGCCATTGTAGAGGTAGCGATTCCTACTATCCAAATCCAACTCCAAACCTGCTATCTGCATTCCAAAGGGATAATAGTGGTTCTCTTGGATAATGACCGCTTGGCTGCTGCTGATGGAGAATTGATCGTACCATACCGGTAAAGACGATGCATTATACACATACACTTCTACAAATCCTCCTTGACTTGCCGTAATATCCAAAGCTAGCTCTTCTGGATTGGTAAAAGCTTGGCAATGTTTGGAACTTTCCCTATTCAAAGGATTTTTCTTTCAACTCGCCAACCGCCTCTCTTTCAATATACTCTTTTAACTCCTGCTCCGATAAAGGACCTGTCAAAACATCCCCATTACAACATTTAAGCTTTTCTCCTTTGGCTTTAATAACGTACCAAGATTTCTGAGCACCTTTTTTTCCAACAATTATAAAACGGTCATTCCAGCCAACAGAAGCAATATTCTGTATCTTAGGATCTCCATCACAACCAAGCTTGCAGATTAAGTAATGGCCATCTCCAAATTCATCCTGGGGGTAGATTCGGTATTCATCAATTAATATTGTCGAACCATCAATACACCCAGAAAGCGGTATTGTAAGAAACATAACGATTAACAGCGACTTTAGCTTCATCATTCTTCTACACGTTTTTGAACTTGATCTAAAGGAATCGTAAAATTGTAATACTGGGTAGTTTCCCCCATTATTTGGCCATCACTTCGGGAGTGTCTATCTGTTCCTAGTGCGTGATACATGAAGGAATACTCTGTCTTGGTATCATAAACCCCAATATTCAGGTTTCCTTTTTTATCAAGACTAAACATATAATTTGCAGTACCTGTAAATTGTGCAGCTGTGAACTTCCCATCTTTAAAGAACTCCTTAAATGGCCCTGTGTCACCTCCTAGACCATAACTAAAGTCAACTCTATAAGAACTTGGAATGTCTTCTCTGTTTCCTGCCAAATAATCTTGATACCCTGAATTAAAAGCCGTTAAAGCTTCTGTTGTCATGTTCGACTCTGCTAAAGATTGAGTAAATGGGTGACTTCCCCCAAACTCTCTTTCTACGGGACCTAATCCAGTAACGAACTCGGTTGTAAGAGCTACTGAAGAAGTAAAAGGATCATTACTATTAACAGCTTGATCTAATTTGTGCTCTGCATAAGCAGTAGTTAGTTGGTTAAAGGCTTTCACTGTTGCTACTGAGAGGTCATAGGCGACTTGCCTAACTTTGCTTGCAGCATAGTTAATCAAGCCATCAAAAGGTGGTCCGCCGCAACAACCTTGAGAGTTAACAGCTGCCCTACCATCTGGATCGATATAAAGTATGGGGTTATTGTTGAATGCGGAATATGCAGATTGCCAGACAAATTCATCCGCCAATGGGTCTGCACTATGAAACCTTCCAATCTGTGCATCATACATCCTAGCTCCGTAATCATGCCAGTCGAGGTCATGGTCGTCTTGGAGTTCCTTGCCATTGTAGAGGTAACGATTCTTGCTATCCAAATCCAACTCCAAACCAGCGATCTGCATTCCAAATGGATAATAGTGGTTCTCTTGGATAATTACCGCTTGGCTGCTGCTAATGGAGAATTGGTCGTACCAAACCGGTAAGTCTGAGCTATTATACACATAAACTTCTACAAATCCTCCTTGGCTTGCCGTAATATCCAAAGCTAGCTCTTCTGGGTTGGTAAAGGCTTGGCGGCTGATTTCCACCCGCCCTGAGTCGTAGCGGATACTGTCTTGGTCGTAGAGGATATAACCTAAATAACTTTCAGGTACCGGTGCTTTCTCTAGCTGGCGAGCCAGTTGTAAGGCTAGCCATAGCGGTTGTAAACCAAGACTGCTAGTGCCTGTTAGATTGGCGCCTTCTAGACCTGAGCGTAGCGCATTTTGTCTGCCTATGCCTGTGAGTAAGTTCTTGAGTTTTGGTTTTTCTTTCGGATCATACAGCATACCTAAGACAGCCGCATGGAGGGAGTCGCCTTGCGCAAGTTCCTTGCTCCACACCGGGCCATAGTCTCGGCCACGGGAGGCATCTAAATAAGCTACAGCCCTACCTCCCTCAGTTTGGTTATACCGCGCATCGATCGATCGGCTATCACTTAAGTTGTGGAAAAACTGCTGCATCTCTTGCGTTTCGTTTTCAGGTTCCATCGTCGCCATATAGGTCGTGGTGCTCTCTGCTCTAAACACCTGACGGATATTGCCTAAATGATCCTTATGGTAATAATGATACTCATAGCCATACTCCGCTGGGTTATAAACGATCCGACCATCACCAAATTGTATATGCTGCAAGGTATCATTTTCGTAGAAATATGCGCCAAGGTAATAAATGCTTTCGCAGCGAAAATATACATTATTACTGGAGAAAAGCACGAGGGAGGGAAAGCCCGATTAAATCGGGCTTTGCTCTTTTACCTTCTCCTTCGTTTCTATTATCTTTTCCTTCAACTCTTGTACAGTAGAAAAAGCTCGTGCATCTAATTTATGGTCTTCCTCATACTGTGAAAACCTACTGGATACGGCACTTAATTCTGCAAAGGTTTGTTGCTCTACGTCTGAAAGGGCTTCATTATTAATTTCTAAATCGTATGAATAATAGAATTCATCGCAAAATGTTGGCTCATCAATCTTGCCTAACAAATATTGGTCAATAAGCCAATACAATCTTCGTTTATCGCTCTTTTCGTACATATTCGTTAGGGTTTTATCGGGCTGTATTTAAAATGCCAAATTGAATTGGTTGCTTTATCGTAAAGAACTTCAAGATTGTACCTCTTTCCGTTTTTAAACATTTCAGTGGTGTGCATTAAAGCTCTGGAGCCTCTTGGGTCTGCTAATCCTTTTGAACCTTTAATAGCTTGTTCTAAAATTTGAACTGGAACCGCTCTACCAGGATTCGCCATGTGTTCAGCCGCCTTTGTGCTAAAGTTAAATAACTCTTTACCCCCCTTAGTGGCAAAACTAAAACTCTTCAAATTTTGAACAATTGGTCTAATGGCTGAAGCCGCTCCTTGTCCAATCCTATTCAACAAATATACCTCAGGAGCAAATAGAAAACCAGCGCCAAACATTACTGATTGTGTTACCCCATGACTGAAAAAAGCAGCATGACCAGAATATATCCCAAGTTGATAACCTGCTGTCAAATTTTTCTCATGCTGTGTTTGAGTATGGGTTATAACAATCTCATCCAATACTTTCCCTTCATCTACAACATCTTCTTCATCACTTGAAGATTGTTCCTCTTCAGAGCCACATTCTGGACACAAGCCGCTAGGATCATTGTACAATATCGGATTATTCCACCCAAACTGATAAGGTGACATGGTAATTTGGTTTGGATGATTTGCCAGTTCATCAACACCCATAAACCGCCCTATTGACGGATCATAAAATCTTGCATTAAAATCATAAAGATCTAGTTCAAAATCATTCAATACCTCATTCTCATTGAACTTATAGCGATTCTTACTATCCAAATCCAACTCCAAGCCTGCGATCTGCATTCCAAATGGATAATAATGGTTCTCTTGGATAATGACCGCTTGGCTGCTGCTGATGGAGAATTGATCGTACCAGACGGGTGAGGACGATGCATTATACACATACACTTCGACAAAGCCTCCTTGGGTAGCAGTGATGTCTAAGGCTAGTTCTTCTGGGTTGGTAAAGGCTTGGCGGCTGATTTCCACCCGCCCGGAGTCGTAGCGGATACTATCTTGGTCGTAGAGGATATAGCCTAAATAACTCTCAGGTACGGGTGCTTTCTCTAGCTGGCGAGCCAGTTGTAAGGCTAGCCACAGAGGCTGTAAACCCAGACTACTGGTGCCTGTTAGATTGGCGCCTTCTAGGCCTAAGCGTAGCACATTTTGTCTGCCTATGCCTGTGAGTAAATCTTTGAGTTTTGGTTTCTCTTTCGGATCATACAACATGCCTAAGACTGCTGCATGGAGGGAGTCTCCTTGTGCAAGTTCCTTGCTCCACACCGGGCCATAGTCTCGGCCACGGGAAGCATCTAAATAAGCTACAGCCCTACCTCCCTCAGTTTGGTTATACCGCGCATCGATCGATCGGCTATCGCTTAAGTTGTGGAAATACTGCTGCATCTCTTGCGTTTCGTTTTCAGGTTCCATCGTCGCCATATAGGTCGTGGTGCTCTCTGCTCTAAACACCTGACGGATATTGCCTAAATGATCTTTATGGTAATAATGATACTCATAGCCATACACCGCTGGATTATAAACAATCCGACCATCCCCAAATTGTATATGTTGCAAGGTATCGTTTTCGTAGAAATAATTCCCTAGGTAATGGCGGGTATGTTGCAAGGTACTGCCCGACCATACGCGCTGACTGAGTTTGTTGCCCTGCGCATCGTAGCGATAGCTGATAGAATTGCCATCGCTTTTGCGGATGCTATCGGGTAAGTTCAAACGATTGTAGCGGATATGGCTGATTTCTTTGTTGAGATCGGTGATGAGGTTCCCATTCGCATCATAGGTGTATTGTATGGCTTCAATTGTGCGGTCTTTAAAATCTCCAACGCCATTTGTTTGGTTGATGGTATCATTAACTGCTTTCAACCGATTGCCATCGTAGCTATAGCTCAGGCTATCGATTTGGCCGTAGCTTGGTGTGCCAGTGCTATTGAGTAGCCCTTGGCGTTGTAAGGCCATAATATTACCATTGGCATCGTAGGTAATGTTGTTTACGCTATAGCGACCGCTCTCCAAACTTGTCCAATTGCTCCCATTGTGGGCACGGTAGTCGGCATGGTTGAGTCTTCCTAATTGATCATATAAAAAGCCATAATTCCTTTTTACCTCATCGCTAGCACTTTTCCACTGGACACCTGAAATGTTGCCATTCTTATAAGTGGTTTGGTAGCCGAAATTATAATAAAGTTCCATGCCAAATAGATCATCCGAATTGCTCAGGTTGGCATCATTAATATGCGTTAGCCAATTATTGACATTATACTTATAATTAATTTCCTGTAAATCATCCCCCAGTGACTTAGTCTTTAATTGACCTAAGGGCTCATAGGTTTGAGCAAGAACCTCCACTGGTACACCATCATTGATTTCGTGGTGGATGGTAAGCAATCTATCTCTATGATCAAATGTGTAGTCTTGTTGCAAGGTGAAACTTGCTCCTATATCGGATTGTGGCTGATTAACATCTTCGTAGCTTCTTATAAGGTTGCCCTTAAAATCATACGCCATTGTGGTGTAATTGGTGCCACCTAGGTGATGAATCAATTTCTCTTGAACGACCCTACCCATATTATCATAAAAATACACACTCGTATTAAAATCATTTGTACCCAATACCCGTACTTTACTTCCCGTTAATTGCCCATGGGTTTGATCGGAAGAAACGGGTGCTGTTGCGAATTTACTATTGTAAGATGTATTGAAGGAATGATCTGCCATACCATTATCATCAAAGTCATAATCGTCATAGTAAGAATACTCTTCAATTTCACTTACGCTTAAGCTAGGATACACGCTTGTTGGAGTCGAATTTATTTGGCCTTGATGGTAATCTCTATTAAATGAGCTATTTGCATAATTCTTAACGCCAACTTTTATGATCCGTCCTACATTATCATATTGATAAACAGTCCAGCTAAAGTTAGCTCTTTGTTTATCATCTTGCTGCATGACTAATTGGTTCTTTGCATCATAGACATAGTGGATGCCCGAAGTTGTAACTCCATCTGCTATTGCAGGAAGCTTTTTTGCAATTAGTCGATCCTTTTCGTCATAAACATATAAATAGCGATACTTGGCCACCACATTTCTGTGGGTAATACTTCCCATATTCCAACTGTTGGCTCTTAAATACTGCTCCGCCAGTGGAGGAATCACAGCTCGTAACCTACCGCGCTCATCATATACATAATACGTGCTTAGCCAATCACTCGCAGTTGCAAGATTCGTCCCCGAACCAGCTTGTCTTCGCTCCAATATTAATTTGCCCTCAATGTCTAAATAAGAAAGGCTAATATTTCCATCTTCATCTGTGGTCTTTTGAATGGTTAACTCATTATTCGCATAGGTTGCACTGGTGGTAGGATACGCCGTTTCTAAATAATCAATTTTCCAAATTCTAATTCCATGGCCCGAAGTATTAAATAAATATTCAACGTTTACTTTTTTTCCAGAGCCTACAAATGAAATGCCTGGCTGAGCGGAAGAAAGTGCTCGAGCTCTTGGGCTATTTTCTAATTCTTGATACCCATAAAAATAGTCTAAATCAGGGTGGCTTACCTCGGTTTTTGTTCGATGATACGTGTACTGTGAATTGAAAGGATTACTCTGAAAAACACCTGTTGTCGTACTGCTTACGTAGGGCAAATATTGGGCGTGGCTTCTTCCATTTTCATCGTAATACTGACTTTGAACTAAATCCTTGCTGTTAGCACTTGCCCTTCTTTGAACAACCTGAATAACTCTTCCTAGTCCATCCATATATTGGATGTCAAGTTCTAAGGAGTCATGAGGGTAAGTACCTAATTGATTTATATTAATACCGGGAATTCTAGAAGTAAATGATTTAACCACATTTACTTTCATTCCACTTGTAGTATAGGTGGGTCTTGCTAAAGCACTAACAGAGCCTGTAGTCGGTAATGTGGTACCGTTAGGTAAATTAGTTTGACCATAACTATGGAGGCTAATAAAAATCAGCAAACAAAGGAGCAGGGTAGTAGGTATAATTATGCTTTGGGAGCTTTTGTAACTTTGACCGAAGCACCTAGAAGAGGTTTGATTAATCATGACAATTCAGTTAGCTGATAATTAATTAATTGCTGAGGATAGTTGAAGCCTTCTCTTGCGACGCTCGATTTGAGCCTGAGCATTGTCTAGCTTAGTCGTTGATATCAGCTTCGCTTCCATGATCCATTCATCGCTTTCCAACCAAATTTGCTCCGGCACAACTGTTACCTGCTTAAAAAACGCTGAAAATAAACTATTAAAAGGCATTGTATAGGAGTGCAGCTTGATAGCCTTATTAGCATCCCAAGCCACATGCAATGTCAATTCTCCATCTGAAAAGGAGGCAATATTCTTTTCGTCAGCAATGCTTTCTGCCCATTTTGCTGGCTTTTTAATGTCTTCGCTGGTAATAACTCTTTCCTTATTATCATTAATGGCAATATTTCTTAATCCCTTACTTTTCTCTACTTGCAAAGAGAAGGACAAAGTGTTTGCATCCCATAAGCGATAAGGTTGTAATCGTCCATTATTTTGGAATTCGATCAATTGTTCACTGAAGGTGATCACCATGCTATCTCCTTGCAACTGATGATATGCGGCAGGATCGAATGAACCTTTCTTGAGTTGATAGGTAATTTTATAGCTTACTTCTCCTTCAAAACCAGCTTGCGAAAAGCCACTTCTGCTTATGAAAAATGAAAGGCTGAACATTGTCATTATCATGAATTTGTTCATAGGATTGATTTTCTTCATCTCTTTCTAGTTTATGCTTTGCTGGTAATAATATTCAAATGCTTTTCTGATATCGCCCTTATGATCACGAATCAGTTTTAACCTTCCAAACAGATCATATTCATACCTTGTAGGCATGCCATTTTGTGGGTTCTCTGAAAGTAATCCATTTAATACATCATAGTTGAAGGTTTGCATTAATGCCGTTTTAGGATGAATTCGCACTTCATCTATATCTGCACCACTACTACTGATCGTAATATTTGTCCTACCACTAATCACTTCTTGATAATACTTCCACTCACTTGTCAGACTGACTGGACCTTCACCAGTAATGCTGATGGAATTTGTGCCCTTTGCCCAGAAGCTTAGTATATAGTCTTTACTTGAGTTGAGGTTACTCTTTTGAATACTTCGACTGGAAGTAAGTCTGAAATACCGATTACCCGCATAAGAGGCGGTACTGGTTTGGACTCCTGCGGAAGCATAAGTAAAGTTTCCAAGATTTTCATTTTCGAAACTGGTAAATCCTGTTTCCGAAACATTATCAGCGCCTTGTATTTGAGCTAAAAGAAGGTTATTGGAATGCCCATAAATAAAATGGGTTCTATTGATGGTTTGATAGGAACCTCCCTGTAAGGCTACTTCTCTTGCTTCAATTAATCTATTGGTTCCTGATAGATAGGTAAATTCACTTACCTTTTTGTATCTAGAATCCCAATCTATGCTACTTCCAGTTGAGTTCTTAGAGGGGCTAAATGTAGTTTGGTAGGTTCTATTACCGCTGGGTAATTGCCAATTGTAGACTGCAATCGGTTGCAAATGAGCTGCAGAACTTGAATACTCGTATAATTGTCCGCTAATATACCTTAATTGAGTACCCACTTTTCTAGCTTTATAAGTTTCCACCAAACTGTTATGCATATGCGCATCCACTAATGCACTGGTAAAAGCACTTGCCTTATGCGCATAATCTAAGGGGTAACTCATATAAGTAATCGTGGACTCAGCCTCATTGCCACTTGTAATCCTTTCTTCTATTGAAGTAGGGTTTAAATGACCTGGTGTAATTTCATAGGTAAATATTTTTTCATTAATTCGTTCTCCATTCTCCTCGTACTCAGTGATAATGTTTTTCTTTAATTTAGGCCAATGTGTTTTTCGATCGTATTGAATAATCATTAAAGGATCTAATGCGTTAGAAAACTCACTACTGAATATGCCCACCAGTGTTCCAGTAACTTTTTCATCCAAAAACTCTAACGTGTATTCATATTGATTTTCATTTTTACTTATTAATTGATATTCAGAACCAGTCCATTTAAAATCCTTTGTTTCTAAAACTTTCCCAAAATTATACATACTAAAATTAGGTTCCGGGAATGGGTAATCTCTACTATTCGGATTACTACTATCCATAAATAATTCTCCCGGAGGATACGCTTCATAATAGGTCTCCTTCTTTCCCAATTCACCATTTTCGCCATATAATTCAGTTATTTTTCCGTAGCCTAAAGCCGACCCTCCAAAATAATTATATTGGTTTTGAGAACTTTGTACCAAATACAGATGATTAATGTTAGTTCCTTCAAAAAACTTATAACTGTTTATAGGTGGAACATACAATACGCCAGACTCAACGCCTTCATCATCTTTGTAGTCAAATGTACGTAGTTGAACTTTTCCAGTCTTGGTGCCATCCCATTCCTTTATGCTCTTCAATCTTAGCCCGGGACCAACTTCATAGGCTATGGGTATGCTTGTTTTATGCAGCCAAAGTACGCGTAGTCTTGAATAATCCGATACTGGCCCCAAACTATGCTTTGCATAAGTAATGATCCGATAATCTCCATCACTCATCTCCATTGTTATATTATCTTGCTGAGTGCCAGAAAAATACAATTCACCAATGTCTTGCCAGCTACCTGAAACTAGCTTTTGCACCTTGGCAAAGGGCACTTCAGTAAAGGGTGCTCCTCCTGAATCTACAATTTCTGGTTCAAATTGAACAAATAATTGTGTAACATTGATATTAAAGTTTGTGGTATCTGAAATGAAGGGCTCCAATGGATCACCTCCAAATGCATCAGACCTTTTTACTTGTAGTTCTACTTGAAAATCCCCAAATGTATTTTCTATATAATCCCAATCATTTCTAAAATCTATTCGCTGAGTGCCTAACATGTAAAAATTATCATCCACTAATCCATAAAGTTGTCCCTTATCAGTTTTATGTCTATTTATCTCATAATCAAACTCTATAGTCCCTCCCGTGGGATAAGTAATTTTTTGCAGAACACCCATTTTCAAATGAGTCTCGGAGGGCTCGCGATCATCACCAGCTATAACCTTAAATATGGGTCCCTCTATATGGTGAGCGAAATATACCTCAGACTTCAAAAAGGTTGTATTACTAGTTTTTCCATTATAGAACCCCCAATGATCCTGAGCCCTACTTTCGTACCCGGGAATTGCACCCGTATTGTAAATAAATGAATATGGAGGTAAGGATTCAGTTTCATCACCGCTCCTCTCAGTAATTGACGCTAAATATAGACGCTTTGTGCTTTCAGCTGCTGTCGTATAAAAATGAGATAATTGAAAAACTTTATGATTCTGAAAACTTGAATTGATATCAGCCCTCTTCTTGATAACTATTTTTGAAAGTGCCTTACTCGAAGTCACATCTAAGCGGCTTGTGGCACTTTCAATAAACTCTATCTTTACTAAGGGTGAAGTAATAGCATCTAATCGCCAAGCAATATAACTGATAGAATTATCTCTTGAAATTGTCGTCTCAGAAAAACTCCCCTCAAGCAGAGGCCACATACGATTCTCCGATATTACATTAAACTCATTATTTAAATTTTCTTGTGAGTATGAAAATTCTATAGATTCATTGGGAAACTTAGGAGAAGATATTTTAGTTAAATGCCATGCAGATTCATATGAAAACGTAGATATCATACCTGAACCCAAAACAGTAGTAGTTTCCACCTTTTTAAATTCATAGATAATTCCATCGGCTGTAGTTATGGTAAAGCCTCCTCCACCATAGGGTGTGCCTTCTATCTTTATCTTTTCCAGACTCGATAAATAAATCTCCTCATCCTCACTCAAATAAAAACTACTTGAACCACCTGGAAATGAAATAGTATAGAGATCAGGTTCTGTATCATGAATACCATCTCGGATACCTCGATAAAAATTATTGTACGTGGGTATATCTGTACCATCTGGCAATCCAGATCCAAAATCAAAATATCCATAAAATGACGTCTCATCAGGTCGCCTCTTTACTATCCTTGTAATAACTCCTCCAACATTCAAATTCCAATTCATCCCTACCCAAGAAGCTAAATCATTTACTTTAACTCCTTCTGCATTATAACTAAAGGAAATAGGGACATTAATGTCCTTATGTATTAGTTGAAAAATGGGAATGTTTACGGATGGTTTCCCAGTAAACTCTGCGGCACTTGATAGCGCCACTTTGCTAAAACCATGTGCTGTTGGCGACGCTGGTACCTTATCTACAATATGCGGTAAATTTTGTGAAATACCCAATTGTACTAACCACATATTACAAAAAATAATGAGTATAACGAATCTAGTGGAGGCCATAATTAAAATTTTCCTTCTATTTAATAAAAATAAAATTAGTAGTCAAATTTTTAAACAATTTTAATGATAATAATATATATAATGTATATCAGTGACTTACATTAAATTTGACTTATAACAATCATATTTTTTCATTCATACAAACAATATAGTCGTTGATAACAATTAAACAACAAAAACTAAATAGATAAGATTTTATGTATAAAATAATTAAAAACTATATACTCTTACTTAAATCTAAAATTATTTGAGCCTTAACAATTCATTTCATTAACTGTTAGACATTTGAAATGTCGTACTCCTGATAAAGAGGATTTGTAATCCGACTTTCGATAATGAGCGAAAACTCACATCCCCAGCAATGATCCGAATCAGCCTGCTTGCCGAGGTAAGAATTTCAGAATTACCAGAACTTTGCATCAACATCACAAGACCGAGAATGGGTCAAACGTTTATAGAAAAAGGATCCAAAATCAACATACGACCCTATATGGGAGAACCAATAAGCCGTTCATAATGGCAATAAACATTATGACTCTTTCAGGGCCATAAAAATTATGATTCTAAGCTCCAGCGGAGCGAAATATCCATAGCCCACGGTTTCAACCGTGGGATAAAGGAATAGCACAAATCATCCTCCCGCCTCAACCATCCAAAAATAGAATTAGACCTAAATCAACTGCTCTCCAAATTCAACAACAACTCTTCAACATTCTCTTCTTTTTGAATCATCTGCTTTCACCGTATTTGTCTGAACTATGATTAAACTGATTTTTTTGATAGACTATGATTTCCAGCTCCAACGGAGCAAAACATCATTAACCCACGGTGTAGCCGTGGGATAAAGGAATAGCACAAATCATCCTCCCGCCTCAACCATCCAAAAATAGAATTAGACCTAAATCAACTGCTCTCCAAATTCAACAACAACTCTTCAACATTCTCTTCTTTTTGAATCATTTGCTTTCACCGCATTTGTCTGAACTGTGATTAGAGATGATTTTTTTGATGGACTATGATTTCCAGCTCTGTGTCGTCCTGAAATAGATTTACAATTTACGTAAATCTATTTCAGGACAAGACACTCCAACGGAGCGAAATATCCATAGCCCACGGTTTCAACCGTGGGATAAAGGAATAGCACAAATCATATTTACCGACCGAAGGTGGGCCTCCCGCCTCAACCATCCAAAAATAGAATTAGACCTCCATCAACTGCTCTCCAAACCCAACAATACCTCTTCAACATTCTCTGCTTTTTGAATTATCTAGCTTCACCGCATTTATCTGAACTGTGATTTTTGTGATTAAATGAATACGATGATTTCCACAGCTCATCACGGAAACAGCCAGACCTTCAAGGTTTTCAAAACCTTGAAGGTCTTCGCAATAGACATCATTTATTTCTAACAAAATTCACCGCCTCTAATCAGCCGTCAACCCTTCTTCCTTCATCAACGTTTACTATATTCCGTTATTCAAAAATACGTCTCAATAAAACCTCAAAATCACCACCCAAAACAGTCCTGAATTTCCTTCAATTCCCAATGCCTAATCAGCTCATTATCCATGCACATTTTGCCCAGTTTCAGACCAAATTATGTCCAAATCAACCAACCTCTTTGCAGAAAGTCATTTTTTCGGAAATATTCAAATACTATTATTTTGAACAAGTAAATTTAAAATATGAATTTTTTTCCACTCGATTTTAGCCCATTTTAGTGGGTGTTTACCTTACGGTTTCCTTGGTGTTTCCTTGCTTTCCTATTGGTGTTTAATTGGTCAATAAGGTGCACAAAACGCATAAAGCGAATATTGCGCAGAAAGTAACATAAAACGAAGAAAACGAATATTACGAAAAATGTGCAATAAACGCATATTGCGAATAGAACGCACATTCATTTTTTTATCCCTAAAGGATTCACCAAATTAGTTCAAAGCCGAAGCAAACCACCCAAAATGGAGGGTGCTGCCAGGCCCGAAAAATACGATGATCATTGAGCGAAAAACGACTCAAAATCGCAAAATTTCGCCCAAAGTTCAATGCCCAAAATGCGTCCAATTTTTTAACAAGACCCGCAAGGTTTCGAAAACCTTGCGGGTCTTCCATCGCCACTGTAACTGTTCGACATTTACAATGTCGTACCACAGATAAAGAGGATTTGTAATCCGATAGTATCTTCTAACAAATCATCCACAGCCATCGCAATTGTCAAATTAGCCTGCGGACCTATGGTAGGAGTTTACCGAATTATCTAACGAAAAGCTAGCACTAGCGGTGAGATGAACGTTGACTATCAACTCCATCGGAGCGTAATATCCATAGGGATAATGGAATAGCATTAATTATCCTCCCGCACAGTCGTCTGATGCCGCAAATTGCCTGAATCAACCTGCTTACCAAAGGTGAGAATTTACTGAATTTTAGAATTCTTAGAATTTCTCCATCCTTTATCCGCCTTCAACCAAAAATAACACATCTCTCATCTCCACTTAAGGCTATTAATATGTCGCTCCGCTGGAGCTATGGGTATTTCGCACAAATTGGGCTATTAATATTTCGCTCCAATGGAGCTTCAAATTCGTTTTTTACAAAAAAGCCCATGCAATCGTACACGGGCTTTCCAATCAATAAACTTCTAAAAATTACTTATCTCTCCACCCCTCCGGTCTTTTCCATCGGATTGGTGGCGCAGGTTCGCCTTTGAGGTCGATTGCTTGCAGAGGGATTAGTCGCATGGCTTCTTTTACCGCGGCTTCCAATTGCGTATCAATTCCTTTGATAAGCTGTGCAGGTTCGTAGAAAACCTCAATATCCGGTGCTACACCTTCGGCTTCCACAGCCCATTCACCTTCGGTATTGAAGAATCCTCCTCGGGGAGCAACCATCCTCCCGCCATCGATAAACGGTGGCGTATCCCAAGTACCCACGAGACCTCCCCAAGTTCGCGTACCAACCAATGGGCCTATTTCCATTTCGCGGAACATATATGGTAGCAAATCTCCACCGGAACCTGCATTTTCATTTATGATCATCACTTTTGGCCCCCAAATACCTGCCATTGGTGTAGTAAAAGGCTTATTGTCATTTGCTCGGCTATTGAAGTATCCTAGCAATTGGCGATTCATGATATCTACCATATAATCGGCAGCAGAACCACCACCATTATTACGCTCGTCAATAATAGCACCTTTGCGATCTTGCTGGGCGAAATAGTAGCGATTGAAATAGGTATAGCCAGGATTGCTGGTATTCGGCACATATACATATGCCAATTGACCATTGGACATTTCATCCACTTTGCGGCGATTATCTTCCACCCAAGCACGAGAGCGAAGTCCTCCTTCGTTGGTCAATGGCACCACTACTTGTACACGAGAGCCTTCCATTGTTGGGCTTGAGTTTACACGAATTTTCACCTGACGATTGGCTGTGGCTTCGAACAAGCTAAACAAATTCATATCCGCAGTAAGCGCTTGACCATTTACTTCGAGCAGATAGTCACCTTCATTCACGTCGATTCCCGGCCCTGACAATGGTGAGCGCAACTCAGGATTCCAGTTTTCGCCTGTATAGATTCGCTTGATTCTGAAATAGCCATTTGCTTTCTCATAATCCGCACCGAGTAAACCTCCTGACACACTTTCCACACTTGGAAAATCTCCCCCACTTGTGTAGGAATGCCCAACGGCAATTTCGCCACCGAGTATATCGATGATGTAATTCATATCCGAACGATGGCGCACATGATCGACCCATGGCTTGTACCATTCATAAACTTCGTCCCAAGGAGCACCATGGGTATTATCTACATAAAGGAAATCACGCTGATAGCGCCAAGCCTCCTTATACATTTGCTGATATTCTTCGCGTGGATCCACTTTGATACGAATATTACCCGTTTCGATCTTACCGTCTCCTGATTTGATGGCACCGCCAGCAGCATTTACTATTCCCCAATTCGCTCCTGAACGGTAAAGTAAATTTTTTCGATCATTGCTAATCGTTGCATAAGTGACACCCGAAAGAAATTCAACTGATTTTTGATCCTTCAAACTGTAGCGGTGAAGCTTAGCTGGCTGGCCTGCTGTATTCTCAATGTAGAAAATATGATCAGCCGGCGCACCAACTGTACCAGTGTAATTCCGAAGAGGAACGTCCACAGCAATAATGCGCTGATCAATATCTTCAAAATCAATTTTCACTATCACGTCTCCATTTTTGCTCTCTTCTTTCTTTTCTTCTTTGGCGTGAGGTTCTTCATCACTCTTTGGCATAAATGGCGAAGGCGTATCATTTGCCAACACTGCCATATACAAGCCTCTATTTATTGGCATATTGAAGCTACTCATATCGAGCCAACCGGTATTCAATCCAAAATCGGTACTTGCAAGGAAATAGAGGTATTTACCATTTGCATCCCATTGCGGATCAATGGCATCAGACAATCCATCTGTTAGTTGAAAACTCTGATCTTGATCCATACTATACACTTTTACAGATTTGAACATATTGTCCATTTGCCTCACATAGGCAATCCACTTGCTATCAGGCGACCATACTGGATTCAGGGTACGATCCGGATGCGCATAACGGTCGGTATCAACCAATTTCAGCGCTCCATTGCTCAAATTGATATGCCATAAATTGTAATCTGTATCCGTAAAGGCAATGTACTTCCCATCAGGTGACCAAGCCGGACGGAAGTAAAATTTCTGATTGGGAATGGGATAAGCTTTTGGTGTTGTTAGTCCTTCTTGATCGCTTACCATTAATTGGTATTCGCCGCTTGCGTCCGAAAACCAAGCAATTTGCTGTCCATCTGGCGACCATACTGGCGCACGATCTGCCGCTGTGGAGCTATTAGTAATATTCCTCCAATCTCCATTTTCTTTGGGTACAGTAATAATTTCCCCACGATATTCGAAAATCGCGCGCTTTCCCGTAGGCGACAAAGCTGCATTTGTCAATTGAAATGAGCTCGGACTATCAAACCGAGTTCTTGACCAATTCAAATCACCTTTTACATGGATTTCCAATTGAGTAGATTGGCCAGTCGCAGGATCAAGCCTATGCAAATATCCGCCTTGCTCATAGACAATATTTCCACCTCCCGCAGCCAAATTCTTGGCATCGAAATCGGCATGAAAAGTCATCTGCTTATCCATACCAGTAGCCATATCGTACATCCAAACATTATTTGCATAATCCCTTTCCGATAGGTAATAAAGGGTATTTCCCAACCAAGCTGGGCTGGTATGTCTTTCTTTATCGAGTTGAGGAGTTTTTACCACTTCATGGCTTTGCATATCGAAAATCCAGATAGGTTGCGCTTGTCCACCACGGTAATTGCGCCACTCAGGATCCCAAAAACGATAAGGTTGGTAGGCCATATATTTCGCATCACTCGATAAATCACCTACATGACCAAAAGGCAAAATCAGCGCTTCGGGCATACCACCATCTACTGATACTTGGAAGAACTTGGTGTTGGCAGTTGGGTATCCCTCCCGCCCCGATGTGAAGATTACATGCTTGCCATCAGGTGTCCAATCTTGACTCACATCTGAGCCTGGATGCCAAGTCAATCTTATCGGATTGCCACCATCAATAGGTACAATAAATACATCTGTATTACCGTCATATTGACCAGTAAAAGCCACCCAATTTCCATCAGGGCTTATTTTCGGTGAAGTTTCCGCACCAACTGAGCTTGTTAGCCTGCGAGCATCGCCTCCATCAATTCCTACCACCCAAAGGTCATTGGAATTTACAAATACAATATGGTTTGCGCTTACACTGGGTTCCCGAAGCAGCATGGTGCCTTGGGCATTTACCTGTGCTATTCCCAGTAAAAGGAATAACTTGAGGAGTAATAATCTTTTCATAATTATGGGTTGATTGGTTGATTTTGCATAGCAATAATTCGAATCCGGCTGATTTTTCGCAACCATAAACTAAGCTAAGTATTTTTTTCAAATTCTGTAATAGATTGAAAATGTTGCAGATGAATTATTTGAAAGAATTAAATACCTTTTGGTATGTTGAAAAATGTGAATTTGGGAATTATAAACCCGAACATAGCATTTTAGTAAAGTCGAACAAATGGCGGGAGGATAAAGAATGACTGAAAAACTAGATGTATTGATTATTGGAGCAGGGCCAATCGGCTTGGCATGTGGAATAGAGGCTAAAAGAGCCGGACTGAATTACCTTATTGTGGAGAAAGGCTGCATCGTAAACTCACTCTACAATTACCCAATGAATATGACCTTTTTCTCTACTTCTGAGAAGCTGGAGATTGGGCAGGTTCCTTTCGTTTCAGACAGCTCACGCCCCAAGCGACACGAAGCATTGGAGTATTACAGACGCATTGCAACGAGCTTCAAACTAAATATCCACCTCAATGAATTAGTACAACAAATAGATGGTAATTTCCCTGATTACATAATCCGAACGGATAAAAACACATATCAGGCAGAGCGAATAATTATTGCAACAGGCTTTTATGATATTCCCAATTTGCTAAAGGTGCCGGGTGAAGAATTACCTAAGGTGAAGCATTATTTCAACGATCCGCATTTCTATGCCATGCAAAAAGTGATCGTGGTGGGTGCCAATAATTCGTCGGTAGATGTGGCTTTGGAAACTTACCGAAAAGGTGCTGAGGTCACTATGGTAATTCGTGAAGGCGAAATTGGCAAGCGAGTGAAATATTGGGTAAAGCCTGATATAGAAAACCGCATTAAGGAAGATAGTATCAAAGCCTATTTCTATTCCCAAATTATTGAAATAAGAGAGCAGGAGGTGGATATACAAACGCCCGAGGGAGTGATAACCCTACCTAATGATTATGTTCTTGCCATGACTGGCTATCAACCAAACTTTGCCATGCTCCAAAAATTTGGAATCCAACTAAGTGAAGATGAAAAAAGACAACCCAGCCATAATCCTGAAACTATGGAAACGAATAAAAAGGGAATTTATCTAGCTGGAGTAGTATGTGGTGGTATGGATACGCACACATGGTTTATCGAAAATTCAAGGGAGCATGCTAGTAAAATATTTGAGGATATTCTCTCAAAACAAGCAGCATTAAAGAAATAAAACTCATTACCTATTGGTGCTAAATAAAAGAGTCACAAAAACTATTTGAGTAGATTAATCGTTTATAATTTCATTTATAACATTAATAAGATAGTTTTGCATCTTTATTGTCTAGAAAAATTAAAAAGCATGAAGAAGTATTTGTTTTTATTAATCCTTTTCGTTTTCGTTTATAAGGCAGAAGCACAACAGCAAACCAAAATTGGGCTTAATTTATTGATTGAGCAAAATACTTCAGGGACTTACTTTGAACCAGGGATTGGCCTTTCTATCGAAAGACAAATAACCAAAAGAAGCGGGATCGAATCAGGATTATATTATCGAACTACCGAACGATCTCTATATACGTCTTTTTACGACCAACCAAATATACTAAGTATTTCATATATAGATATTTATGAGCATTTTCTATCATTGCCAATCCTCTATAAATTCCACTCTAGAATTGTGAATTTTGCTGTTGGACCGACCATGGACTACTTCGTAGGTTGGAACCAAGCAAGTGGTAATAGTCAAGTTGAAGTTGCGGATTATAATATCAGCCCAGATTTGTCATTTGGAGCAATGCTTAAGTTGAGTAAAGCAATTAGGTTGGGCGAAAAAGCCAGCCTAGAGCCAGAAGTTAGAATAAACCCTAATTTCACTTATGGAATAGCATATTTGGGTTTTGGCATTCCACTAAAGTTCAGAATTGATTGATATTAATACACTTATAAAAAGGAAATAAAAATTGCGACCCAATAATGAGTCGCAATTTTTATTTAAGAGTATCCTTAAACTTACTATATTTTCTGCAGTAAAATTGCCCAAGCTTCTTGAACTTTATTGTCAGCAAGTCTGAGCTTGGCTGCCATGTGAAGATGATCTTGCAGTGACTCGTGATGTTGCTTCATTCGGTGAAATATTTCTTGCACTTCGGCATCCTCCCACATTTTTTCTATTTCTTCTTCTGTTGGTAAAGCTTCTACATTGCCCAGTTTACCCAGATCATTTCCGGATAGAATTGTGGAATATCGGATAGCATCTGGAATGGCATCTACACCCATTCCCATTGTGCGTAGCGGTTTGGTTATTTCAAATAAGGATTCACCATTTGCACGCGTGTACCAATCGCCACCCATTCTGCCTACCAAATCAATTTTGAAAGGATCAATCTTATCATCATCATCGAAAATACCATCACTAAAATGAGCTAAAACCACCTCGCAAATCACCAAATGCCCTGCTCCGCCTTCCTGACCCAACTCTATTATATCCTTTACTTTACATTCAAAGGAGGCTGGTGATTCTTTCACTCTTGGCGGTTTCACATTCGTGGAAGCAACTTCAGTTAACCCTGCTTTCACAAACTCATTTACACCTTTAGGATATTCCGTACTACTCAACGACATCTGCTCTACAATAGGAAAATTCACGATGTTGATTACCACTTCCGGTACCTCCCGCATATTGTCCAGCGTGTGTTTCATGGTATTGTCGCGCACTCGTCTGGCAGGCGAAAAAACCATAATCGGCGGATTCGCCGAAAAGCAATTGAAAAAGCTATATGGACTCAAGTTTACATTTCCATCTTTATCTACCGTGCTAGCAAATGCAATGGGTCTTGGAGCCACCGTGCCGAGCATCAAATAGTGAAATCTACCTACCGAAACTTCCTTTGGATTGACAGTCCTCATAAAATTAAATTGCTGGTAAAACTTTAGTGCTTACTTCTCCAAAACCCACTCTTACGCCATCTTTCTCGGCATACCCACGCATAGTAACCGTGTCCCCATCTTCGATAAATACTCGGCTTTTATTATTGGCCAATTTTAAAGGTTTGGTGCCTTTCCAAGCAAGCTCGAGCATACTACCATAAGAGTCGGGCGTAGGGCCGCTAATCGTTCCTGACGCATACATATCGCCAACTTGCAAATTGCACCCATTTACAGTTTGATGAGCTAATTGCTGATTTACACTCCAATACATATACTTGAAATTCGATTTACAAACGGTAGTAGCATCATCGCCTTCCGGCTTTATATCTACTTCTAGGTTTATGTCAAAATTGCGTGAACCATCGACTTTCAAATAAGGTAAAACCTCCGGTTCTTGTTTTGGCCCCTGCACTCTAAATTGTTCTAAAGCCTCGATGGAAACAATCCAAGGAGAAATGGAAGAGGCAAAACTCTTTGCCAAGAAGGGCCCAAGTGGCACATATTCCCATTGCTGAATATCCCTTGCAGACCAGTCGTTAAAAAGCACGAAACCAAAGATAAATTCCTCTGCTTTATCTGCCGGCACATTTTGCCCCAATTCGGTAGCTCTACCAGTGATAAAGGCCATTTCCAACTCAAAATCTAAGCGGGTGGATGGCCCAAATTCCGGCGCATCTTTATTGGGATCTTTCCTCTGCCCCTTTGGGCGATGAATACTCACTCCAGATGGAATAATCGACGATGCTCTGCCATGATAACCCACCGGAATATGTTTCCAATTTGGTAGCAGTGCATTATCCGGATCACGAAACATGGTTCCTACGTTCGTAGCATGCTCCATACTGCTATAAAAATCCGTGTAGTTTGGCACTTTCACGGGCATATACATCTGCACTTGATTTCGCTTTTTAAATATATGCGAAATGTATTCATGATTGCCTTGAATTTCTTCATTACCAACTGACATCAATTCTTGTACTCTACGTCGTAGTGCATTGGTAATATCCTTTCCTAAAGCGATATAGTCATTCAAAGTATCTTTCTTAAAAATACCCTGTGGCAAATCGATTTCCTCAAAAAAGCTCGCTTCATGCATCGCATTCAAGTCTAGGACAAAATCGCCAAGAGCCATTCCTGCTCTTTTCACACCTACGTTCTCACAAAATATTCCGATTGGTAAATTATAAATACTAAAATCTGAATTTTCAGGTATCTCTACCCAACTCTGTATTTTGTTAATCATTATCGCTTTTTAAATATTTCTAAACAGTATTAATAAGGCAGTATCATACTACAAGTAGTAGATTCGAATACTCCTTCCTCACAAATATAAATTTAAAGAAAGCCATTCCCAATCTAATTGCAGAATCCTTCCTCCCGCTGAAGAAAATTTACTTAATTTTGCCATAGAAAATTTTGTGAATTTTATGAGTATTGCGAGCAAGTACAATCCTGCAGAAGTAGAAGACAAATGGTATAAGCATTGGATGGATCAGAAATTTTTCCATGCCCAAGTAAATCCAGAAAAAGAACCATATACTATTGTGATTCCTCCGCCAAATGTCACTGGCGTGTTGCATATGGGTCACATGCTCAATAATACGATACAAGATGTACTCATCCGCAAAGCGCGAATGGAAGGCAAAGAAGCTTGCTGGGTACCCGGCACGGATCACGCTTCCATCGCTACCGAAGCCAAAGTTGTAGCAATGCTTCGTGAAAAAGGCATAAAAAAGAGCGAAATCGGTAGAGATGAGTTCATGAAATACGCTTGGGAGTGGAAAGAAAAATATGGTGGAATTATCCTCGAGCAATTAAAAAAATTAGGAGCTTCATGCGATTGGGACAGAACGAGCTTCACTATGGACGAAGGCTATTATAAAGCTGTTGTTCAAGTGTTTGTAGATTTATATCGCAAAGGATTTATCTACAGAGACCTACGCATGATCAACTGGGATTGCGAAGCAAAAACTGCGCTGTCAAATGAAGAAGTTATGTATAAAGAAGACGGTGAAAAATCTGTGCTTTATCATATTCGCTATCAGATCAAAGATTCCAAGGAATTTGTTGTAATTGCCACACAACGTCCAGAAACAATCATGGGCGATACAGGTATTGCGGTAAATCCAAAAGATCCTCGCTTTACCCATTTGATTGGCAAAAAAGCCATCGTTCCTTTTATCAACCGTGAAATTCCAATCATTGCCGATGAATATGTAGAGCTAGATTTTGGTTCTGGTTGCTTAAAAATCACTCCTGCGCATGATCCGAATGATTATGAACTAGGGAAAAAGCACAATTTGGAAGTGATTGATACGATCAATTTGGATGGTACTCTCAACGAAAAATGTGAAATGCCGGAGTATGTTGGAAAGGATCGCTTTATCGTTCGCAAAATGATTGTGAAGAAAATGCTGGAGGCTGAGCTATTGGTGAAGGAGGAAGATTTCATCACCAAAATTGGTCGTTCTGAGCGTACCAATACGGTGGTTGAACCGAAACTTTCCCTTCAGTGGTTTATCAAAATGAAGGAAATCTCTCGCACTGCACTCAAAGCTGTGGAAGAAGATGAGATACAACTCCACCCGCCAAAATTCAAAAATACCTATCGCCATTGGATGGAAAATGTGAAGGATTGGTGTATTTCTCGCCAGCTTTGGTGGGGACATCGAATCCCTGCTTGGTTCCTTCCTGATGGTGATTTTGTGGTGGCAAATACAGAAGAAGAAGCTCTAAAATTAGCGCAAGAAAAATCTCCAAATATCAGCTTAGCTGATTTAAAGCAAGATGAAGATGTATTAGATACTTGGGCTTCGTCCTGGCTGTGGCCAATGGCAGTTTTCAATGGCTTCGAGAACTTCGATAAAAAAAGCGGGAGGATTGAACAGCCGAATGCAGAGCTGGCCTACTTCTACCCGACTAAAGTATTGGTAACTGCACCAGAGATTTTGTTCTTCTGGGTAGCAAGGATGATTATCGCAGGCTATGAATATATGGGCGAGATGCCCTTCAAAGATGTATATCTCACGGGTATTGTGCGCGATAAGCAAGGTCGCAAAATGTCCAAATCCCTTGGCAACTCGCCCGATCCTATTGAGCTGATGCAGAAATATGGAGCGGATGGCGTTCGTACAGGTATGCTATTTAGTTCTCCTGCCGGTAATGATTTGCCATTCGATGAAAAGCTATGCGAACAAGGCAGAAATTTCTCCAACAAAATCTGGAATGCATTCCGCTTACTCAAGGGGCTTGATGTAGGACAAACACCTTCCTCTAATGCCGAGAAAGTAGCTATCCAATGGATGGAAAATCGCTTGAACCAAGCATTGGTGGAAATTGAAGATCATTATGGAAAGTACCGTATTTCTGATGCATTAATGGGTACTTACAAGCTTATTTGGGATGATTACTGTGCGTGGTTCTTAGAAATGATAAAGCCTGCTTATGGCGATCCAATTTCCGAAGAAACGCTAAATAGCAGTATTGCCATTTTCGAAAAGCTACTAAAAGTACTGCATCCATTTATGCCATTTATTACCGAAGAGCTGTGGCATAGTATGGGCACAAGAGGTGAAAAAGATTGCATAATTGTGGCGGAATGGCCAAAAGCAGCAACTTTCGACAAAGGAATCATCGACGCTGCTTCCTTGGCATTCGAGCTGATTTCTCAGATTAGAAATATTCGTAGTAGCAAAGGCATTTCTCCAAAAGAACCGCTTGAGCTAATTATCAAGACTGAAAAGCCGGAAGCTTATAGCCAATTTCAACAGCTAATTGAGAAATTGGGTAATTTGAGTAGCATTCAATTCAATGGAAATGCTCCTGAAATGTCCTTTAGCTTTATTATCAATTCGGATGAATGTGCTATCCCTGCGGGTAATAATGTGGATTTGGAAAAAGAGAAAGCTGAAATGCTGAAAGAATTGGAATATGCTAAAGGCTTCCTCAACTCAGTAATGAAGAAACTTGGAAACGAACGTTTTGTGAATAATGCTCCAGCTCAAGTACTCCAAAACGAGCAAAACAAAAAAGCAGATGCGGAAGCTAAAATCAAAACCTTAGAAGAAAGCTTAGCTAAGATGGGCTAGATGGACTTTCAAATCCTTTGCATTTTTGTGAGAAGTATTTTATCGCATAGGAGAAGTGGAGGCGCAAAGTTTCGTATTTCTTCTCTGCGATCTTCGTGTCTTCACTTGGCGCATCTCTGCGTTTAAATTCTTCCTTTTTCAAAACCGAGGAGAACACTGAAATTTACGCAAAGCGCGCAAAGGATTTATTTTATCTGCGTTTATCAGCGTAATCTGTGGGAGAAAAATATTACCCGCTGATTGGCGCAGATGGTTGTACAATGAAATGCCTTCTCTGCGATCTTCGCGTCTTCACTTGGCGCACCTCTGCGTTTAAATTCTTCCTTTTTCAAAACCGAGAAGAACACTGAGATTTACGCAAAGCGCGCGGAGTATTTATTTTATCTGCGTTTATCAGCGTAATCTGCGGGAGAAAAATATTACCCGCTGATTGGCGCAGATGGTTGTACAATGAAATGCCTTCTCTGCGATCTTCGCATCTTCACTTGGCGCACCTCTGCGTTTAAATTCTTCCTTTTTCAAAACCGAGGAGAACACTGAAATTTACGCAAAGCGCGCGGAGGATTTATTTTATCTGCGTTTATCAGCGTAATCTGCGGGAGAAAAATATTACCCGCTGATTGGCGCAGATGGTTGTACGATGAAATGCCTTCTCTGCGATCTTCGCGTCTTCACTTGGCGTATCTCTGCATTTAAATTCTTCCTTTTTCAAAACCGCGGAGAACGCTGAGATTTACTCAAAGCGCGCGGAGGATTTATTTTATCTGCGTTTATCAGCGTAATCTGCGGGAGAAAATTGCCCGCTGATAGCGCAGGTGGTTGTATAATGAAATGCCTTCTCTGCGATCTTCGCGCCTTCACTTGGCGCATCTCTGCGTTTAAATTCTTCTTTTTCCTTAACCGCGGAGGGCACGGAGATTTACGCAAAGGGCGCAAAGGATTTAATTTCTTCTCTGTGTTTATCTGCGAAATATGCTGGAAAAATTACCCGCGGATGGAGCAGATTTGCGCAGAAAAAATCATAGTTCAGACATTCTCTGCTTCTTCACTTGCGCATCTCTCTGGTTAAATCCTTCCATTATAAAAATTGATGAGGTTTGCCCTAAGACATTTTTGTCTTTAGTTTTATCAAAAAAATTCCCTTGGCAAAATTCATAGCATTTCTTCGAGGTATAAATGTTGGCGGCAATCATAAAGTGCCAATGCAAGAGCTAAAGGATATTCTCTTAAATATGGGTTTCGAGAATATCATCACTTTGCTCAATTCAGGTAATGTGATTTTTGAAGCTAAACCAACAGAAATTGCCGAATTAGAATCACAGATTACCCAACATTTAAATTCCTCATTTGGATTTCCAATTCCAGTGATCATTCGAAGTGCTGAAAACTTAAAACAGCTTATTCAAAGCGATCCATTCAAAGGAATTACAGTCACCAAGGAAACAAGGCTATACCTAAGCTTTCTTAGAAAAAGCCCTCAAACGGAAATACCATTACCATGGGTTTCAGAAGATAAATCTTTTCGAATATTAAAGATCGACGAGGCCAATATCATAAGTATATTAGATTTGAGCATAGGCAAGACCGTGAAAGGGATGGATGATTTAGAAAAGCTATTTGGCAAAGATATCACCACTCGGAATTGGAACACCATTTTGAGAATTGGGGAGAAGCTTTAGTCTCATTATGATGCTATCACATTATGCATCAACTATTTTTATTGAAATAATATCCTTAGGTAAATTAATTAAAAGAAAAAATTTCATCTTACGTACGATTAATAGAGTTGCATAATATTCATTAACAAATACTCTGATGAAATTCAAAAATAAGATAGTTTGGATCACTGGCGCATCATCCGGCATTGGTCGCGCTCTTGCTTTAGAATTTGCACGGCAAGGTGCTATTGTTGCTGTCACCGCAAGAAGAGTAGAATTACTTAAAAAGTTGGTAATTGAAATAAAGGCCGAAGGCGGCAATGCAAAGGCATTTTATTGTGATATTCTTAATGATTCAAGTATTCAAAAATGTATCTCTGATTTAATATCTGAATATGGCAAACTTGATATTGCCATTGCAAATGCAGGCTTTGGTGTAGTAGGTAAAATTGAGGACTTAACTGAAAAGGATTGGCAAAGACAACTAAATGGAAATGTTGTTGGTCTTGCCCTCACCATTAAATATGCACTACCTGAATTACGTAAAACACAAGGTAGAATTGTCCTGATGGGAAGTGTGAGCGCTTTTGTGCCCAACCCAAATGTCGGAGCATATGGAGCATCAAAGGCGGCAGTCCATTCAATTGGAGAAACTTTACAAGTGGAATTGCTAGGTTCTGGCGTCACTTGCACCACTATTCACCCTGGCTTTGTTGTGAGTGAAATTACGAGAATTGACAATGATGGTAGTTATCATAAGGATAGGGAAGATCCTAGACCATCCAACTTAATGTGGCCTACCAATAGAGCCGCAAAAGTTATAGTAAATGCCATTGCCAAAAGAAAAAAGGTCTTTGTATTTACAGGTCATGGAAAAATTGCTGTTTTCCTTGGTAAATTTTTCCCGATAATCGCCCGTAAAATAACTTCTAAAACTGCTAAATAACACTACTGACATAGGCCTTCAATCCCTCATAATCATCTCCATTTCAAACGAAACAACTTTCCCATCAACCCCCATACTTTAAGTTTTTGATTAGTCAGCTTGAGTGCTTAAGGGTTATAATTTTAATCTGCGTTGATCAGCGTAATCTGCGGGAGAAAAAACCGCCCGCTGATAGCGCAGATTTGCGCAGATGGTTGTAAAATGAAGCGTCTACTCTGCGCTCTTCGCGTCTTCACTTGGCGCATCTTTGCGTTTAGATTCTTCCTTTTTATTTACCGCAGAGGGCGCGGAGATTTACGCAAAGATTCGCAAAGGATTTAATTTCTTCTCCGCGTTTATCCACGTAATCTGCGGGAGAAAAAACCGCCCGCCGATAGCGCAGATTGGCGCAGATGGTTGAAAAATGAAGCGTCTACTCTGCGCTCTTCGCGTCTTCACTTGGCGCATCTTTGCGTTTAAATTCTTTCTTTTTTAAAACCGCTGAGATATACGCAAAGATTCACAAAGGATTTAATTTCTTCTCCGCGTTTATCCGCGTAATCTGCGGGAGAAAAATTGCTTGCAGATTTGCGCAGATGGCCTTTGAGGGTTTCTCTTATGGTTCATTTGCTTTATTCAACCGAAATAACCTCTTCACTCCCTCATAATCATCTCCATCTCAAGCGGAACCACTTTTCCGTCAATCCACACACTTTCAACTTTAAGCTCTTTTAATTTGTCAGCTGGAGTATCCAATGGATTTCGGTTCAATATCACAAAGTCAGCCTTTTTGCCTTTGCTGATGGAGCCGATTTCATTTTCCATAAATGCCGCATAAGCTCCAGTAATAGTCATAGCTTGCAAAGCTTCCATTATCGTAAATGCTTGCTCAGGATACCACCCTCCCGCCTGTTCTCCGGCTAAGTTTTTACGGGTAACGGCGAAGTATAGCGTTTCCACAGGCATCCACGGCTCACCTGGCAAATCAGAGTTCAGGATAATTGGCGCGCCTGCATCCATTATGCTTCTCCAAGCATAGGCCAGTTTTATTCTTTCATTCCCAACCCTATCTTCTGCCCATTTGCTATCGCCCACCGCATGGCTCGATTGCACACTGGAAATATACTTTCCTTTAGCCGCTCTTTCAAAAAAGCTCGGCAATACAACCTGAGCATGCTCCATACGCCAGCGATGATCTATATTTTCATAGTCTGCCAATGCCTCCTCATACAAGTCGAGTACTCGGCGATTGGCTTCATCACCTATACTATGCACAGCCATTTGAAAACCATTTGCAGCAGCCTTTTTACCTAATTCACGCACTTTGTCAGGGCGAATTCGCTCAGTCATTTGGGCTGCTTTGGGATTATCTGAATAAGCCGCCGCCATCAAGGCAGTACGTGAGCCAAGTGAGCCATCGTAAAACACCTTAATAGATTGCACAAATAAATAGCCATTAGGATCGGCATACGGTCCTCGCTCAAACCACTCATTCATAAGCTCGTCATCATTTCCATTGAGCATTGCATATACCCGGATGGGCAATTTCTTAGCTTCAGCCAATTCCATATAAGCTTGCAATACAGTAGGCGAAACTCCCGCTTCGTGCACAGTGGTGACACCCGCTTGTAATAGCGCTTCTGCGCCAAGCAAGATTGCCTCTTTGGCTTCCTCTACCGTTTCTGCTGGAATATGCTGATTCACCAATTGCTGTGCAAGCGTTTCCATGACTCCCGTAGGCGTGCCATCTTCGCGACGCATAATTCTGCCCACTTCTGGATCAGGCGTGTTTGCATCAATTCCAGCAATTTCCAATGCTTTGCCATTGTAAAACCCTCCAAAGCCATGCAGGGATTGTAGTCTTACAGGATTATCAGGAAATGCTTCATCCAATAATTCTCTATCAGGATAACCCTTGGAAGCCCAAACACCTTCGTCCCAACCCTGAACAATAAGCCATTGTCCAGGCTGTGGATTTGGAAAAAATCGCTTTAATTCCTCCACCATTTCTTCTACCGAAAGCAAACCTTCAATATTTGCTTTGCGCTTTTGCTGGCCAAATTCATGAATATGCGTGTGCGAATCAACAAAGCCTGGCAATACGGTTTTTCCTTGCAAATCATACTTTTGAGCATTTGGAAATGCCGCTTCTAAATTGGTCAAATCACCCACTTCCAAAATGACATTGCCTTCAATTACAAAGGAATTTGCTTCGCCATTGTCCATCGTAAGGATGCTACTGTTATGAAACAAAATCGCATTTGAATCTACCTTTGGAGCTTTGCAAGAGGTAAGAAAGATTAAGCCGAAAAGAATAATAAAAGAGGCCTTGAGTAATTTACAATTCATAGGAGAAAAGGGATTTACAAGAAACATATCCAAAATTGACAAATTTTATTCGAATTAAAGATGCCAAGCCAATGAAATCGGGCTTTCGCCGTTTCATTAATTATTATATTTGCCTCAATGAGAATAGGAATTTTTTTTGGTGGTAGATCTCGCGAACGTGAAGTTTCTTTTGCGGGAGGTCGCACCGTTTATGATAATCTAAATAAAAGTCTCTTTACACCTGTACCCATATTTGTAGATAGCTGCGGGAATTTCATCCAGCTCGATTGGCAATATGTATACAAAGGCACTATTCGAGATTTTTACCCTCCCGCCAATTTTATTCCTGATTCTGAAAAGAATTTCCAAATCTATATCGAATCTCTTCAAAACTTGAGCGAGGCAGATTGGGAGCTTTTGATTTCTCAAGTCGGCAAGCAAATCGAACCCAAGGATTTCTCGAAACTCATTGATTTTGCATTCCTCACTCTTCACGGTCCTTATGGCGAAGATGGAAGTCTGCAAGGTTTGCTCGAGTGGTACGACATCCCCTATAGCGGCTCTGGAATCTTACCTTCTGCTATTGGCATTTCCAAGACTGCTCAAAAGCAGCTCTTTGGCCGTATGGGTTTCGATACACCCCATTGGACAGTAATTAAAAAATCAGATTACGATCAAAATGCTGATAAAAAAGCACTGCTGAATGATCTTGTAGCCCAGCTTGGCTTGCCGATGGTCTTCAAAGCACCGCATCAGGGTTCGTCTATTGGTGTGAGTATATTAGAGCAAAATGATGTTCAGGCATTTGAATTGGCCATTGCAAAAGCATTTTTCCAGCGGAAATTTAATGCTTCAGAATGGATCAATTTGACCGATGATGAAAAGGTATTTGTCATTGCTCAGCTTGCGGATATACGCGAAGGTTTGGGCATGCCACTGCTTGCAGATGGAAATTTATTGCACCATCCGCAAGAACTATTTGACACATTCGAGCGGGAATTCGCGGGAGGAAAGGATTCAATCTTGCTAGAAAGTCCAGATGCTGAAAGCGCCATTTTAGCCGAGTCATTTATCGACGGAAAAGAATTTTCCTGCATTGTAGTAGAAGACGAAAAAGGCGAACCACTTGCCTTGCCTCCTACCCAGATTTTAAAGAAAAGCAATTTCTTCGACTACAAAGCAAAATATCTGCCTGGCATCAGCCGTAAAATAACACCCATAAAAGTGCCTACGGAGCAAATCCAAAGCATTCGAAAGGCTTGCGAAGATTTATACAAAGCCATGGGCGGCGAAGTGTATGCCCGCATTGATGGCTTTA
This sequence comes from Peijinzhouia sedimentorum, assembly GCF_049340005.1. Taxonomy (NCBI): domain Bacteria; kingdom Pseudomonadati; phylum Bacteroidota; class Cytophagia; order Cytophagales; family Peijinzhouiaceae; genus Peijinzhouia; species Peijinzhouia sedimentorum. Next base: position 39,066 of record NZ_JBMPIY010000002.1, read on the forward strand.
TTCAAGAAGATGGAAAAGTATTTCTGAACGACCCGAATACGACTTCGGGCATGCTTCCATCATCATTCTTTTTTCACCAAGCGGCGGAAATTGGCCTGAATCCAAGCCAGTTTTTGACCTATATTATCCGCACCTCACTTGCTTGTCGTATGTCAAGTGGCAAAGCTGCGAAGGCTATTGCTAGCCATCTAGCAGACTTAGATATGCGGGTAAGCGAACTACAAGATCAATTGGATGAAAAGCTAAAAGTGGCGGTAATAATGGGTGGTTTTTCGTCGGAAAGACATATATCTGTAGAAAGCGGCAGAAACATTTATGAAAAACTTGCCAGCTCTACCAAATACCTACCTATTCCAATTTTCCTTAGTGGAAAAGAAGGAGCACATGAATTGCATCAAATTCCTGTGAATATACTGCTAAAGGATAATGCAGACGATATTTATGATAAGATTCACAGTTTCCAAGCAGATCGGGAGCATCCCATACTTTTATCAATCCGCGAAGAAGCGGGAGGATTAAGCAGACAATATGCTACTAAAGGCAGTTTGGCATTACATAAACTAAGTTACGCAGCCTTAGCGGAAATTTGCGATGTGGTGTTTATTGCCCTCCATGGCCGACCAGGCGAAGATGGTGCGGTGCAGGTAGAGCTAGAAAAAGTTGGGCTGCCATACAATGGCTCGGGTGTAGAAAGCTCCCAAATCACTATCAACAAATACGAAACCAACCAAATATTGCGCAAGCATGGCATTTTGGTAGCGGGTCACGCATTAGTTTATCAGCATGATTGGGAACAGGATACTAACAGAGTGATCGCCCAATTGGAGGAGCAATTCCAATATCCGATCATAGCCAAGCCAGCCGATGATGGCTGTAGCTCAGCAGTCAAGAAAATTAAAAATAGAGAAGAGTTGATTGCTTATGCTCGAATTGCATTTCGAAGCCAAGCGCCTTTTCCAATAGAGGAAAGCAGACTTCTTAAATTGAAACCTACAGAGGAGTTCCCTCAGAAGAATTTTTTCTTAGTAGAAGATTTGATATCAGCCAATGGCGCCGCTCGATTCTTAGAAGTAACTGGCGGCTTACTTACTAATGTGGGCGCTGATGGTAATATTGAATATACCGTATTCGAGGCATCAGAAGCTTTAGCGCAAGGGGAGGTTTTGAGCTTGGAGGAGAAATTCCTCGCTGGTGAGGGACAAAACATTACGCCGGCTCGTTATGCAAAAGACAAGACTGAAAATCAGCGCATTTCCGATGAAGTAAAATCTACTTTGACGAAAGTTGCCAAAATATTAAACATCGAAGGATACGCCCGAATTGATGCTTTCGTTAGAATATTTGCTGATGGCAAAATAGAAACCATTATTATTGAGGTAAATTCATTACCGGGAATGACGCCGGCTACTTGTATATTCCATCAAGCAGCCATTGAAAATTACAAACCATTTGAATTTATCGATGCCATACTTAATTATGGCATACACAAATTAGATTTAAGCAAAAGCTCATGATAAAGTCGCTTACCAAAATATTGATTAATCTGGCCATTATCGGAGGAATAGTCATCGTATCATCTTTGATTTTTTTCTATTGGTATTTGCCTACTACAACCAATCATGGCGATTCGATTACCGTGCCCGACCTGCGAGGCATCACCTTGGATAGGTTAGATGAATTTGTCACCTCCCGCGATCTTAAATATGAGATTACAGAAGACTCTGCTTATTCTACAGATTACCCAAAAATGTCGGTAGTAAAGCAATATCCGCAAGTAGGTGAAAAAGTGAAGCGCGATAGAAAAATTTATATCACACTCAATCAAAATACGCCTCCATCTATCCCAATGCCCGATTTGGTAGATGTGTCTGTAAAAAACGCTCAATTGATTTTACAAAGCTCAGGTTTAATCCTAGGGGAGATTACTTATCAACCTGATTTAGCACAAAATGCAGTACTAGAACAATGGCATCAAGGTAGAAAAATCAACCCGGGTGAGCCTCTTGTGAAAGGCTCACAAATTGATTTGGTGGTTGGCGATGGTTTAGGCAACCAGACTTTTGATGTGCCAGAATTCATTGCCATGGATTTGGATGAAGCAGAATTTTACTTAGTGGGTATTGGCTTGCGATTGGGCAGTGTTATTTATACTCAGGTAGATTCTCTGCCTCCAGGCTCTATTGTAAGGCAACAACCTGCCTTCGGCGAGACGATTAGAATTGGCGATATCGTCGATTTATGGGTGGCAGATGATGAATTCAATACCTACAGAAATAGAAAAAGAGAGGATGAATCCGAACTCTAATGAGGATCCAAATTAGATACATCCTTTTAAGTGTAATTTGGCTGAGTGTAGGCATGTCAAATGGCCTTGCCCAGCTTGTAACCTATCCTATTTCGACAAAATCTGATAATTCAAATCTTCAATTATTCTCATACCAAGAAAGCTTGGCTGGAGATACCATTTCGTTGCCTTTTCTGGATGATTTTTCCTTTCCTAATAGGCAATTGAATCTGTCTTGGTGGCAGGCTAGCAGCAAAGTTTGGGTCAATAATAGCATGGGCTTAAATCCACCAAGTATAGGTGTAGCAACGTTCGATGGCAACGATCCGGACGGGAGGCCTTATGTTCGCAATGGAGAAGCTTCTGGTTTTGGAGATAGTTTGGTCTCTCTTCCCATAAACATGACTGCCGTGCCTTCAAATAAGCGAAGTACAGTAGTTTTGAGCTTTTACTGGCAGAAGAAAGGATTAGGCGAAGAGCCTGATCAAGAGGATGTTTTCCAGTTATTATTCAAGAATAATGAAGGTAATTGGAATGTAATTTGGGAAGTGAATGGCTTAGTAGATGTGCCTACAGATAGTTTTCAATTTGAGTCTATGGCAATTAACGCTGATCAATATTTTCACTCAGGTTTTCAATTTGCCTTTCGCTCATCAGCCAATATTACTGGCCCATTCGACACTTGGAATTTGGATTATGTATGGCTCGATCAAGATCGAAAATTGAATAATAGAGCTGTTAAAGATCGGGCCTTGAGCTCCCTATTGAGACAAGGGCTATTCGGCAACTACTCTCAAGTACCGGCCGAGATGGCTCGCAATTTCCCCAGCGAATTTATTGATACTACCTTAGTGGAATTCCATAATTTGGATTCGCTTCTTCAGCCAATTGAATACAATTCATTTATCAGAAATGTAAGTACTGGCGCAGTTATTCAACAGATGAATAATAGAACTATTCTTGATCCCATTCCGCTTGGCTTCGAGAAAAGGGATATGAAAGTGTTTCCTTTAGATCCAAGCCAATTACCCGAAGGTGATAGTCTTGCTTTGGAGTTTCACTTTCAGCTTATCAGTGGTGATACCATTTACCGCAGACCGCCAAGCAATTATTTTCAATCGATTGATTTCCGCTCAAACGACAGCTTCACCCTCCCGCTTTTGCTACATCAGAGTCTAGCGTATGACGATGGCACAGCAGAATTTGCTGTGGGTATCAACCAAAATGGTGGCCGAGTTGCTTATCAATATTGGGTTCCCGAAACAGACATTATCACAGCTATCGATGCGAATTTTCCATTTATTCCTGGTGGACAAGAAGGCCGTACAATTGAGCTGCTAATCATCAAATCTTTAGGCCGTACACAAGAGGAAATTCTCCATCGACAAACTATTAGTATTCCAGCTTTTGCAGGAAGGGATTCACTAAGCAGAATTACCTTAGAAAGACCAACAGCGGTTCAAGACACTTTTTATATTGGCTACAGACATATTGGAATTTTGCCAATTGCAGTGGGTTTGGATAAAGATTATGACAGCTCGGAGAAGCTCTTTGCGAATGTAACGGGCATTTGGGAGCCGGTAGATGATATTATAGGTTCGTTAATATTTAGACCTGTTTTCAATAAAGGAATAGCCGTAGGCGACTTGGATAAACCAAGCGATGCGCAAATTCAATTGTACCCAAATCCGGCGGGAGGATGGGTGAATGTAATCTCGCCGTATGAAAATTATCAATTGATCGACATGACTGGACGGGTTGTATTACAAGGAAAATGGAAGCAAATTGGGCAGCATCAGTTAAATATTGAGACTCTTAGACCCGGAATTTACGTTTTTCGCACTTTTTCGGGTAAATTTGCCCAGCAGAAAAAACTCGTAATTCGATAAGCACCATGAACCTAATAACTGCAGAAGAACTTTATCAAAAATTATCCTCAGGAGAAAAAATTGAGGTAATAGACGTCCGTGAGAAATGGGAGTATGACGAGGAGAATATAGGAGCGGTGAATATTCCGCTGTATGACTTGCCTAAGCAACTTGATGAAGTAAAAAAATACAATAATTGTGAAATTGTACTCCATTGCAAAACTGGTGCAAGAAGTGAAAAAGCAAGAAAGTACCTAGCCTCCGTAGGAATCAATACCTGTAAAAGTCTTTGCAACGGAATGGAGGAATTCAAAAACACCTATGGCTCCATCAATGCTATTGCTTCCTCAAACATAAATGGCTGAGGACTAAAGCAAAGCACAAATATTACTAAAGCAATCCAACCAATAATTTGGCGCTTTCTATCCAATTTCTGCTCGAATAAAACTCTTGGATGATGTACGCCCATAAATCTACCAATAAGTAAGCAATACAATAACCAACCTGTATAGCCTTGAAAATCTGGCCAAAACCATTGGCAAGCAAACTGAATAGTAAAAATCATAAATGCCATTGCAATTCTGTCGAATGGACTACGAATAAGTCGGCTGAGGCAAATAAACAAAAAGCCTATATAAAGTGGTATGCTCCACATCAAATCCATTGCAGGCTCCATTGGCGATATCAATCCCAAGCCAGAATAAAATAGAAATACCAAGAAAACTGCTGAACTGATATAGCCGTGTTTGCGGCTTCCAAATAGCCCAAATACCACGTGTCCGCCATCCAATTGACCAATTGGAAGAAGATTCAATGCAGTAAAGAATAAAGCCAAATAAGAAGCAAATAGCCAGGGAAAGTGAATGATCTCATAATAATTTGGCATTCGTTCGGGATCGGCCACATAAGTTTCAAATAACCAGAAAAGAATATTCGGACCTAATTTGAATTGCATCAAATTGGCATTTTCCTGGTTATTTGGATCGTAAACATGCTCAGCATACTCCAACCCATATTGCTCGTATTCTGGGTGTATTTCAAAAATAAAATCCGCTGGAGGTAAATTGGTGAATGCATAGAACATTACCATAATAGCAATTACAAAACCAGCTAATGGTCCTGCTACGCCCACATCGAAATACTCCTTGGTACTTTGGATTGCACCTTTGATTCGAATAACAGCGCCAAAAGTACCAATGCTAGGCGAGCCCATAAATCCTAACCAGCCTGGTATGTAATAGGGTAAAGTAACAGGAATGCTATACTTGCGAGCCATAAAATAATGGCCAAATTCATGGAAAGTAAGAATCCCCAAAAATGGAATTGAGAACTCAAGCCCGGCTAAAAAGTCGCTCCAAGTCATTGCAAATTCACCTTTCGCCAAAATAGATTTGCCCGTAAGCCATTCCGCACCAGACATGGTGGTGCAAGCCAAGGTGATTATAAATAAGCCTAGATGTTTGAGGTAATTATTGGGTTCTTTCTCCAATTCCATTAAAAAACAGTCAAAATTTCATTAGGATGCGAAATTAGCTTTGTTTGAATACCTAAACTATTTGCTGCTCGAATATTTTCCGCATTATCATCCAAAAAATAAAGCTCATTGGCATTACTTTGCTCTCGTTCTAGAACCATCTGATAAATCTCTAAAGATGGTTTTCGGACGCCCATTTGAAAGGAAAAATAGATTTCATCAAACCAATGAGCAAAATCATCCCTTTGAGTTTTCTCTTTCAGGATAGCATTAAAACCTTTCATATGCAGATAATTGGTATTGCTAAGCAGCACTAGCCTGTAGTTTTCACGAAGTCTCTCAAACAAATTTAACTTCTCCATCGAAATATCAATCAGCATAGTATTCCATAACTCTATCAATTGTTGATCAGATATTTGAGAATTATTCATAATACTTCGTAGCTCATCCAGAAAAAATGAATTTGATAATAATCCCATTTCATAATCTTTGAAAAGCTGATAATCTAATCCTTGCTGCCAAGCGGGATGATCTAAGGAAATTGCATTTTGCTGGAAGCGCTTGAAACAGCCGGCAGGATCTATATCGATGATAACACCACCTAAATCGAAAATCAATGTATGAATAGCGGGAGGAAGCATAAATCGTATTTTGGATAAAAATGAATGCCGAAATTATGGCAGAACACCAGCATTACAAAAATATGAGATGAAGAATTAGAGGTCAACACACCAATAATGGCTTGTGAATTCAATCAAAAATTTAGCAAAAGCCCATTCGGATATTGCTTATTCCCATCACATCCATTATTATTGCACTCCGTTTTGAAGGCTGTATTCAATCATTGAATTCGAATTTAAAACAAGGGCCTATAGCTCAGTTGGTTAGAGCACCTGACTCATAATCAGGTGGTCCCTGGTTCGAGCCCAGGTGGGCCCACGGGTGCCCTTCGCATTAATTGCGGAGGGCTTTTTTATTTTCCTGATCAATTCTTGGGCTAATCCAATATTACCTATCAACAAACATCCACAACAAGGCTAGCTTTGTGTATATAGTTTAAGAAGGTCTTCTTAGAAACATTTGATTCAGTCTTTCGGAGATAAAACATTGATCGACCCGCTCTTGCTCCAAGCGAACATTGCTTTTTGATAATAGTTTATATACTTCTAATTCTTCACCTGAAAGATGGGCAAGAGACACCACTTTAGATACCGTTCCGGATACAATGAATTCACAGTAATTCTCTAAAATTTCTCTTTCCATTAAAAAAGATTTTGTTTGTGGAAAATACGATCGTAATTGAGACAGCATTTGAAACCCTTGGATATCCATATCACTCCAATAGTAAATTTCCTTATCTTCCAGCCAATCGGTGTTCTTTAAGGAGTCAACAGCAAATCCCTTTCCCCAAATAGCTATCGAATGAGATACTTTAGGAAATGCCAGAAAGTTCATCTTGTTTTCAATGATAAAAACTCTTGAGCATTTCAACGTAGTTGATTTAAATTGTTCTATTGGGATGGTTATATCATCATAGCTGATTTCACCCCAGCAGGACTTATCCAACAACCGAAACCTAATAAGAGACTGATCATATTTCAGGAAAAACCTCTTTTCAAAGTGGTTTTCAGATGTATTCACTATATCCGGAACCAGCTCATCCAATAAAAGCCTCAAAATCCCTTTATTTTCTTCAATAAACTTGGTATGAACGGGAATTGGCAACTCTCTGATATAGTATTTGTCTGGTTCAAAGTGAAGGATAAACCACTGACAAACTTTAATCAGGCCCGGCCAAACATCCGAGTTGTCGATAATGGCCTTTGGATTTTCTTTCAGCCATGATTCGAGTTGAGGGAGTTCCGACTTGATGAAACTGTAATTTTCCATCATCACATGAAACTCTTTTTCCTTTTTGATAAATTTTAAATAATCGTCTAATGTTTCATACACGATTGACTTTGGGATATCTTGAATTCCATGCTGTCGGGTTTTAATCGTTTCTGAAACTACCGAGTAGCCAAAACCCTTTCTATCTTTTGACCCACCTAGCACTTCAGCAATTTCCTTACTCATTTGAATGAAATCTTTAGAAAGCACCTTATTGGACCTTATCTCCAGAGGAAAACAGCTCTCTCCATTCAAAGAATCACGAAGGACTTCTTCATATTTTCTTTCAGACTTTTTCTGTATTTCAACTACTGTTATCATGGATCTATCCTGCAGATTGTAAATACTCTTCCCGGTGTTCTTGCAACTGCTTAATATGCATATCATAAACGACCGAATGACGATTATCCTTTCTTTGGACAAAATGTATGCGGGCAATGTAGGGCTCAACAATAGCTACCTCTTCTGCTTTAGCAGGAGACACCACCATTACTTGCAGATGTAGTTGCTTACACAGTTCCATTAAGAACCGTGCTTTTTCATCATCTTGTTTACTAAAAGCTTCGTCCACACAAATAAATCGGAATGAATTTGTATTGAGTCCTTCGCTGTGTATCCCAAATTGATAAGCTATGGCGGAACCCAAAATTGTATAGGTCAATTGGGCACCTTCGCCACCGGATAATTTTGCTGTACCCGTATAACTGCGGAAGATTTTTGACGGATCCTCCCGATGGTGTTCTACTGCTTTGAATTTCAGCCAATTCCTTACATCCAAGACCTCTTTCCTTTGATTTTCATCATCGGTCAAATCATCTAGAAGTGCTTTGATCTTGTTGAAACTTTTTTCCAGGATACGATCATCCTTTGTTCTTTCAAACTCAACCAGGTTCGGTTTCCACTCATTGAGCCTAAACCTAAATTCTTTGACTTTTGGAGCATAGTCTTTTTCTACATGAAGCCTGACAAATGTGGGTGGATTACTTTTAAAGTTAATTTTTTCAAGGGACTGGTTTAGTGTGTCAATATTTTCCTCAATATCTTCTTCCTGACGCTCCAGCCATGTCTGAAAATCAGACATTTTCGTAATCATTTCTTCATTGAGGTAGTTTTTGAATTGTTGCTTATACTCTGCCAATTCCTCCTTTTCAATTCTATCAAGCAGTGCCTCATACTCCTCTATAAATTCTGCACTTTCACTTAAACGATGTGTATCGGAATTCCAATCCATGAATTTCTCTGCAATTTCTTTATCAGGATTTTTGAAAACCCTCATAAGACTTTCTGCTGCACTTTCTTCCTTGCGAATGTTATCCCTAAACCGCTCAATAGTTGCATTGACTTCTCCTTGAATTTTGCTTTGAATCTTTTCTATGGAATCAATGTCGCAATCATAGTCATTCATAAAATGCTCTTCAAAAGTTTCCAATTTTTCGTTGGAATCGTGAAAAGAATACCTGTTGATGACATCTTCAGCCTCTTTTAGCTTTTGTCGCTGTATATTCAGATTTGATTCAATGATATTGATTTCCTTTTCAAGGTGTTTCTCTTTTTCCTGTTTAGCCTTGATTTGTTGAAGAATCTCCTCACGCTGTTTTTTGAGGGTATTCACTCTGTCATTGGTTTTTTCAAGCTCCTCAATTCTTTGTTTATTTTCCTGTATTTGAGCTGCTATTGACCACCAATCAATTTTTCTATGTGATTTAAAGGCAATGAATTGAGCCAGGTCTTGTTCCTCATTTCTAATCCTGGTTTGATGATTTTTTAAGTATTTGAGCCTGCTCTCAGATTCCTTAATTTCCTGATCAAGTTGATGACCTTCTTCTTTCAGTACTGCTATTTTCTCTTTGTTATCCCAGCCTAGTACATACTTTTGACGGTTTTTAATTTCAGGCCGGTCATCCTTTTCATGTCGGTTTGCATTCTTAACAAGTCCTTCTTTGGTAACAGCTTTGTTTGCTAATCGAAATGTTTCCAAATCCTCTACACACAAATAATTGAATTTAGCACTGATCTCATTTTTGATCCATTCAGAATAGGCCGAAGGTTTAAAGGCTAACTTGTGAATAAGTTCATTCTCATCTTGCTGCTGAAATATCTGCGGAGCAACTTCTTTCTTATTGAACCGATGATAGATAATCCTCCCTCTTAGATCGTTTTCCTTAACATACCGGTTTACTTCCTGATAATACTCTTCTGGAACGATCAGTCGTAAAGCGAAATTATGAAGCAATCGTTCGATGGCAGGCTCCCATTCCCGAGCACCTTCCCCAACTTTCACAAGTTCGCCAATAAAGGGGATTTCTTTTTCCGTAGCACCAACTGCATCAAGAATTTCGTTTCGAATACGAGCCGGATGTCCCGTAATATTATTCTTTTGAGCCCTCAATACACTTAATTCATTGGATATATTGTCAAACTTTTCCCTTACCATATCAACTTGTTTTCTGGTTTGGAATAGTTCTTCCTCATTCTGTTCCTGTACTTCCTCTGTTTTCCTCTTTTTTTCTACTGCTGCTTTTCGTTGTTCATCAAAAAGCTCTTTGGATTGTGGGTTGGGCTGGAATTCAAGGTTCTCAGCCAATTGATTATAGGTTTTGAGTTCATCCTCACGCTCTTGCCTGGATTCGTCCAGTTCTTTATTTCTTCTTTCCAGTGTACTGATTTGTGAACCAACTTTGTCACTTTTAATTTGGATATCGAGATCTCGTTCCCGGTTGGATAATTCGTCAATTTCACTGGAGTATTCAGCAATGTTTTGCGATAAGGATTCCAGCCTTGCATTTTGTTCTTCATTATAGTCCGAAATCAGTTCTTTCTGTTTTTCTGCAAACCAAAGTGGTGCAGTCTGCTGGAAACTTTCCTGATGAATCAGATCTGCTTTTAGAACCGAAAGGTTTTGTGCCTTATCCCTTATAGGAGATAGTAATTCTATCTGTTTATGAGCTTTTTCAATAGCACGGTGAGCATCATTGAGAGTCTTAAAGTAGGTTTTTATCTTCTGAAATTCGGTTTCAGCATCTCGCTCTTCCAGCATCTGAAGACGTACAAATTCATCCAAATTACCAAGTACCTTTAATCCTATGGTCTGGCTAAATAAAGTATGTCCTTTCTCTGAACGCATGCCAAATAATTTCCGCATGAGACGGCCATACTCTCCCGGACTATCGGTAAACTGTATAAGTTCCCGGTTTCCTTGTTTTGGATACCTTTTTTTGAGCCGTTTTTTCCACTCACCTGTATTATCAAATGGCATAAAGTCGTCACGGATAGAGAGTTTTTTATGAGCTACAATAAAGTTCCTTTTCAGTTCCGATCCCGAGAACCAGCGTGTTTGTGCCAATGTGACAAACTGTGATTCGTTTTGAAATACGGCCAATAATATCGATTGTGCTTTTGATTTATTCTCTCTTAGCTTTTTGACCTCTTTTGTATTGGTATCCGAATTTTCCGTTTCTCCATATTCTCCTACGACATAACTATCTTCTGTACGTTCACCTTTAGACCCGGCTGTCTGGTTATAAAAACGCATCCTCTTTTCGGGAACAAGTAAAGTAAGTAACCCATCCACAAGTGTCGTTTTCCCGGAAGCATTGGCACCAGTCAATAAAGAGGTCTCACCCTCTGGGTGGATCGACCATATATTTTGGTCAAAGGTTCCCCAATTCAGCACTTCGTAAGCATATAAGCGGAAGCCCGATTCACTGGGTTTGGTACTAAATAGACTTAGGTTGTTCATCTTCTAATTGTTTCTTGAATCTTGATAATTCTTCTGTTGTGACCCGTGCTTTGATGATACGTTTTACTTCGTAGCGATTTTCATCCGAGTTAGCGGCATCTTTATGGACCAATTTTAAAAAGCCCATTTCCACACATTGATCAAGGTGACGATTGAGGTCTCTGATAAATTTTAGCTCATTTGCTTTCTCTTTAAAAAACATTTCCATGCGATCCCGAAACTGTTTTGGTGTGATATATAGATTCGTAGTTTCAAGATCATTCGATTCAAACTCTAACAACCATTCTCTCAGTAAGACGCATACTAATGTAAGGTCATAGGTTAATGGCATCCTACGAACCAGTCCAATTGTACTACCAGATTCATCCAGCTCAATTTGCTTTAGGTAAGCATATCCATCTCTTTTATCTATAATTAATTCAAGTGCGATTTTCTCAAAGTATTGAATCAGTTCTACCTGATATTGAATGATTTCATTCCAAACATCTGGCTGATCCTCAAAAACAGGACCCTGCAGTAACTTGACTGCTGACCGGGCGTAAGGGGCTATCTTTTCGTTTTGGTACTCCATATCGTTTATTTGGTAAAAATGATTTGTGGTAAATCAAGGTATTTCCCATTCTTCTGACTAAAAAGGATGGTTTCCCTTACATGTTCATTGATAAAAAACTTAGTGTTTGTATTTACCAAAGTAACATAAGCTAACAATTCTGCTAATCCCTTATCCAGTCCTTTGACATTCACTACTTCCTGAAGGGAAATTTGAGTTTTGGATTGTAGTAAGTCGTTAATATTGGCTAATAACTGTTGCTTATCAATCAAATCAGCATTATAAATTTTTGAGAGGTCTTCCAGATCCTGAATAGAGATACTGGCCAGTTCTGCTTTAGTTGTATATGAATCGGTTTCCGGTTTTTCACCAAGTTTTCTTTCCAGAGGGAGATGTACATCAGGGTTTCCCTGAATTTCAAGGTAATACTCATGGGTTGGTGAACGGTCAATTTGTTGAATAGCCAATTGGCGAATACTTGCAATCAGTTCTCTTGCTTTTCTGGATTCCAGTTGGTCTTTGGCGACTATCTCTCTGCTCAGTTTATCAGCTAAGACGCCATTTTTGTCCAGGACTTTTCTGGCGGCTAGGTGAAGCATCGTCTTTAATTTTCGCAGTGATCGAGATGAAACTTTAATTCCCCGATCTTCCAGCACATCATAGATTTCTTTAGTCATTTTTTGCAAATCTGATTGCCGGACATCATCCAGCATAAATTGCCAAAAAGCGTAAAAGCTTTTTCCCTGGTCAGTACTTCGCAATTCGTAAAGTGCATCAAACGTTTCTGCCAGCAGTTTTCCCTTAGAGAGATCTGTTTGTTGCTGCTGCTCGTAGATCCTTCGGGTTATTTCCTTAAAGTTGTCTTCAACCTCCTTAAAATCACCTATCAGCTCATTAGCTAAGCGGTTTAATTCCTCAAATCTGGCTTTTATGTGATGGTTTTCGTACGTTGGCACGTATCCATCAATCTTAATCTTTCGTATTTCTTCATCAATGACCTGTTTTCTCTTTTCCAGTTCAGCCAACCTCTTTTCTTTATCTGGATTGGCATTTTCGATAATGTCCCGAAGCTTGGTGAAAATATCCTTGAACTTGGATTCTGTTCCAACAAATTCACGGTCTTTCAGAAGCTCAAAAACTTGAAAAGCTTTTTCTACATGTTTGGACAAAAAGACCAACGGCTCTTTTTGAGCATCATCCATTACATTCCGCAGGTAATGAGTATCAATCCAACGGTCAATGTACAGCTTGGCTTTTTCATCAAAAGCTAAAAGCAAACGATCAGACTTGATTTCATCATCTTCATCCTGATATTCAATTTCTTCCAGAAAGTCGGCTAGTCTCTGAACCAAAAATTGATAAGGCACAGAGATTTGTTCATTTACTTTGTATTCACGATACAGAAATGTAATGATCAAGGGTAAGTTCCTTGCCCGTAGTAGTTTCAAGGTTACTGCCGAATCAACCAGTGACCGGACTTTCAATATGGAGGTGAGGGAGTCAAGCATTGACCTTGTAGTTAATGTTGACAAATATGTGATATATCACTACCCCATCCTTATGGTGGGCTTTTCCAATTTTAATTCCTGATTTCTCTCTTTGGAAGTCTTTTGTCACATCTACTACCTGGTTAGTATCAAGTTCAAATCCATTTGGATATTGAATTGTTGTTAAGGTATCTGTATGATATGCATCCCAATTTTTCTGAAAATCTGATTGTTTGCCTTGAAAGTACACTAGAGTCAGAAGGGCTTTTCTTTCATGCGTGTAGTGAGAAATTAACTTTTTCAAATGTGATTTAACCCTAGATGTATCTCTTAGAATAAATGCCTCACAAGTGATAAAGGAATCTTGATTACAATCCCTTATATCCAGATCAATTTCGCCTAGATCGGATCCGCCAGAAGAAAAAGCTTTTCTTGTTTGATCTTTTACAGACCATCCCCATGAACTAATTCTCGCCTCTAGTGCAAGTTGAACAAGGTCGTTGAACCTATTTTCCTTACTGGTGTTTTTCAATTTCAGGATATCAGGCAAAACATTTATTTTGTTAAGCATATTTGAAGCTGCTCTAGCTACTTCATTTACTATGAATTCAGTAAGATCAGTTCTTCCATTGAGTTTATCAGGTAGAATTCTGACAAGTTTGGTTGGTGTGCTATTGAATATTCTATTGTACTGATGGTGGAGTTCCTCTATATTATCGATTCCATTTACTTTATTCCTTAAATCATGGATAAAGCCAATATTTTCTGAACCTGAAAACTGATGGTAATTTTCAGCTTCTTCTAAAAGCAGAGAAGCTTCTTCTATCTTTTTAATTTCTCCCCCGACCAGACGCTCGATCTTGACTTCAAGCATATCTGGAAGCATTTTATATGGTTTTTCCAGACCATTAAATACTCTATCTAGTTCATCGTATTCCCCCAGTTTGAGTAGTATGTATAATTTGTTAACAAAAAATGTCGACCCCAAGTCCTCTTCATCCAATTCCTTTTGATGCACAGCATACACGTTCCATTCTTCCAGAGCTTCTTTATAGCTTTTTAGATCATCGCTGGTTTTGGCTATGTTAATTTTAGCTGCCATTTTATTCAAGGCAAAAACTGGATATTGAGGATATTGTGTACTCAATTGACTGAATATTGTGTGCGAAGATTCCGGATTCTTTTCCAGTCTGATTAGTGCTCTGTAAAATTGCTTAAGGTCACGATAAGAAAGTTCTCTTACCGAATGAACCGCAGGTTTACTGGGTTCTTCAACATTATCTAATTCTTGTTCATCATCATGAAAGTAAGCCAGCAGTATCTTGGTCTGGTAAAACTGAACTTCATATTTTCGGTTCTTTTTTGATACCTTTTCTTCCCAAAAATCAACCATCTCATTAATCTCCTTAATCAACTGAGGGTATTTACTAATTTCTAGAAGGGTTTGTTGAACCTCTGGAATCCAACGAGTCTCTTCTAAAAAGGCTTTAATATCTGATTGTTGTATCTTCTCTAAGAGCTTTTGTTTAACCCCTTCTGAAGTTACCCATTCAGCAATAGTCAATATTTTGACAATATCTTGCGTCTTAATAATGACCTCAATAATCTGTTCTTTTTTCGAGAACCAATTTAGAGCTCTGGCAACTTGCGGAAGCAATGCTTCTTTTTCGGTGTTTTTAAATGCCCATTCCTTATTATTGTCAAACAAATCAACACATCCTTCTTCCGGTACATCCCTGATATGTCTTTTTAGATAGTCAACAATCTGTTGCTCAATCCTCGATTTAATTTCCTGAATTTCATCTTTCTCAAAACCATGAGGAATGATTGGCAATACGAACTGACGAAGTACTTGAAGCAATACCCCAATATGTGTTCTTAATTTATCTGCGGTGAAATGATTCTCTTTATGGTAGAATTCCGAAGTGGAATCAAAATAAAAACGTGGTTCCAGGAAACTATTCAGCTTCTGTTGTTTGTAAATGAAGTAAATCGGATAAATCCATTCTATGTACCCTAGTCTTTCAATTTTCTCACTCCATATCGGCAGTCCTTTTTCCTCTTTCTTCTCGAAGAAATTATATTTTTTTACTTCTGTAACTTCTACGCGATCAATGTAGAATTTGAAGAAGGAATTAGTAAGCGTATTAATATCCGGAGGTGCATTCTCAAACTGACTCTTATATTTCCAGTAAGTCGAACATTTCATCAGCCAGGCAAGCCCATCCCATTGGAGCATTGGAAAACTCACAGTGCCATTATTATACAATGCTTTGGAAGGCAGATTGACAAAAAGCTTTACCAACTCATTGAATAGTTTGGGGAGTAAAAATTGGTCATTTCCTCCATGAACTTTATGGTTATGTAGGGAACTATCTTCAATCAAGGAAAGAACTGCTTTTTCTTTTTCCTCTTTCTGTTTTCGGCTTAATTTTTCTGCATAGGGCTGCCGGCTGTATGGAATGTCGTATTTATTAGAATTAAGCTGTCGATATATCTGAAAAATCAGTTTAGAGGCAACATCTTCCTGACCGACTGAGCGAATGGAAAAAAGAGCCAATTCCATTGATTTTACCCAGAGCTTTTTATGAATTACTTCTTTATCCTCATCCAATAGATATTCTCCAATTCTATCAATAAATTGAAATGCCAAAGATGCGTATTTGGAGTCTTCTACTAGGTAGGGTATAAACTCCCTCCGGCACATAATAATGAAACATTTTAATTCCCAAAGTAGGGTTGGTTTGGTTATTGATTTTTCCAGAAGAACAAAAACTCTTTTGTAATGATGGATTATGGGATTATCCTGATATTCTGTCTCTTCTCTTTCAAATTCATAGTCATGGGCAACTATGAGTTTAATCAAAAAAGAAAGTTCATCTCGGGAACTCTGACTATACAAATAAGTAGTATGAGCTTTTTGCTCCCAATTGTCTAGGCTTTCCAGTAGCTCAAAGTGATCCGAGTTGTTCAGTGAAAAATCATCAATCGCTTCACGACTATGGAAAAGTGATTGAACTTCACGTGAACCAATATCTCCATCAATGCTAACCTTTTTGAACTCTGATTCTATACCATTCAAATCGGTTTCATTAATTACCAAGTCACTAGCCGCATCTAAAAATCGCTTTTTTGATTCATCAAGAGAATGGGTTAAAAACCCAGAAGGCGATTCCCAATAGAGTACTTGTTGAAGGAGCCTCTTTATTCTTTCTTTATCTTCAGAAAAGCGACCATCCTCAATTAGTAATTGCCAATAAAAAGTCGTGATTTGCTCGCCTAATGTTGACCAATAACCGATTTCAGTATTGTAGAAATTTAGGTAATAAATCTCTTCATTTTCCCGAAGAATCTTTTGTTTGATCAGATCAGCAATTGAAGGTGTTTGGGTATAAAATTTTTTAAAGGATTCGTGTAGTTGTTCCAGACCTCTTTTAACAATCTTGAGTCCCTTATCTTCATTATTTGATATTTGCTCTTTGTAAGCAGAAAGGAATTCGAATTCTTCCCAGTGATCAAGGTAAGGCTTAAAGTAAATATTGATATTAGAGATTGTAATGCCATCATCTGATTTTGATAACCATGAGGGTTTATTTAAACCTTCATCATTTAATATCAAATTATGTTCACTCTCATACTTACTTTTGATTTGATCAAACTCTGCTTTAGGTAGCTTTTCTTTGCCTTTTATTCCTTCAGGAAATTTTTCTAACAGAAACTTTAATTCATTCCTGAAGCCTGATATCCCACTAAATGTGTGACAAGCTGACGATACAGTTCCTGCGATCTTTATTTTTCCCAAGACATTTCTCAACCAATATTTTTGAAAAAGAGTGTCAGTATCTATTTGACCATTTCCATCTTCGTAATCTTTTCTAAATTGGTTAAATTCTGCCAGTGTAAGTTCCTGTTCTCTGGACTTTGCCAGATGAATAGCCTTTGCAAAGAACAATGAAGCATTCCACTTGAGGTTTTCTTCAATGGCCTTTTGATCAGCACGATTGATGCTTCTATCAATGGTATGGGTTGATATAAAGCTTATTAGTTCCTTGAACTTTTCCTGCTGATCGTAAATCATGTTTTAAGTCATTTTCATTGTTAATGATTGTTCCAACCACCTAAAAGCCTCCTCCTGATTGTATTCCAAATTAGGACTTAGAAGCCCCTGCATGTCGCCTGAGAATTGTGCTGATTTTTTCTTTAGCTCCATGTTGAGCAAGAATTCTTTTTGAGTGGGTGGCTTGCCCACCACGAATTTCATGTATTCGTTATAGCAGTGAATGATTCTATCATAATCGAGCTCTGCATGTTGGTCGGCATAATAGAGATCGAACAAATCTCTTCCTTTCTTGCGTTGGTATAATGCTCTAAGTTTGGTTCCTAAGAGCTCGTTCAGGTGATAAGTGGTTATGTCGCATTGGCCAGTAAACCATTCGCTTTTTACAAAGAAAGGAAATGAATTCCACCCCAGTAAATTGAAATGTTCCCGACAATTGATTTCAATCTTTAATCTCAATCGGATGTCAGGTGAATATTCTGAGTTGAAACGATACAAGAGTGTATTGTTGTTTGCCTTTGGTTTGACCACTCTATCTTCTTCAAAAAAAGTAATGACTTCATCTATTCGTTTTAGAATAGGTTTGATAGGCCCTTCTTTAATCTGGACCAGGTCAATATCTTCTGAGTATCGCGGGGCTGGATTCAGATAGAGTTTGTGCAGTGCAGTACCTCCACGAAAAGCCAAATTTTCGCTAAGGTATTCATCAGAGAAAAGAGCTGCCAATGCTCTACAAATAATCAGGTCTTGCTCTACCTGTTCATTGGTAGTCCAAGGAGCATTGTCTTTCCATTTTGCTATGTACGGTTTAGAAATCATAAATCACTATCTAATTCTATATTCATATCTACTTTCCAGGGATTATTCGCCTTGCCTGGTTTTTCTTCTTTTTGGGGGCTTAACAATACCGGGAAAAACTTCTTGTCACGAAAATAATCTTGCAATGGATCCAAAAGGGTTTGATCTATTTGTAGTTTTTGAAAGAGAAAGGCTAATCTTTGGATGGAGCTTATATGCGGGTACCATTGAAGCAAATCGTTTATATCCTCGGGAGTTATAGATTCAGCTAACTCCTCCAAAATTGCGAGGATCCTATTCACACCACCCATTTTAGATTGATAGTGGATCAAATCAATGGCTGTTAAAGCCGGAGATGAAATGCTATACAAACCAGCATCTGACTTTCTTTTTAGAATATTCTTTTGTGGCCAATTACTCGTGGCTGAAATATTCAGATAGTTATTCCCCTTTTTTATATCTCTTATGTTCGGTATTTTTGTCATAAGATAACTTTGCTGAACCTGTTGGTGACTTGCCCCATGAAAAGCCGCTGCTGAAAAAAATGCGATGTAGTAGGGTTTTCCTATATAACTAAAGAGTCTCTCTGCATAAAGTTCTAACGGAAGTCTTCCATACTGCTTGTAACGTGGAGGTAGAATTAAATAAAATCCTTGACGGAGCGTAATAATCTCTTTCTTTCTGGAAAGTCGCACGATCTCATGCCGTAAAGCCACATCTGTTTTAGGGACTTCACTTTTTAATTCATCCCAGGAAAATGCGTATTGTTCATACGACAAACATTTACCCACAAAATCAGCAACGCTCTGCATTTTTTAGTATTTTTATGCGAAAGATAGTAAAAAGTGGCGATAGATGCATGCGCATACTAAGAAATAAGGAGCTCTAGAATATTAGCTTTATGCCCTCGAATACTTCATCGTACTTTTCTATTCCTGGGTCATACCAATTGATCTTTTGACGGGCCCCATTCGAGCCGAGATTGCAACTCTTGGATAAGGATGAATTCCGTGGTAATGGCAATAATTGGTTAACCTGTCTTCCTGACTAAGCTGGGAAAAGCCGTGAATGGCTTGTTCATTGGTGCTCACCCTTATATAGAGATCCGCAGTAGGCCATATTTCTCTGGTTAACCTCATAAAGAATACTGAATAGTTCTGTCGGTTGGTGATTCTAAAGATTGGATAATCTCGTCAAATCTTCCTCAAAATGGTTCGAAAAAAGTTCAATTGGGCCCACAAACACATTCAAGGGTTTACGATTCAAATTCGTAGACCCTTTTCTATTGCTAATCAAATTATTTCACCTCTACTTCCTCCCACCCCAATTAGTAATTGTCCCATCACACAAAACAATGCTCTTTCCAAAAACCCTTATATCTTTGAAATAAAAAATCATGATCAATTGGAACGGTGTATTTCCTGCTATCACGACCAAATTCACAGCTGATGGCAGTTTAGATTTAGACTTATTTCTGCACAATATCGATGCGCAATTGGCTGCAGGAGTGCATGGGCTTATTCTCGGTGGCACACTAGGAGAATCTGCCACCCTTACAGAAGACGAAAAAATCACTATTACAAAGGCTTGCTTAAACCATGTAAATGGCAAAGTCCCAGTCATTCTAAATATAGCCGAGGCAAGTACCTCTATCGCTTGTGATTGGGCTCGCAAAGCTGAAGAGCTAGGCGTGCAAGGCCTAATGCTCCTCCCTCCTATGCGCTACAATGCCGATCATCGTGAGGTGGTAGCCTTTTTCAAGGCAATTGCAAATAGCACTTCCTTGCCGATAATGATTTACAACAATCCTGTTGACTATAAAATTGAGGTTACACTGGAAATGTTTGATGAGCTAATAGAGCTTGAGAATATCCAAGCTGTAAAAGAATCCACCCGCGATATTTCCAATGTCACACGCATGATTAATCGATACGGAGATAGAATTAAAATCCTCTGTGGAGTGGATACTTTAGCAATGGAATGCCTGCTAATGGGCGCACATGGCTGGGTAGCAGGTCTGGTTTGCGCATTTCCTAGAGAAACAGTGGTAATATATGAGCTAATAAAGCAAGGAAGAATTGCTGAGGCTCTTGAAGTCTATAGATGGTTCTTACCTTTATTGGAATTAGACATCCATCCAAAATTGGTGCAGTACATCAAACTAGCTGAAGAAGCAGTAGGAATCGGAAGCGAACACGTGCGTGCGCCAAGATTAGCACTGATCGGAAAAGAGCGGGAGGATGTATTAGCCGTAATTGCAAATGGACTGAAAAACAGACCCATTTTGCCAAAAATCTAAGTGTATGAATGATATTATTGATAAAGCTTTACAAAACTCCAGCCAAGCATTTGAATCTTACAAAATGCTTTCTGGACATAAGAGAGCTGCATTTTTGGAAAGTATAGCAGATGAAATTGAAGCAATTGGCGATCCACTACTGGAAGTCGCTTCTGCTGAAAGTAATCTGCCACTAGCTCGATTCAAAGGCGAGCGAGGTCGCACTTGCGGACAGTTGCGGATGTTTGCCAAGCTATTGCGTGAAGGCAGCTGGTGCGAAGCTACTATAGACAAAGCCTTGCCTGATAGAACTCCAATGCCGAGAGTAGATTTACGCCGTATGCTAATCCCAATTGGGCCTGTAGCTGTATTTGGAGCAAGTAATTTCCCATTAGCATTTTCAACAGCTGGTGGCGATACCGCTTCTGCACTCGCTGCTGGCTGTCCAGTGGTTTATAAGGAGCATCCTGCCCATCCAAACACTTCAAAAATGGTGGCTGAGGCGATTGAAAGAGCCATCCAAAAGCATAATTTATCTCTAGGTGTTTTCCAGCATATTTCTGGTGGAATTGAAATTGGTAAAGAGTTGGTGATGCACCCTGACTTAAAAGCTGTAGCATTTACTGGCTCTTATGCAGGAGGTAAAAGCATTTTCGATGCCGCATCCTCCCGCCCTATTCCAATTCCTGTTTTTGCAGAAATGGGCAGTATTAATCCGGTATTTATTTTTCCTAAAAAAATTGAGCAAGAGCAGGAAGAGTTGGCTCAGCAAATTGCTTCATCTGTGAGCTTGGGAGTTGGTCAATTTTGTACTAATCCCGGGCTTATTCTTATTCCTGAAATCAGCGCAAATGAGTTTATCCTTTCCATCAAATCTGAATTTGAAAAACTAGCGCCGGCGCAAATGCTACATCAAGGGATTGCAGATAATTATCGCAAAAAATTGGATGCTCAGATGGCACAAAAAGGTGTCTCTCTGATATACCTTACCCAAAATGGAAATTCCCTATCCGCAGCACCTGCAATTGCCAAAGTAGATGCAGAAACCTGGCTTAAAAATCCGCAATTGCATGAAGAAGTTTTTGGACCATCTACATTGGCTGTAATCTATAAAAGTGAAGCTCAACTCACTGAAATTGCCGGCAAATTGCAAGGCCAGCTTACATGCAGTATTTGGGCCACAGATGATGAGTTGATGGCAAATGCACAATTGGCCAATATCTTAAGAGAAAAATGCGGGAGGTTACTTTTTGCTGGCGCTCCCACAGGCGTGGAAGTGGGATTTGCCATGACACATGGCGGGCCTTTTCCATCAACTACAGATAGCCGAAGTACCTCTGTGGGCACTTATGCAATTAAGCGATTCGCTAGACCAGTAACTTGGCAATCTTGTCCACAAGAATTGTTACCAGAGGAATTGAAAGACAATAATACCTTGAAAATCTGGCGAACCATTGAGGGCGAATTAAGCAAGGAGGATATTTGATTTATGGCCAGAAAATCCTTTTTCTGTATTGATGCGCATACTTGTGGCAATCCTGTGCGGTTAGTTGCAGGTGGAGGGCCCATTCTTACAGGTAATTCCATGAGCGAAAAGAGACTTCACTTCCTCCGCGAATTCGATTGGATTCGTAAAGGATTGATGTTCGAACCGCGTGGACATGATATGATGTCGGGTAGTATTCTCTATCCGCCAAGCAATCCAGAAAACGACATGGCTGTGTTGTTTATCGAAACAAGTGGTTGCCTTCCTATGTGCGGACATGGCACCATCGGAACAGTCACCATCGCTATTGAGGAAGGATTAATTGTGCCTAAAATTCCAAGCAGATTAAGACTTGAAACTCCAGCCGGCTTGGTGACTATTGAATACAAGCAAACAGCTAATAAGGTAGAATCAGTGAAATTGACGAATGTTCCATCATACTTAGCTGCTGAAAACTTACAAGTTGAATGTCCGGATTTAGGCCTTCTTACATTTGATGTGGCTTATGGTGGAAACTTCTATGCGATCATCGATGCGCAGGAGAATTTTGCTGGCCTAGAAAATTACTCAGCTGATAAACTTATTTCTTGGAGTCGTGAGATACGGTCGAGGACAAATGCCGACCATAAATTTGTTCATCCAATGGACCCTTCCATTTCTGGCCTATCCCATATCTTATGGACAGGCAAAGTAATTGATCCAAATTCAACCGCTCGAAATGCCGTATTCTATGGCGATAAAGCAATAGATCGTTCACCTTGTGGCACAGGCACTTCCGCCCGAATGGCACAATGGCATGCAAAGGGCTTATTGAAAAAGGGCGACAAATTCATCCACGAAAGCATTATCGGTTCTGTATTTATTGGCCGAATTGAAGAAGAAACCACCCTTGCAGACAAAAAAGCAATTGTTCCAAGTATAGAAGGTTGGGCAAGAGTAACGGGTTATAATACAATATTTTTGGATGATGCAGATCCATACAAAGAAGGCTTTCAGGTAATATGATATGGCAAAAACGGTAATAGTTGGTGGTGGGATTATTGGCTTATTTACGGCCTATTATCTGATGCGGGAGGGTAAGGAAGTTTGTATAATCGACAAAAGTGACCTAAAAAGCACTTGCTCTACAGGCAATGCAGGAATGATTGTACCAAGCCATATTATTCCGCTAGCATCGCCCGGTGCAGTTGGCAAGGGCATCAAATGGCTTTTCTCTCGCAAAAGTCCTTTTTACATTCATCCCAAGCTGGACAAAAAGCTGTTGAATTGGTGTTTACTATTCTTCCGCTCATCTAATGTAGGCCATGTAGAGCGCAGCATTCCCTATCTCAAAACATTGAGTATTTTGAGCAAGGCGCTATATCTCGATTTCGATGCCGAGCATAAAGACTCCAATATAGGATTGCAGCAAAAAGGACTTTTGATGCTCTACCTTGGTCATAGAGCGGGTATTGAAGAAATAGAAGCTGCACATTTGGCACAGCATCATGGCTTGGAAGCTGAAATCTTGGACAGTTCTGAATTAGTAAGTTTGGAACCAAATGTGAAAACCGCTGCGATGGGCGGTGTTTATTATCCAGGAGATGCTCATTTGAAACCCGCAGTTTTGCAGCAATTCTTGCTTCAGTATTTAAAGGAAAATGGAGCAGAAGTTCTCACTAAAACTACCGTCACTGATTTCCAGATCGAAAATGGTAAAATCGCAAAAGTGATCACCGATAAAGGTGAGATAATCCCAAATGAGCTCATTATTTGCGGTGGAGCCTGGTCAGGATTGATTGCTGAGAAATTGAAATTGAAGCTCTCAATGATGGGAGGCAAAGGCTATACATTTTGGCAGGATAATCAGCCCGAATTGAAGCAAGCCACTATCTTGACTGAAGCTAGAGTTTCTGTAAGTCCCTATGGCGAAAAAGTGCGTTTTGGTGGCACAATGGAAATCACCGGAACAGATGAAAGTGTAAATCTCCGTAGAGTACAGGGCATTTTTGAATCCATCAATCGATATTATCCAAGCTTCGAAAGTAAGGCTTCAGAGGTAAAGGATATTTGGAGTGGCTTGCGTCCTTGCTCACCAGATGGCTTGCCTTATATAGGCCAAAGCTCGAAATATGAGAATCTATTTTTCGGCACTGGGCATAGCATGATGGGCATTAGTTTAGCGCCGGCTACAGGTAAAATATTGTCTGAATTAATTATCAAAAAACTAGCACCAATTCCATTGGAAGGGTTCTCGCCTGAGAGGTTTTCAAGGAGATAGGAAGGAATTGAAATTCAATGGGTTATTGAAATTAACAAGCAACTTCTTTTATTAAAATAATTACATTAATTAATATCATAATTCATAACTAAACCCACCTTTACGTTCTTTTGCCTTGATGCCAAAGAACCAAAAAATAAAGGCTGAGGATCTTTTCCCTAAAATATGTTCCATAAATAGGCGACCCAAAGAAACTCGCTGCGCTCAAACAGTCTTTGGCTCTAGAAAGCCTATTTATTACACATATTTCTTAACGGGAAAATCTCCTAGGCCGAAGGAAGAAATGAAAAAACATTGAAGAATGGCTGTTCGCGGGTGGGAGGACAAAAAGGCGAGCCGGCGCAGGCCTTGTGCGTGGAAGCTTCTTTTTGTCTAGACTTTTTTGCTTACTTTTTGTGGCAATGACAAAAAGTAAGAAGAAAACTTCCAAAAAATATTGAATTTCAATTACTTAAAGTAATTTTTAAAAACAACTCTTTGTATTACAAAGATTGCAATAAGTAATAGCATAACAATTAGCTAAACTCTTCTTCCACCTTCTCTTTCCTTAATAAAAAAAGCAAAAAGTCCCACTTAAAGGATAGAAAGGCTTAATTCAGACAAAAAAGCGACCGGCTTACCGACAATAAGTCAGAGTTTAGCTCTAATAATGAAACCCAAAGCTTCTTATGTTTATGGAAATACCCAACCCTAATTTTGATGCACAACCTCACCACCAACCATTGTCATAGCTACTTTTCCTTTAAGCCATTGCTCTGGTTCGGTTGAGAACAAATCGGTATCGAGAACCACAATATCAGCAAGCTTACCTACTTCCAAGGTCCCTTTGATATGATCTTCGAAAGCGCCATAAGATGAACCCCAAGTATAGGCTTTTAATGCGTCCTCAAGACTTATTTTTTGTTCAGGAAACCAACCTCCCGACGGTTCTCCAAAAAGCGTCTGACGAGTAACAGCAGCGTAAATACCGTAATATGGATTTACTGTGTAATAAGACGCATTTGTTCCCGGCCAATCCGAACCAAAAGAGAGAATACAACCTACGTCTTGTAAGGTTTTAAATGCATAAGCTCCTTTGCATCGCTCATAACCAATCCGCTCTTCCATCCAGCGCATATCGTCCGTCACATGATATGGCTGTACTTCTACCACAATATTTCTATCTCGCAATCTTTCGAAATCTGTATCCTTTATCACCTGGGCATGTACCAATCGAAACCGTCTTTCCTTCTCTCCATTTTTGATCTCAAGAGAATCCAAAATATCTAATAAAATTGCATTTGCCTGATCACCTATTGCATGGATTCGAAGCTGAATATTTTCATTATCTGCTTTGGTAATCATCTCCTTAAAATTGACCATGTTGTTTGAAAACTCTCTCCAACCACCCGTCCAAGTTCTATTTTCGATAGAGTTGTCGCTATAAGGCTCGTAAAATTTGGCGGTTCGTGCTCCCATAATACCATCTACATGGGTTTTTAAGGTGCCAAAACTGATCCAATCGTCGCCTGCAGGTTGCAATACACCATTCTCTTCGCTAATAATCCAGCCTTTCTCAGCCATCTCTTCATACTCAGAAAGGCGGGAGGGACTGAAGTTTACTCTTGCAGTCAATCCACCTTTTTCACGGATATGATTATAAACATCCAACTGATCAGGCGGAGACATATCTTGCACTGTTGTAATGCCCCATTCTCGCAATTCCTTGAATGCTCGCTCAGCCTCTGCTACTCGAAGTTCAAAAGACTTGGCAGGTATATTTCGCAAAGCATCTGTAAGCAACTCGCCTCGCAAGATTCCATCCGTAGAGTTGATATTTAAGTATGACAGTGCTGCGCCATTTGCTAAGCCCACTTGTCTGTCGAACCGGGTTACCAGCACTGGGTGATTAGGACTGATGGAATCGATCATTTGTCTAGTTGGGATAAACTCTTGCTGGCGGGTATCGCCTCCCATACTGCCCATATTCCAAGCTTCATAGGCTCCCCAGTCGCCACGAACTATCCAGCTGCCTTCTGGCAATCGCTCAGTAGCTTCCTTCACTCTCTCTATCAATTTCTGCTCATCACTCACATCAAGCAGATTGATATTCATAAGTAAATGGCCAGCTGAAGCAAAATGCACGTGAGAATCGTTGAAGCCAGGCACCGTAAGCTGGCCTTGCAAATCTATTATTTCAGTTGCCTCTGGCATTGGATCAGCCTCCACGCCTACCGAGTGAATCCGATCGCCACTTATAGCTATCCAAGTGGCCCAAGGCTGACTTTCATTGCCCGTCCAAATCTTGCCATTACTAAGGATTTTATCAATTTGGGCTGTGGTTTCTTGTTTTGAGGAGCAAGCGAATAGAAGGGTACATAAAAGAATAAATGAACTGAATTTTAAGAGTAAGGACTTCATTCGATTGAGATTAATGATTGTAGAGATAAAGCTAATTTCATCCTAATATACTTAGCTCCAAGCAATAATTGAATTAGCGAATAAAAACTATTGATTGCAACAATAATTTTTCACCAAAAGACTTTATCATTTTAGCTTTTTTATTACCTTTGCGCTCTCAATTCCGAAAGATGTTCGGAAGTTCGAACTATTTTTCAGGTCCCATAGCTCAATTGGATAGAGCAACTGCCTTCTAAGCAGTAGGTTTCAGGTTCGATTCCTGATGGGATCACTTTTTTTTCTTTTTTGGTGAAAATAATATTTGGATTCTATAAAAAGACCAAGCATATTTGCACCCGCAATCAGGACATTAGTTCTGAATTTTAAAGCGATATTGATCGGGGTGTAGCGTAGCCCGGTATCGCGCCTCGTTTGGGACGAGGAGGTCGTAGGTTCGAATCCTGCCACCCCGACAACAAAGGTTCATCAGAACCCAAAAGCCTGCAAATCTTACGATTTGCGGGCTTTTTTATTTTTTATGTATCAGTTCGATTTAGACAATTTCAGCAAAAATGAGACCTATCCGGTGAACCAAATGAATGGTTTATTTTAGTTCACCAGATTGATGCAAATAGCTGTAAAACAGATAGTTGCATTGAGTATTTTGAACTGCTTTAGGTCTGTTTGAGTGACCTTGTGGAAGCAGTTCACCACGAGAGGAATCATTTTAACACAAACACTCAAAAGCTGAATTGTCATGAGAACTACAAACACCTTCGGAGTTCAGTTCATCACAAGAACGAACAAGGCCAAGGATGGCCTCCTCCCAATCTATGCCAGGGTCACCGTTGATGGCCGCAGAGTTGAAATATCATTGAAACGCTGGATCAAACCAGGTGACTGGAATGGCAGCAAAGGCATGGCCAAGGGCAGCCGGGAAGAAATCAAATCGCTGAATCATTATTTGGATGAAGTCCAGGCCCGTATCATGGAATGCTATCAGGAGATGCAGGTACAAAAGCGGCTGATTACTGCAGATGCCATCAAAAGCATGTTCCTGGGTACAGATCAAAAAGACTTCACCTTATGTAAGCTGGTGGATTATCACAACCAGGCTATGCGAGATACACTGGCTTGGGGCACGATGAAAAACTACTTCACCACTCAGAAGTACATCCGCAGATTTTTGAAAGAGCGCTTTGGCACTACCGACATGTTTCTATCTGAGCTCTCCTATAAGTTTATCACCGATTTTGAATTCTACCTCCGCAACTACAAACCCAAAGACCACCAGAAGCCGCTTGGCAATAATGGAGTGATGAAGCACTTGGAACGTTTCCGGAAGATGGTGACCATGGCTGTAAAAATGGAATGGGTAAGCCGGGATCCATTTGATAAGTACCAACTCAAATTTCATCGGGTGGATAGGGATTTTCTCAATCATGAAGAACTGGAGGCAGTAGAAAAGAAAGACTTCAAAATTGTGCGCTTGCAATGGGTAAGAGATCTGTTTGTATTTAGCTGCTATACCGGACTGGCCTACATTGATGCCATGAACCTGACACCATCCAATATTACGATTGGCATTGATGGGGAATACTGGCTTTCCACCTGCAGGCAAAAGACTGACCAGCCAGTAAGGGTTCCTATCCTTCCCAAAGCCTGGGAAATAATAGAGAAATACAAGACCCATCCAAGGGCATTGCAGAAAGGATCGGTATTTCCAATGATTTCTAACCAAAAGCTGAACTCCTACTTGAAAGAAATTGCCGACCTCTGCGGAATTGAAAAGAACCTCACCTTTCACCTGGCCAGACATACATTTGCTACCACTGTTACCCTTTGCAATGGTGTGCCTTTGGAAACTGTGAGCAAGATGCTGGGTCATTCAAAAATCACCACTACTCAGGTTTATGCAAAGGTGGTGGAGAAGAAAGTGAGTGAAGACATGCAGGCTCTCCGTGAAAGGCTGGCAGCACCAAAATTGATGAAGAGGGCGAAATAGCCCTTTTCTGTATTTAAGTGCTTGCTTAAATAAATTTCATTCCATAGCTTTGTTAAGCAAATGCTTAAATAAAAAGTTATGAATACATGTATCCGTGTCTTTGCCGATAGCGACCAGATCAATAGGTGCAGGGAGGACTTGAAAAGCAAGGAGAAAGGTCTTTTAGAACTGGCAGATGTATTGAATCTTGCCGGTAATGCGGTTCGCCTCAAAATCCTGTACCTCTTGAAACAGGAAAATGAACTTTGTCCGTGCGACTTATCAGACATCTTGGGCATGACCGTGCCGGCCGTCTCCCAACATCTGAAAAAACTAAAGGATGCTGGGATCGTGACGACCAAAAAATCCGGACAAACTATATTCTATTCAGTAGAAGCGCAAAGTCAGCGAATCATTTCATCTGTGCTCGAATTGTTTAAGCTCCCAAATTCAATTCCTGCCGTATGATACCCCATGATCTCACTCAAAGCATAAAGGTTTCGCTAAAAACAGCAACAGGTCAGCTGGGATACATCCTTAGCAAAATAGATGATGTGGACCAGGTTGAAAATATCCTTTTGCAGCTAAAAGCTGTGCAGTCCATGCTTACTAAGACTACTTATGAGCTATTGGATGATACCTACAGGAAAGCACTAGCAGAAAGGATCTCGTCAGCTTACCAGAGCTGCCCTGGCGACTGTGGCAATGAAGAAACAATAGAAAAGCTGAGAACACTATTTCCAGAGCTTAAACTTGAAGAAGTGCCTGAAAAACTACGAGAAGCCCGCATGGTGGAAGAAGAATTGAAGAAATTTTTATCCGAACGTTTGGATACCCCCTCCCCCCGTGACTGACCTTTGGAGAGATGTTTCATTAAAATAGATTGATATGAAAAGTAAACTCATGATTTTCGCCACAGCGGGTATTCTCGCAATTGGTGGCCTTGCTTACGGGATCAACTCATCTCCAAAAGCTTGTCCTTTGGAAGGTACTCCAGATTGTCCAAAAGTTAGCTGCCCTTTGGCAGGCACTCCGGAATGTCCTTATGATTTGAAAGTGGCGGAAGTACCCGCCTGCTGTAAGAAAAAGTAACTGGGAGGGCGCAGAGCCCTTCTTTTTTTGAAAATTAAGTATATGAAAAATTCCCTTTTAACCAGCGGCCTTTTAGCTGCTTTAGTAAGTTCACTTTGCTGCATCACCCCGGTGCTTGCATTAGTGGCCGGTGCAAGCGGGATTGCGTCCACTTTCTCATGGCTCGATCCGGCAAGGCCTTTTTTTGTCGGCATCACAGTGGTTATATTAGGCTTTGCCTGGTATCAGAAATTCAAACCAAAGGCCAAAGAGGAAAAAGAATGTGCCTGTGAGGAGGACCTTCAGCCCTCCTTTTGGCAAACAAAAAAGTTCCTTTCAATAATCACGGTCTTTGCTGCCCTGATGTTGGTGTTCCCGCTTTATGCTCACATTTTCTACCCTAAATCTGAAAAGCAAGTGATCATCGTTGATAAGTCAGACATTCAGACCGTAAATTTTCAAATCAAAGGCATGACTTGTCAGGGGTGCGCAGCGCATGTAGTGCATGAAGTAAATAAGCTCAGCGGCATCCTGAATGTAACTGCCTCCTCCGACCAGGGGAATGCCATCGTGGAGTTTGACAAGTCCAAAACAAGTATCCCGAAAATTGAGGAAGCCATCAACTCAACCGGATATTCCGTGACCAATAAAGCAGAGAAATAAATGGAAATCATATTAGAATCAACCATCTCCTGCCCGGAATGCGGACATCAAAAAGATGAAACCATGCCCACTGACGCCTGTCAGTATTTCTATGAATGTGAAAACTGCCACCAGGTATTAAAGCCAAAAGCAGGAGATTGCTGTGTGTATTGCTCCTATGGTTCAGCACCTTGTCCACCAGTACAATTGGATTCTGATCAAGCATGTTGCTAGGGTAGACAATGCTTTATGTGACATACATCATGTTTTGACATGTGCAATGTCATAGCCCTCTCAATAACCGTTGCGTACTTTTGGGTCATATTGAAGGGAATACTAAATAGATACCCTTTCAATGAATGGCATTTTACATCAAAAGGCTCATGAAGCGCAACTTATATATCGTCCTGCTCATTTTAATGCTTCTCCCTGGCAAAGGGATGGCAGTGTTTCAGCACTTTTGCGGGGGCGAACTGATCAGCTTCGAGCTTTTTCTAAAACACCACGAACCATGCTGTGACGATCACAGCAACCCTTGTGATGGTTGTGAGGATCAGGAAACCATCTTCTCTCTCGATGATTTCAGGACACCTCATTCTGACATTCCGGTCATTGCTTCTTCACCAGCGGCATTGGCTCAGCCATCTTTTCATTTGCCTTCTACACAATTTTTCGAGTCAAGAGACTACACAACTTCTAAAAAGGCTCCCCCCGGCTGGTCAGGGCGGTATCGCTCTATCCTGTTCCAGTCATTTCTTCTTTAGCTAACATCTGATTATCAGTTAGTTGTCCGGGTTACAAAACCTTGGGCAATGTCGGAAATGGTTCTGTGAAATATAGCTGTTCCGGGATATTTAAACAGCATTAGACACCATCTATCCGACAAAACTATCATCAAGTTTATTTAATCAGACTTTCAACAAAATGTTAAAATCATGAAAACATTTCATAAAATTCAATTGGTATTCATTGCCTTGACACTGATGGTGATCAATACCACATATGCCCAACAACCAGGCTTGCAGTATTTCAGGCCAAACGATAAAAACGGCCTGAATGTATTCGAGCCCTCAAAAGAGGATACAGTTATCTTTGATGGATTAAAAGTGAGGGTTGGTGGCGATTTCGCCATGCAGTTTCAAGGTATTAGGCAAAGCAATACGGCAGGTAACCTGACCAAACTGGGATCAGACTTCAATTTGCCGTCTGCCAACCTCAACCTGGACGTCCAGGTATTGGACGGAGTTCGCATGCATCTTAGGACCTATCTTTCTTCCAGAGCTCATAATGAATCCTGGATCAAAGGTGGTTATATGCAAATTGATAAACTGGATTTTATCAAGCCTGAATTCCTAGAAGGGGTAATGAAATATACCAGTATAACGATTGGGTTGGATGAGTTCAATTATGGTGATGCCCATTTCAGACGTTCTGACAATGCCCGGGCGATCTTCAATCCCTTTGTTGGCAACTACATTATGGATGCATTCTCCACAGAAGCATTCGGAGAGATTACCGTTCAAAAGAATGGCTTATTGGCAGTGGTTGGGTTGACAAACGGTAAGCTCAATCAAAATGTAACGGTGAATGACAATACGGACAATAAGCCTTCTTTCTTCGGAAAGTTGGGATACGATAAACAACTGAACGAGGATCTGAGAGTACGATTGACCGGATCTTGGTACATCAATAAAGGAACCTCAACAGGCACATATCTGTATGGTGGTGACCGAGGAGGCTCCAGGTATTACAATGTGCTTTTTACAGTACCGGATGTGGATGGCAATACAGAAGGTGGCCCTCGTGATGGGCAGTTCAATGCCAGGTTCACAAAACTCACAGCCTTGCAAATTAACCCATTCATCAAGTACAAAGGCCTGGAGTTCTTTGGTATTTATGAGCTGGCTGATGGAAGCAATGAATTCACAACACCTCAAGCCGACACAGAGGGTGCATTCACACAAATAGCAGCTGAGGTATTGTATAGGTTTGGAGCTGATGAACGTTTCTATCTTGGGGGTAGATATAATACAGTAACTGGTAAAATGCGTGAAAGTGCCACAGAAGATTTGGAAATCAGCAGGGTCAATTTTGGTGGAGGCTGGTATCTTTCAAAGAACGTTTTAACAAAAGTTGAGTACATGAAGCAGCAATATGAAGGCAATGCTTGGACAGGGCGTTTTGCCGGGGCTGAATTTAGTGGAGTCGTGGTTGAAGCGGTGATTAGTTTCTGACGGAACTCCCGTGTGGGTGACTCATCCACATGGGATTCTTTTTACTGCTGTGTAAAAGATAATGACTCCAAAAATAAGCATCAGCAAACTATGATTTTCCAATAGAAATAAAGCATGAACATCCACATGTTGAAGTATTTGAAATGAAAACCGTTATTTTTGACGTTAAAATTGAACATTCTGAACTAAATCCCGTAAATTCGCATTAGACTTTCTCCAAAGTGCAACGTTTTAGACAAATATCGGCCATTTTGTTATCCTGCCTGGTGCTACTCAGTTCCACGAGTTTCACGTTTGGGATGCATTTCTGTATGAGCCAGCTAGAGAGCATTGCACTTTTTTCCGGGGCTGAGCCCTGCGAAATGGCCACTCAAAAATCACCTTGTGCCAATGATAAGCATGATCCGGATTGCGAACACCAGCAGGTGACTAAAAAAGGTTGCTGTGAAGACCAGACTTTAGTAATTGAGGGTCATGAAGACCTTACGCAAGTGACCAAAGTTGCGGTTCCTGATTTTCAAATGATCGCAGTTTTCTACGCTGTGGTATCCTTTCTTTTCAGCGCTCCTGCAGTTGATTATTATTCGTATAACGATTATTCCCCCCCTCTGAT
This sequence comes from Peijinzhouia sedimentorum, assembly GCF_049340005.1. Lineage (NCBI taxonomy): Bacteria > Pseudomonadati > Bacteroidota > Cytophagia > Cytophagales > Peijinzhouiaceae > Peijinzhouia > Peijinzhouia sedimentorum. Next base: position 72,160 of record NZ_JBMPIY010000002.1, read on the forward strand.
TGAGCGTGACATACCTGTGCTCGTTCAATCCTTCCTTATTTAAGCTTTTCATTCAATTCTTTCACTAGGCATAGCATTATGCTGCGCCACAAGTGCATGCATTTGTATGCGCTCAAGTCAATCCAGTTTTAAAGAAAATTGAATGAAAAATGCTCAATTCCATAATCAAATTCTTTCTCGAGAATAAGCTCGTTACCGTTCTCGTATTGCTACTCATTGTAGCCTGGGGCATAGTCACTGCTCCTTTTAACTGGGAGACAAGTTTCCTCCCACGTGACCCGGTTCCGGTTGATGCCATCCCGGACATTGGCGAAAACCAGCAAATCGTTTTCACTGAATGGATGGGACGTTCTCCACAGGATGTGGAAGATCAGATCACCTATCCGCTCACCACGGCTTTGCTGGGCCTTCCCGGTGTAAAAAGCGTTCGAAGTAGTTCAGCCTTCGGCTTTTCCAGTATTTATATCATCTTCAATGAAGATATAGAGTTTTACTGGAGCCGTTCACGTGTACTGGAAAAACTGAACTCACTTCCGTCAGGACTATTGCCACCGGATGTACAACCCAAACTGGGGCCGGATGCTACCGCCCTGGGGCAGGTGTATTGGTACACGCTGGAAGGTCGCGATAAAGACGGCAACCCTACCGGAGGTTGGGACTTGCACGAACTTCGTACCATCCAGGACTATTACATCCGTTATGCGCTTACTGCTGTAGAGGGTGTGGCCGAAGTAGCTTCCGTAGGTGGCTATGTCAAAGAATACCAGGTAGATGTCGATCCGGCAGCTTTAAAAGCGCATGGGGTTACGCTCATGGACGTGATGCAGGCAGTGAGAAACAGCAACATCGATGTAGGTGCCAACACTATTGAAGTAAACCGGGTGGATTACTTCGTCAGAGGTCTGGGATATGTGGAGGAGCTGGCCGACCTGGACAAGGCCGTGGTGAAAGTAACCGATAATGTACCCATTCGGGTGAAGGATGTGGCCGTGGTAAACATTGGCCCACAGCCCCGCAACATGAGCGGAATCCTGGATAAGTCAGGAGCTGAAGCTGTGGGCGGAGTGGTCATTGCCCGCTACGGTGACAACCCCTTGAAAATCATCAATGCGACAAAAGCAGAAATTGAAAAAATAGCCGATGGACTTCCGTCCAAAACACTGGCAGACGGCACGGTTTCTAAAGTAACGATAGTACCCTTCTATGATCGCACCGGCTTGATTTACGAAACCCTTGGTACCTTGTATGAAGCCATCAGCCTGCAAATATTGATTACCATCATTGTGATCATTGTGATGGTGTACAACCTGCGGGCATCTATCCTCATTTCAGCGCTTTTGCCACTGGCGGTACTCATGTGCTTCATATTCATGAAATACTTCGGAGTAGATGCCAACATTGTAGCCCTGTCCGGTATTGCCATTGCCATCGGCACCATGGTCGATCTTGGTATTATCCTCAATGAAAACATTTTGCGGCACCTGGAAATTGCCCCGGAAGGCCAGTCCAAGTTAAAAACTGTCTATGATGCCACTACAGAGGTAGCTTCCGCCATTGTTACCGCAGTGAGTACCACCATTGTCAGTTTTTTACCAGTTTTCACCTTGCAGGCAGCTGAGGGTAAGCTCTTCGGGCCATTGGCCTACACCAAAACCTTTGCTTTGGTTGCTGCTCTGATATTTACCCTCATCATCATGCCTGCCTTTTCTCACTGGATATTCTCCATGAAAAAAGGCAAAGGCAAAACAAGTCTGTACCTGAATTACCTGTTACTCATTGCCGGCCCGGTAATAGCCTTCACCGTCTGGTCTTGGGCAGGATGGTTGCTGTTTGGTTTTGGTTTGATCAATGTGCTGCTGCATCATTTTCCTGAAAGATTAGGTAAGTACCGTGACCTGATGATGGTAGGCGTTACAGTGGTTGCGGTTGCTTGGCTGTTGGCCACCGAATGGGTTCCGCTGGGTGTGTCCAACAGCTTGCTGGTCAACTTCCTGTTTATAGCGGTGATTCTAGGCTTTGTGCTTGGCACCTTCGCTTTGTTCCTCAGGCTTTACCCTAAAATACTCATGTGGTGCCTGGACAATAAGGGCTTGTTCCTGGTTATACCTGTTGTCATTATTTTATTAGGTGCCAATATCTGGCTGGGTTTTGACAAGGTATTCGGCTTTTTGCCAAAAGCAACAGAAAAATTAGGCTGGAACTTAAGGGAAACCCCGGGATGGACGGCTGTATCTGAAGTGTTTCCGGGCTTAGGCGAAGAGTTCATGCCGTCTCTCAATGAGGGTTCATTTCTCCTGATGCCCACATCCATGCCGCACTCCGGCATAGAAGTAAACCGTGAGGTACTGCAAAAACTGGACATGATGGTAACAGCCATTCCCGAAGTGGAAATGGTGGTAGGTAAGGCAGGCCGTGCGGAAACGGCCATTGATCCGGCCCCTATCTCCATGTTTGAAAATACCATCAGCTACAAAAGCGAATATGTTTCGGATATAGATGGAACCAAGCAACGCTTTCGGGTGAATGATGATGGTCAGTTTCTGCTTCAAAATGGAGACGTTTATGACCCGGAAACCATGTCCCCTGAGCAAATAGATATAAAGCATCTCACTCCTGATCCTGATGGAGAATATTTCCGCCAGTGGCGGGATCACATCAAAACACCGGATGACATTTGGGACGAAATTGTTGGTGTCGTCAATATTCCGGGCGTAACCTCCTCTCCCAAATTACAGCCTATTGAGACACGCCTGGTGATGTTGCAAACGGGTATGCGGGCCCCTATGGGTATTAAGGTGTATGGACCTGATTTGAAGACCATTGAAGAATTCGGCCTTCAACTCGAGAAATACCTGAAAGAAGTGCCATCGGTAAAAAGTGAAGCTGTCTTTGCTGACCGGATTGTGGGAAAACCTTATTTGGAGATTGACATAGACCGGGATCAGATTTCCCGCTACGGATTGAACGTACGGGACGTGCAAGACTATATAGAAACAGCCATCGGTGGCATGAAGCTGAGCACCACGGTGGAAGGAAGGGAGCGCTTTCCGATAAGGGTACGCTATGCCCGTGAATACCGTGATGATCCTTCATCCATTGAAAACATGCAGGTACCCACACCCTTAGGCAACTACATTCCGTTGGGTCAATTAGCGAAAATCACCTATCGCCCCGGGCCCGAAATGATCCGTGGGGAGAACAGCTTCCTTGTAGGCTATGTGCTATTGGACAGGAAAAAGGAGTTTGCAGAGGTTACCGTAGTAGAGGATGCGCAACGCTACCTGAGATCAAAGATAGATGCAGGTGAACTGACCATTCCTGCTGGTGTCCGCTATGAATTTTCGGGAAGCTACGAAAACCAGGTGCGGGCAGAGAAACGACTCGCAATTGTAGTCCCGCTATGCCTTATGGCCATTTTCCTGATCCTGTATTTTCAGTTTCGAGCCATCTCTACCACCTTATTTGTATTCTCAGGCATTGCTATGGCTTTTTCAGGTGGGTTCATGATGCTCTGGCTGTATAGTCAGGGTTGGTTCATGGATTTTTCGGTCTTTGACACCAATATGAGAGAACTCTTCCAGATGAAGACCTACAACCTGAGTGTGGCCGTCTGGGTAGGCTTCATAGCACTGTTTGGAATCGCTACCGATGATGGCGTAGTGGTGGCTACTTACCTCAAGCAAAGCTTTGAGAAACGGGAACCTGAAAACGTGAAGGAGGTTCGCAAAGCTGTATTGGAGGCTGGTCAAAAGCGGGCACTCCCGGCCATGATGACCACCGCCACCACTTTACTGGCCCTCTTACCTGTACTCACATCTTCCGGGCGAGGATCCGACATTATGATACCCATGGCCATTCCTTCATTCGGGGGCATGATCATCGAAATTATGACGGTTCTGCTGGTGCCAGTCCTATACTGTTGGTGGGCAGAGCGCAAGATTAAACGCAATCCCGAAGTATTTACAGAATCTTAAATCTAGGAAGATGAAAAAAATAGCAATTATAATACTACTACTTCTGGGAATTCAAAACATTGGCTTCTCACAAAGCCTGGAAGAATCCTTGGAGATAGCTGCTGAAAACAATCCGGAGCTTAAAGCCTATTTCAATGATTACCTGGCGGCACTGGAACAAGTGCCGCAGGTGGGCACTTTGCCGGATCCGGAATTGAGCATAGGCTTTTTTATCCAGCCTATGGAACGATTCATGGGCAACCAGCAGGCAGACATTCAACTGATGCAGATGTTCCCTTGGTTTGGGATGCTGAAAACCCAAAAGGATGAAGCCAGCAAAATGGCATTGGCCCAATACGAAGTATTCCAGGATGCTAAAAACCGTTTGTTTTTTCAGGTAAAAAACAACTGGTACGAAATGTACCGCCTGGAGGAGGACATCAGGATCACGGAGGAAAACCTCGAAATCCTGAAACAGTATGAGCGACTGGCACTTATCCGTTTTCAGAGTGCAGGTACAGGAGGTGGTTCAAGTTCTTCCGGTATGTCGGGGAATGCTACGATGAGCAGTGGTAACTCCACCTCATCAACATCTTCTACTGGTGGTATGGGAGGAAGTATGAACAGTGGTTCTACAAGTAAAAACAGCGCAAAGAGTAATTCTTCGATGAACTCATCCGCATCAATGGGCGAGGGTAAATCTGGTATGAGTGATGTGCTTAGGGTAAGGATCGAAATCAAGGAGCTGGAAAATACACTGGCTCTACTAAGAGATTCCAGGGTACCACTTGTCGCAGAATTCAACCAACTCCTCAACCGTAACATCGATGAGCGTGTGTCACCAGTGGATTCACTGACTGATACAGCACTGCCTTTGGAACGATTGGCAATACTGGACAGCATCACCCAAAACAACCCGATGCTGAAAATGCTGGATGCCGAGGAACAGGCGTATGAAGCACAAAAGAAAATGGCCAGACTGGAAGGCAGACCCATGCTGGGGGCTGGGGTAAACTATATCCCTTTTTCTCCACGAATTGAAGATGGTATGCCAATGGGTGGCAATGACATGGTGATGCCTATGGTCAGGTTAACCATACCCATTTACCGTAAAAAGTACAATGCCTTGCAAAAGGAGGCGGAGCTAAGGCAATTGGCAGTGCAGCAACGAAGAGAAAACACGGTCAACCAACTCTCAACGCAATGGTCAAGCGCCATGCGTGACCTGGATGATGCAAATAGGAGAACAAGGCTGCACAGAGAGCAAACCGATCTGGCAAAGCAAACCCTGAACCTGCTGATGACCAGCTACGCTACGGATGGTCGGGATTTCGAAGAAGTATTGCGTGTGCAACAGCAGCTTCTCGACTATCAACTCAAGCTGATCGCAGCAATTGTGGATCAGCATATTACAATAGCGGTGCTGGAAAATCTGGCAGCAATAGAACTGAATTAAATGGTGATCAAAAATTTTAAAACGATGAAATCGAGCATGACCAAAATGACGCCCAAAGGCATGAATTTACCTATGCGAGATTCCATCTGACCTATAAAAAATAAATTATAAACAGATGAAAGAATTAATTAAAAATAAGAAAGTCCTCCTGACCGTGCTTGTAGCATTTATGCTTGGGGGCACTATAGGCTGGCTGGCAAAGCCATCTCCAAGTCCATCGGAGACCGAAGAAGCTGTTCATGTACATGATGAAGATTCTGATCAAATATGGACTTGCTCCATGCACCCACAGATACGGCTTTCAGAACCGGGCAGTTGTCCAATCTGCGGGATGGACCTGATCCCAGCTTCAAGTAAACGGTCTGCTGCCTCGGCCAGTCCACTTATGCATGAGATGACACCCGAAGCAGTGGCCATGGCCAATGTCCATACTTCCCTGGTTACAGGAGTATCTCCTGAAGGGGAGCTTTTTCTAACCGGAAAAGTGAAAGCCGATGAACGCCAACTGGCTTCTGTCACGGCCAAATTTCCGGGACGTATCGATCAGCTTTTTGTCAATTTCACCGGCCAGGTTGTCCGGCAGGGCGAAAGGTTGGCCACCATTTATTCACCCGAGCTGGTTACAGCACAAAAGGAACTTTTGGAGGCTGCTTCTACCAAATCCACCTATCCCGAACTTTATCAGGCAGCCAGGGAAAAACTGCGCTTATGGAAACTTAATGAGAAGCAAATTGACGATCTTGAAGGTTCTGGAAAAGTGCAGGATCAATTTGATGTGCTGGCCGACAAAAGTGGTATTGTAACCCAGCGGAATATTTCAGTTGGTGATTATGTGAACACTGGATCAGTTTTATTTGATATAGTTGACCTGAACCGGGTATGGATAATGATTGATGCGTATGAATCCGATCTCCCATTTGTAAAAATCGGTGATGAGGTCAACTTTACCGCAGCAGGCATTCCCGGAGAGACCTTTAAAGCTAAGATTACCTACATAGATCCGGTCATAAATTCTTCAACCCGTGCAGCCTCTGTGAGGGCTGAGGCCTCCAACAGCAACGGAGAGCTGCGACCTGAAATGTTCATCAACGCCAGGGTGCGGACCACTTTACGCAAAGGGCAATCCTCTTTGGCCATAACTCGCACCGCTCTGCTTTGGTCGGGCAAGCGTTCAATCGTGTATGTAAAAGTACCTGATACTGAATTTCCAACTTACGAAATGCGTGAAATCACCATAGGTCCCCGCATGGGTGAAATGTACTTGGTGGAGGCAGGACTGGAAGCTGGCGAAGAGATAGTGACCAATGGAGTATTTGCCATTGATGCGGCTGCACAACTTTCCGGGAACTATAGCATGCTCATGCGCCCGGATGTTAAAACCATGGACGTGCCACAGGCTTTCCAGAAACAAATTACAGCGCTGGCCGATGCATATTTCAAAGTAAAGAATGGTTTGGTCGCTGATGATGCTAAGGCGACAAAATCCGCATTGGAACAGTTACGGGAAGCCTTGAACCAAATTGCCATGGACGAACTGAAAGGCCAGGCACATGATCATTGGATGGCTTTGAAACAGCAGCTTTCAGAAGCAACTAAAATGATGCAGGATGAAGAAAACCTCGATGGCCTGCGGCAACACTTCTCGATGCTTTCAGAAAGCATACTGGAAGTGACAGAGTCCTTCGGGTTGGAGAAAGATAAAGTATACAAAGATTTCTGCCCCATGGCTTTTGACAATAAAGGGGCTTTTTGGCTCAGTGAATCGGAGGAAATCCTGAACCCCTATTACGGAGAGGCCATGCTGTCTTGTGGAGAGGTGAAAGAAACTTATCTGAAGGGACAAAAAGTATTTGAAGAAGGAGGCCCTGCCAAGCAAGCAGCCAGTGGACATAACCATTAAGAGATGAAAAGTTGCTGTAAAACCGGAGATGAAAAAGCTCCTTCAACAATAAAAAAATGGGTCAGCCGGATGGTCTGGGGAGTAGTCATTCTTCTGGTCACTGGTTTAGCCCTGATTCAAGTATTTAACCTTTAAACAAATAGAAAAATGAAAAAAACAATGATCATGCTATGCCTGGCTTTAGTAAGCTGGGGAGCAACCGCACAACATGACCATGCAGCGCATGGAGCACAAACGAGCAGTCAAAAGATGGAACCAATGTTCAAAGACAAGGCATTAGGTTCTTCCTACACACACTACATCACTTTGAAGAATGCTTTGGTGGCGTCTGATTTTCAGAAAGCAAAATCTGCTTCTGAATCTTTGGTGAAAGCCATTCACAATGTAAAAGGCAGTGATAAAGTCCATACAGAGGCGGCCAAAGTTGCGCAGGCGGGTTCACTGGAAAACCAGCGAAAGGCTTTTACTGCCTTAAGCAATGAGATGACCATTTTGGTGAAGGGTGCTGATATCAGCATGGGTGAACTCTACCTGGAATACTGTCCGATGGCCAACGGCAACACCGGAGGCTATTGGCTATCCAACGAAAAGGAAATCAGCAATCCCTACTTCGGTGACAAAATGCTGAAGTGCGGAAGTGTAAAAGAAATAATCAAGTAAATAAAACAATTTAATAAATAGTTTAAGGCGTCACGCAAATTTTTGAAAAAAATAAAAGTTTGTGTTTTGTCCTTGGACACTAAACAATCAGAAAAATGAAAACGACTCTATTAACAATCGGATTAGCATTGACAATTATCTCATGCAACAACTCAAAAACAGAAAAAAGAGCAGCTGAAACCACGAATGAAACGACAGCCAAAGCAGAGAATACGGCTGCCAGTGATCAAGAAGGTGAAAAAGCTATTACACCGATTATTGACGCTTATCTGGCAGTGAAAAACGGCCTTGTGAATGACAATCAAGAGGAAGCTGCCAAATCAGGAGGTACACTGGCTACAGCTCTGGCAAGTTTAGATATATCTCAATTTGATGCTGATAAGCAAACTGAGCTGCAGGAGATTGTGGAAGTAGCTAAAAACCATGGTGAGCATATCTCGGAGAGCGAAATTGGACATCAAAGAGAGCATTTTGAGGCCTTAAGCAAGGATATAAAAGACCTGACTGCTATTATCGGTACAGATAGAACCCTATACCACCAGTATTGCCCAATGTACAACGATAACAAAGGCGGTATGTGGCTAAGTGCCAGTGAGGAAATTAAAAATCCACTATTCGGTGATAAGATGATGAAGTGTGGCAAAGTACAGGAAGTCATTAGCTTGTAAGAGCGGTCATGAAAAAGGCAGCTATAATTATTTTGATTTTGGGCATAGGAATACAATTTATTCCTGTGCCTAAAAATCAGAGCGATGAAGTATCTAAAACGGACTTTTTACAAACGATTGAGGCACCTTTTAACATTCAGCAGATGATAAAAGCCTCTTGCTATGACTGCCATAGCAACAATACCAACTATCCGTGGTACGGCAGGGTTCGGCCGTTTGCCTGGTTATTGCAGCAGCACATTGATGATGGCAAGGACGAACTTAACTTCTCCACCTTTCAGGAATATTCCGGGCGCATGCAGCGTGAAAAAATTCGCTCAATGATTTCACAAATCAGTGATGGTGAAATGCCCTTAAAAGAATACCTCTGGATGCATCCGGAGGCAGAACTGACCAATGATGAAAAGGAACAATTAATTAAATATTTGGAAAAACTAAATCCTTAATAACTAAAAGAAGCAACACCATGAAGAATTTTTTATATCTACTCACAGCGTTAATACTGGCTTCCTCTTGTAATTCGCCCACCTCGGATGAAAATCAGAAAACTGAGATGAAACAGGAAGAAGTTATTGATTTAGCTGCAGAAGTGCAGGCAGTTAAAAAAGTAATGAAGACTTACAAGGAAACCCTGGAAAGTTTGGATGTGACAGATTCCTACGCATTGTTCACCGAGGATTCGGAGGTACTGGAACAAGGAAAAATAGAAGGAACCTACCGAGACTATATCGCCAATCACATTGGGCCCGAACTTGGTCATTTTGAATCATTCACTTTTAGTCAATGCTGTCCTAAATAATTTTCTTAGTACCTGTAAAACTAGGTTTTAGTATTTTTTAAATGGTTTTACGAATAATTTGGAAACAGTATCCCCTGTGGATCAATATTGGGTGGTTTATCATGCTCCTCAAAGGGTCTATCTAACCATTTTTGCAGGTCAATTTTCACAAATATATTTAAGCGGATAAAGGCCACAAGATTGGACAGATGCCATCCATATTTCGCTATCGCTTTCATTACTTTTAGGAGCATAATAGTGATCAAAGCTGTCCATATTTGGATCATTACTGCATTTTTGGACGTCCCTATGAAGGTTTTGATATGAAGTAACTGCTTAATATCTCGGAAGAATATCTCAATCTCCCATCTGCATTTATAAAGCTCACCAATGGTCTGTGCCGCCCACTTGAAGTTATTGGTAATGAGTTCTATCGTCTGTTGGTTTACCTCATCCCATACAACCACTCTTCTAAGTTTTTTAGCGTACTTAAGTTTAGATAGTGGATTCGTCAGTGTTATTTCTTCATCTTTTAGGATGTGTTGAGCTGTATTTTCTGGTAATTCTCGCTCCTTGATTGTGGTGTAAGCTAGATTGCCCTTGTGTCTAATCACGAAGCATACCTTTTTGCTGTCCCAAACATGGAGCATGGGAAAGTCATTGTAATACCTATCGGCTACGATAACGGATCCTTTCTCCAAAGGAATATCATATGCTCCTTTGTTATCTGCTACACTTCCTTCAGTAATATTCACATAGACAGGAAGTTTACCATCATAATCTAACAGTGTATGCATCTTTACAGCCCCCTTTTTAGCACGGAAGGTTGCCCAATCAAAGACAGAAAGACATAGGCTGATGAGCGTAGCATCCAACAAGTAAACTGGAACTTTAATTTTGAGTTTAACCCGTTTAAGTGAAGCCTGCTGTCCTAAACTATTCAATAGAAAAAAATAAAGTTCTTTGAACAAGTCTGCGTCCCTGCGCTTGTTTTGATAGCTAATACTAGATTTGGAGGGAGCTTTTGCTATACCCAAATGATTAAGATTACCCGTAGCCGAACGTAAGCCGTTGGAGATGTCCCGTACAGACGTACTCTTGGCAAAATGGCAGAAAAGCATCGAAACTAAATGCGTCCAGCTGTCAAATCCTTTGCTGCCTTTATCTGTCTGCTTCTCTTTGACGAATTTCTTGAAAATTGATCGGTCAATCTTTTTAATAATCTGCGAAAACAATGTAATATTACCCATGAGAGGTCTTCGGTTTTTGGTGCAAACCCAAAATTACTATTTTGGGCAAAAAACAAGGCCTCTCATTTCTTATTTAGGACGCTAATGACTTTTAGTGAATATGAAATATCGGTAGTGTTGGATATGCCCTATGCATTCACGACTGAATCCTATATCTACAACATTGTTTTGAAGGAAGATGGCCGCAAGGTCGAGCGTAAAGCAACGGCCACATCAATTTTGAAAAAGATGGATGATGAATGGAAAATTATCAAAACCCATAGCTCATCAAGAGCAGTGAAATAATTAGTGATAAAATCAAATATTATGAAAAATGATAAAATCGTATTTCTTATATCCATTCTGTGGACAAGTGTATTTTCAGTGCAGGCTCAAAACCTTACAGAAAAATCATCAGAAGGAAACGTGGACAACCTCCCGGTCAGGGAATACACGATCACACTGAAACAGGAAATGGTCAACAAGACCGGCAAAGATGTTAAAGGAATGACTGTTAATGACAGCATTCCCGGACCTACCCTCCGGTTCACTGAAGGAGAGTATGCCGTCATCTACGTGAAAAACGAAATGGACGTGGAAACCTCAGTTCATTGGCATGGACTGCTTTTACCTAATTTTTATGATGGGGTACCCTACTTGACCACTCCGCCAATAGAGCCTGGTCATACCCAAAAATATGAATTCCCTTTAAATCAATCCGGTACCTATTGGTACCATTCGCATACCATGCTTCAGGAACAAAGTGGAGTTTACGGCTCTATTGTCATTGACCCAAGGGAAGAGAGCCTTGAGTATGATAAAGAGTTGGTGATGGTGCTTTCAGACTGGACCAATGAAAATCCAATGAGCGTTCTTCGTTTTCTAAAAAGAGGAACGGAGTGGTATAACTGGCGAAAAGGAACGGCCACGCCACTGAACCAGGTAATCGCTCGTGGAGCGCTGGGTGCGCAACTTAATTTTTGGAGGCAGAGAATGGAAAGTGCCGACATAGCAGATATTTATTACCCGGCTTTGTTGGTGAATGGCGAGCAAAAGCAAGAATACCCAGACTTCAAACCGGATGAAAAAGTAAGGTTACGGATTATCAATGGCGCAGCTTCAACGCAGTTTTGGATGACCTTTGGTGGTGGAAATCCCACTATTGTTTCTGCCGATGGCCTGAATGTGGAGCCCGTTGCCCACAACAAGACCTTTATCGCTATAGCCGAAACGTATGATTTCATTGTGACTATTCCAGAAGAAGGCAAAATGGAATTTAAAATCACTGCCCAAGATGGATCCGGTACCGCATCCGCATTTCTGGGGCAAGGTGAAATGCTACCAGCACCTGCGGTGCCCCGGCCAGATAAAATTGCAATGATGAAGCAAATGTCCAAAATGGATATGCGTATGGGAGCCCCAGCCCTGAAATTCCGTCCAAAAAAAGTTGACCCTGAAAAAATGATGCGAAACTGGGGAATGCAGATGAAGGATGGAATGAGCGGCATGAACATGGACAACACGAAAAGTGACATATCAATGCATCAGGGGATGGATATGAAAAAGGACGATCCTGAAGAAACTAAAATGAGCGGAATGGGTGATGATAAAATGATGCAAACCTCACCACCATCAACCAATATGGAATCTGCAGAAATGGGCGGAATGAATATGTTTTCTGAATATAACTATGATTACCTCAAGTCTACAGAAAATACAACCTACTCTGAGGATGTTCCCGTAAAAGAAATTCTCTTAAACCTGACAGGTAATATGAGCCGCTATATCTGGAGTATGAATGGCATACCATTGGCTGAAACCGACAAGATTAAAATCAATGAAGGAGAAGTAACAAGGATCACTTTCAACAACCTCACCATGATGCACCACCCAATGCACTTACATGGTCATTTTTTCAGGGTAATCAATGAGAATGGAGATTATTCACCATTAAAGCATACCGTGAATGTGCCACCGATGCAAAAGGTAACGATTGAGTTTTATGGAAATGAATACGGTGACTGGTTCTTCCATTGTCACATTCTCTATCATATGATGGGTGGTATGGCACGTGTAGTAAGCTATGATACCCCGGAAGACCCAAGAATGAAACCATTTCCCATTTCCAAACTGATCCACGAAGCCAACCGCTTTTACAGTTGGGGAATGGCAGATGTTGCTTCACATAATACAACCGTAAATCTGACCACCTCAAACATCCGCAATCAATTCAATTTATCAATGGAATACGGATGGAATCAAAATCTGGAAGCTGAATTTTCTTATGAGTATTATCTGTACGATTATTTGAGGGTTTTCGGAGGTGTCAATGTTGAGAATACCACCAGAAATAGTTTAGATGAAATGAAGACAATTGCAGTGGCTGGCATCAGATGGTTTACACCTTATATGTTCAGTGTTGATCTGCGGGTAGATAATGAACTTCGGCCCAGGATCGGAATTGGTCGCTCGCTTATGGTATTTCCAAAATTGTCCGTTTTTGGCTATTACGAATATCAAATTGACGCAGGATGGGTAAACAGCCTGGAGGCTGGCCAAGATTACAAAGAAGAAATTGTATGGAGTGCCGGTGCACAATACATGCTGTCTAAGAATTTTTCACTGATGACTAGCTACGACAATCGCTTTGGGGCAGGTGCAGGATTGTCAGTCATGTTTTAAATGGAAGTTATGGAAGAAGTTTATAAAAAGGGAAGTTTAAGTTTATTAGGATCAATTGCTTTAGGTACTGGTGTAATGATCGGTGCTGGAATCTTTGCATTATTGGGCCAGGTGGCTGAACTGTCAGGGACCTGGTTTCCTTACATTTTCGTTTTGGGAGCCATCATTTCAGCCTTCAGTGCTTACTCCTACATCAAAGTTTCTAATACTTATCCTTCGGCCGGGGGAATAGCCATGATTTTGAAAAAAGCTTATGGTAAATCAACCATTACAGGTTCTGCATCACTGTTGATGGCACTATCCATGGTAATCAACGAAAGCCTGGTTGCCAGAACTTTTGGCTCTTATACTCTTCAATTATTCGAAGTTGAAAATAAGGAACTGTGGATTCCAATTTTGGGTGTTGCTCTTCTGATCTGCGCATTGTTGATTAACATCTCTGGCAACAAGCTGATAGGAAAGTCATCACAGTTCATGTCATTTATCAAAATTATCGGAATTCTGGTTTTTGCCATAGGAGCTCTCTGGGCAGTGGGCTTTTCTCTGGAAGGGTTGATACCAAAAGCCATCGAAAACACTGATTATTCAGCAACCAGTTATATTGGGGCCTTAGCACTTTCCATTTTGGCCTACAAAGGATTCACTACGATTACTAATAGTGGTGGCGAAATTACAGAACCCAAAAAAAATGTTGGCCGGTCTATTATTATTTCTTTATTGATATGCACAGTGGTGTATTTTATGGTTGCTTTCGCTGTGAACTCAAGCCTTACAATCTCTGAAATTATTCAGGCCAAAGATTACTCACTTGCTGAAGCTGCCAAGCCTGCTTTCGGTAGTTACGGACTTTACTTCACTGTGGCGATTGCCATTATAGCTACTATTTCGGGAGTGATTGCCAGCATTTTTGCAGTCTCTCGTATGACGGCTATGCTTACAGATATGGAACTTATTCCACATAGCCATTTAGGTATGTCAGGCCGAATACAGAAGCACATGTTGGTGTATGTGGTGTTTATCGCTATTATCCTGACTATTTTCTTTGATCTGACCAGAATTGCTTCCATAGGAGCTATTTTTTATTTGGTGATGGACATCATTATTCATTGGGGTGTATATAAGTATTTGAGGAAAGAGGTGAAAGCCAATGGAACAATTGTACTCACAGCGATGGTGTTGGATTTCATCGTATTGGCAGCGTTCTTATGGATCAAGGCATCGTCTGACCTGTTGGTTCTTTTTGTTTCTGCATCTGTGATACTACTGGTTTTCGCAGGTGAAAAATGGTTCTTAAGTCGGACAGATAAATCCACCTAAAAAAATGAAACGAAACAGAAACTACTACATCCGAAAGACACACCGGTATCTGGGGCTTATTATTGGCATTCAGTTTATTGGTTGGACTATCAGCGGCCTCTATTTCAGTTGGACGGATATTGATGAAATCCATGGAGACCAGTTCCACCATGAGCATGTCATACCGCATTCATCCAGGAACTTGGTCAGTCCGCCACATTTGGATTCAACACTTAGTATTTCATCCCTTGAGCTTCGCTACTTCAATCACCAACCGCATTATTGGGTCAACGATAGCCTGCTTTTTAATGCAGAAACCGGGCAAATAAAGAAAGGTATAACCGAAAAAGAGGCGACTGAAATCGCAAAGAACCATCTCGTAGAAAACATGGAAATCCTGAAAACAGAACTGATTAATGAAACCGGCAACCATCATGAGTACCGTGGCAGGCCGCTACCAGCCTGGGCTGTCCACTTTGATCATCCCGACAAACTGGTAGCATACATAGATGCCTCCAATGGCCGCTTTGAGCGGGTAAGGCACAGCAGTTGGCGCTGGTTCGACTTTCTTTGGATGTTTCACACCATGGATTATGCCGGGCGGGACAATTTCAACAATTGGCTGCTCAGGGCATTTTCAGTCTTTGGCCTTTTTACGGTGCTCTCAGGCTTTACACTTTACTCAGTATCCTCCAAAACTTTTATAGAAACCGCTTCAAAACTTAAAAAGAAAAAATGATGAACAAACTGATTTACACACTTGCACTGGGATTGCTGATCGCATCCTGCCAAAACAAAAAAAGCGAACACGGTGAGCATGAGCACCATCAGCCGGAAAAAGCACCTACTGAACAATCGGACAACTCGAAAAAGAGCATTCCTCAGGAAGCGCATGGCAATGTGGGTAATGCCCATGTTTCTATTAACTACCATTCACCAGCCGTTAGAGGTAGGGTCATTTGGGGAGGCTTAGTACCCTATGATGAGGTTTGGGTAACCGGGGCACACAGTGCCACCACGATAGAATTTTCCAAAGTAATCCAAATCGAAGAAACTACGATCCCAAAAGGAAAATATGCGTTCTTTACCATTCCCGGACAGGAACGCTGGACATTGATCCTGAATAAAAACTGGGAGCAGCACCTGGCCGATGATTACGATCAGGCCGATGATGTCATCAGGATTGAGGTAACACCGGAAACGGGAATGCCACTTACCGAACGGCTAACTTATACCATAGAAGACAAAGGAGAAGGCTCAGGTGCCATCCACATGTCATGGGAAAAGCTCAGTATTTCCCTTCCCTTTAAAACAGATTAACCACTAAAAATTTTACTCATGGAAAAGCATAACCACGATCATCAAAAGCATCACCATCATGAGCATGGTAGCGAGACTAAAAAGTCCCATTCATCAGGGCATCAAACCAACAACAAATCAGACCATCAGCATGGACACCACGACCACCACGCCATGATGATCGAGGATTTCAAAAAACGTTTTTGGGTTTCTCTTGTGCTCACCGTACCAATTCTTGCATTGTCTCACATGATTCAGCAATTACTGGGATTTGAGCTGACCTTTTTTGGTGATCAGTACATCCTTTTTGGGCTTTCCACCATTGTCTTCTTTTATGGGGGCTGGCCTTTTCTCAAAGGACTTTGGGATGAGTTGAAAGACAAAAACCCGGGTATGATGACCCTGATTGCAGTAGCCATTACTGTGGCCTACGTGTACAGCTCGGCAGTGGTGTTTGGTTTGGAAGGGATGGATTTCTTCTGGGAGTTGGGCACACTGATCGTCATCATGCTGCTGGGGCATTGGATCGAGATGAAATCGGTAATGGGTGCATCAAGAGCGCTCGAATTACTGGTGCAGATGATGCCTTCCGAAGCACATTTGGTTCAGGGAGACCAAATCAAGGACATCAAGGTTGATCAACTGAAAAAGGAGGATATCATCCTGATAAAAGCCAATGAGAAAATACCTGCGGACGGCACAGTGGTGGATGGGGAAAGCCACCTGGACGAAAGCATGCTCACCGGTGAGAGCAAGCCGGTGAAAAAATCCAAAGGAGACCAGGTCATTGGTGGATCGGTAAATGGCAGCCAGTCCATCAAAGTAAAGGTGTCCAAAACCGGGAAAGAAAGCTACCTCAACAAAGTGATCACGCTGGTAGAAGAGGCTCAGAAAGCTAAATCGAAAACCCAAAACCTGGCCAACATTGCCGCCAGATGGCTCACGTTCATCGCCATTGGTGCCGGTACAGCTACGCTGGTGACCTGGATCAGCTTGGGTAAGCCGTTAGATTTTGCACTGGAACGAATGGTGACCGTCATGGTTATTTCCTGTCCACATGCATTGGGTTTGGCCATACCACTGGTTGTAGCCATTTCCACTGCTGTTTCCGCAAGCAAAGGCTTGCTAATCCGTAACCGTACTGCTTTTGAGAATGCCCGGAAAATTACTGCAATGGTATTTGACAAGACCGGGACTCTGACCGAAGGGAAGTTTGGGGTTTCACGATATGAGAGTCTTTCGAATGATATGGACAAAAAGGAGCTGCTGTCCTTTGCCGCTTCACTGGAGCAGCAATCTGAGCACCCAATTGCACAAGGCATTGTGAAAGCAGCGAAAGAAGCAGGTCTGACATTGAAAAAGGTTGAAAATTTTGAATCGCTGACGGCCAAGGGCATTCAGGGCAAGATCGATGGACAAAACTGGAAAGTGGTCAGCCCCGGCTATCTGAAAGAAAACAACATAAACATCCCTGAACAGGCAGGATCTGATGCCGCAGAAACCATAGTTTTTGTGCTTTTGGAAGAAAAGTTGATTGGCTTCATAGCCTTGTCCGATCAAATCAGGGAAGAAAGCCCTAAGGCCATCGAAACGCTTCGGGAAAAAGGCATGAAACTATACATGGCTACCGGTGACAATGAGAAAACGGCCAAAGCAGTAAGCGACAAACTTGGGCTGGATGGCTACTATAGCGAAGTGCTTCCACACCAAAAAGTAGACATCATCAAGAAACTTCAGAAAGAAGGCCACTTTGTGGCTATGACGGGTGATGGGGTAAATGATGCCCCTGCACTGGCACAAGCCAATGTGGGTATTGCTGTAGGTTCAGGTACCGATGTGGCTGCTGAGACAGCCGACATCATATTGGTCAACAGCAACCCAAAGGACATTGCCAATCTGGTACTATTTGGCAGAGCCACCTACAACAAGATGATCCAGAACCTCGCCTGGGCAACAGGCTATAACGCTATCGCATTGCCACTGGCCACAGGCTTTATTCCAGGCCTGGTGATCAGTCCTGCTATAGGCGCAGTATTCATGAGCCTGAGTACGGTCATAGTGGCCATCAATGCGCAATTGCTGAAAAGGAAGATGAAAAGCTGAACTATTTAGAAATCTCCCAAGGGTACTTGCCGACTTTTGCAATACCCTTGCACCTTAATTTTGTGTATATTTGCAGGTAAATGAATTCCATTCTATCCATATCGTTCAGCTTTCTGTTCCTGATGCAGGCAATGGGGCCTACTATGGATTTATGTTGTGAATTGGCAAAGCTTCCAGTGCTTTTTGAACACTACGAGGAATATGCAGAACACGATGGAACTTCATTCGTAGAGTTTATCGACTTTCATTATGGTGACGGGCAAGATGTAAAAGGCCACCATGATGACGAACATGACAAAAACTTGCCTTTTCACGGTCAGCACCAGTGCTGTCACGGGTACACTTACATAGCCCAACCATGGGGGTATGCAGAAATGACTCCTATTCACATTACAACAGAAACCAGAGCAACACGCTATAGTTTTTCTCTTTGCTCCGAATACTCAGAATCTCCCTTCCAGCCTCCCAAAGTCTGATTTACCGGACATATTAAAATGAGCCCTTTTACTTCGTTGCACTGCGTAATGAAGTAAAATGTCGTTTTTCTATTGCCGTCCGACATCCCTCAGATGGGCATTTTCGTCCCAATCAATTCATTAAATCAGGATTCAAAATGCAAAATAAATGCTGGATAAAATCATTCAATTTTCAGTCAAAAACAAACTGATCATAGGTGTCCTTACGACAGGCGTTATCCTCCTGGCGGGACTCTCAGATCGTTTGCACCTCTACTTCACTGTTCACTTAAAATAATTAAAAGTCGTATGATCAATAAAATCATTTCTTTTTCAATAAAGAATAAATTCATCGTAGGCCTGCTCACGATGGCGCTCATTGGGGTGGGGATCTACTCCATGTCCACAATCAATCTGGGCTCTGTGCCGGATATTACCAACAATCAGGTACAGGTCATTACAGTATCTCAAAACCTGGCCACCGAAGATATCGAACAGTTTGTTACTTACCCTGTAGAGTTGGCCATGGGCAACCTGCCGGGAGTAGATGAAATCCGTTCTGTTTCGAGGTTCGGCCTCTCTGTCGTTACCATTGTTTTTGAAGACGATATGGGTACCTATCTGCCCCGCCAACTGGTACAGGAAAAACTAATCGAATTAAAAGAGACCATACCGGAGAAATTTGGAAGCCCATCAATGGGTCCCATTTCCACTGGTTTAGGCCAAATCTATGAATACACCATTGAACCACAAGAGGGTTATGACTCGATGTATTCACCTATGGAGTTGCGCACGATTCAAGAATGGATTGTAAAACGGCAATTAACTTTGCTTGAAGGTGTGGTTGAGGTGAATTCTTTCGGTGGCTATATTAAGCAATATGAAGTGGCCATTAACCCGGATAAACTCAATGCACAGAATGTGAGCATCTCTCAAGTATATGAGGCTCTGGCCAGAAACAATGTTAATACCGGTGGGGCTTACATTGAGAAGAACAGGATGTCTAATTTCATCCGTGGAGAAGGCTTGGTGCGCTCTCTGGATGATATCCGAAAAATCGTCATAAAAACAGAAAATGGGATCCCGGTTACGGTAGGTGATGTAGCCTCTAAAGTACACTTCGGCAGCCAGGTGCGATATGGGGCTTTCACACAGGATGGAAAAGAAGCTGTTGGCGGCATTATTATGATGCTAAAAGGCTCCAATCCCAATGCAGTCATTCAGAATGTAAAAGAGCGTATGGAAGAGATAGAAAAATCTCTTCCGGAGGGATTAGCGATCAATACGATAATTGATCGTAGTGATTTAATTTCCAGGACTACCGATACTGTAAAAACCAATCTTATAGAAGGGGCGCTGATTGTCATTTTCGCCCTGGTGATTCTGTTGGGTAGCCTTCGTGGCGGTATTATCACTGCGACTACCATTCCGCTTTCCCTACTGTTTGCCTTCATTTTAATGAAGCAGTTCAATGTGTGGGCCAACCTGATGAGCCTTGGGGCCATTGATTTTGGGATCATCATTGACGGGGCGGTGATCATTATAGAGGGCACAGTGTATGAAATCCAAAAGCGCATCCGGTCAGGGAAAATCAAATTCAACCAGGGTGTAATGGATGAGGTTGCTTATGATGCGGGCAGTACAATGATGAGTTCGGCCTTTTTCGGACAGATTATCATCCTCATTGTATTTACCCCCATCTTATTCCTTACCGGGGTGGAAGGTAAGATGTTTCAGCCGATGGCCTATACATTTGGCTTTGCCATGATTGGTGCCATTTTCCTTTGTCTGACGTATGTACCGATGATGTCGGCCTTGTTTATGAAACCTGTTCAAAACAAAAAGAACTGGTTTGGACGATTTGAACGCTGGCTGGAAAAGGTTAGTGATAAAATAATAGATGGCATTCAATGGGTTTATTTGCCTTTGCTAAAAGGTGCGCTGCGTTTTAAAGCAATTGTGATCACCGTAGCTATTGTGCTACTAGTAGCAGCCGGTTTCATTTTTTCACGTATGGGAGGGGAGTTTGTGCCACAGCTTGATGAAGGAGATATCGCGATGCAGGCACTCATCAGGCCCGGAAGTTCCCTAAGTGAGTCTAAAGAGGTATCAATCAAGATTGAGAACCTGTTGCTGGAAAGTTTTCCCGAAATAAAAACAGTAACTGCCAGAATTGGGGTGGCCGATATCCCTACGGACCCCATGCCGATGGATATAGCCGATATGTACCTCATATTGGAAAAAGATAAAGATAAATGGGTTTCAGCTGAAACCAAGGACGAGCTAATTGAGCAAATCAAGGAAAAGCTGGAAACCAATCTGACCGGGGTTAACCTGGTATTTACCCAGCCGGTAGAGCTGCGTTTTAATGAGTTGCTGGAAGGGGTACGGGAGGACATTGCCGTAAAACTCTATGGCGAAGACCTGGAAGTGCTTTCCGCAAAAGTGCAGGAAATGGCGGATATAATTTCTACCGTGCCAGGAGCCGGTGATGTAAACCCAGAACGTACATCAGGACTTCCCCAAATGACCGTTCGTTACAATCGGGATAAAATTGCCCAATATGGATTGGACATTCAAAAGATCAATGAGTATGTGAGTTCAGCCTTTGCAGGTGGTGTGGCCGGGGTGATTTTTGAAGGTGAAAAAAGATTTGATCTGGTCATCCGCTTTGATGAGGCGCACCGGAAAAGTATTGATGACCTGCGCACACTCTACATTGATCTACCCGATGGTACCCAAGTTCCGATAAAAGAAGTGGCCGACATTAGCTATGTGCCTGGCCCCATGCAGATCTCCCGGGACAATACGTATAGACGCACTTATGTGGGGGTCAATACAAGAGGTCGTGATGTGGAGTCAGTAGTAAACGATATTCAGGAAAAACTGGATGCACAACTAGACTTGCCTCCGGGTTATTATATTTCCTACGGTGGGGAGTTTGAAAACCTTGAGCGGGCTAAAAGCAGGTTAACAATTGTTGTTCCCATAGCACTCTTTTTGATCTTCATACTGCTTTATTTTGCGCTAAAGTCATTTTCTCAATCCATTATGATCTATATAGCTATTCCACTGGCAGCTATTGGGGGAGTATTTGCACTTTGGGTTAGAGATATGCCATTTAGTATTTCAGCGGGAGTTGGTTTTATTGTGCTTTTTGGTGTAGCTGTCCTGAACGGTTTGGTATTGATCAACCGATTTAATTCCCTAAAAGAGGAAGGAGTCACCAGCATCAGGGACCGCATTTTTACAGGAACTAAAGAACGGATCAGGCCTATCATGCTTACCGCAACCACGGATATTCTCGGATTTCTTCCTATGGCATTTTCAGCGTCTGCAGGAGCAGAAGTGCAGCGGCCTTTGGCTACTGTGGTAATTGGTGGTATGCTTACTGCCACCTTGCTTACGCTGGTAGTGCTGCCGGTGCTTTACACTTTTGTAGAAGGAAGAAGCGATAAAAGAAATAACCTGAGTGCACCAAATGTCAATGTGATCATCATATTGATTATTTGTGGTGGATTGTTTGGTGTACCGGCTATGGCTAATGCCCAGCAGCAGGAACAAAAGAATGACAGCCTACCAACGATTACATTAGAGCAAGCCAGGAAGCGGGCTTTAGAAAGTTATCCTAAGATACAATCGGCACGTCTTGAAATAGAAAGCCAAGAGGCTTTGAAGAAAACAGCGTGGGACTTAGGTAATACCCAAATATTTACTGCTAAAGAGGAAGTGGGCAATGGATCGGATGGTGTCTACACACAATTTGGCATCCAGCAGCAGCAGATTGATGTGTTCGGTATAGCACCACGTTTGAAATTGCAAAAGGAACGGGTGGCATTGGCTGAAGCCGCTCTGGATTTGTCTGTAATAGAACTGGAAAGGGAAGTAAGTCAGGCCTGGGCGCAGGTATATGCTTCAAAGAATAATTACCAGGTGTATGAGCAGTTGGATTCGGTTTTTACCGATATTGAAAGAGCCGCACGAATCCGCTTAGAAACAGAAGCCACTTCCAAGCTGGAATATTTGGCTACTTCCAACCAGGCCAATCAGGTACAGATACAGAAGGAGCAGGCGTACAGAGATTATCTCAGCGCCTTGCAGCGGCTCAACCTTTGGTTTGCCAATGATACCCTCTTTACCGTGCCGGATATCCCGGCCACTCAATTGGATGAACCGCTGAATTATGTAGCCGATTCCCTAATGAACCATCCTATTTTGAATGTTTCAAAACAACAGGTAGATGTAGCGGATGCGACCATAAAAGAAAGGCGTTCGCAGTTTTTTCCACAGTTGCAAGGCCAATATGGACGACAACAAGTTGATGGGCAATCAGGATTTTATCAGTACCAAATTGGTATTCGGATCCCTTTGTTTTTTGGGCCTGAGCTTGGCAGAACACAATCGGCCAAAATACAGCGGGATATTGCAGGACAAAACCTGCGACAAAACCAGTTGGAGTTGAATGCAGCTTATCAGGAAATGAAAGAGCAGTATCTGAAATGGCTTTATTCATGGAACTACTACAGGGATGAAGCACTCCCCCTGGCGCAGGAACAACGAGCCGGAGCTATTTTGGCTTATCGGGAAGGGGCCATTGACTATGTGACCTTTCTTCAAAACATCAGGGATGCCATTCGCATAGAGGTGGACTCATGGAATGCCTTTGGCAGTTACCTGGACAGTCGCTACCAACTGGAGTACTACTTAAAAACAACAAACTAATGATGGAATTGAAAGTCAATAATAAAGTCAGACAAATAATAGAAGAAATGAAAAAGCAAATCATATATATACTGGCGCTGGTACTGACGGTATCGGTATTTACAGGATGTGGCAGCAAATCGACAGATGCCACCGAAACCGGTCATGAAGATCATGCCGAAGGTGAAGCCGGTCATGAAGGTGAAGAAGAAGGACATAGCGAAGAGGGAATGGCCGAGCTCCACCTATCAGATCTCAAGTTTGAAAGCCTGGGCATCAAAATAGATACATTGCCAACTCGTCCCCTTTCCGGTGTGGTAGAAGCCAACGGACAATTGGAAGTACCCCCACAGCATAAGGCGACAGTTACTGCTATTCTGGGAGCCAATGTTACTTCTATTAAAGTAATAGAGGGCGATAAGGTAAGTAAAGGACAGGTATTAGCCTACCTTGCTCACCCCAATTTGAGCAGCATTCAGTCAAACTATGTAAGAGCGTATAGTCAGTTGCAATACCTGGAGAAAGAGTACGAACGTCAAAAAAAGCTCTACGAAGAAAACGTGGGTTCGGGCAAGACCTATCAACAGACATTGGCCGACTACCAAACCATAAAAGGTGAAGCAAAAGGTTATGAAGCCCAGTTAAAACAACTCAATTTGAATGTGGAGAAGATACGACAAGGCGAAATCTATGACCAGGTGCCGGTTGTCAGCCCGATCAAAGGCTATATTGTAAAGGTAGAAGTTCAGCTAGGGCAGTATGTTGATCCTCAGACGGTGATGTTTATGATCGTCAACACAGATCACATCCATGCCGACCTGATGGTGTTTGAAAAAGATGTTTATAAAGTGAAAGTAGGCCAGAAAATATCTTTTACTGTGGAGTCCGTTCCGGGGGCTACTTTGACGGCCAGAATCTATTCTGTCGGTAAGCAGTTTGAGCAAAACCCAAAAGCGGTACATATCCATGCTGAGATTGACAATAAGGAAGACTTTCTGATTCCCGGTATGTATATCAATGGTAAAATAAGAACGGGTGATGATCAGGTAAAAGCCCTACCGGAAAGCGCCATTATAGAAGAAGAAGGCAAGCCTTATATTTTTATGGCAGAAGCGCATGAAGAAGAGGGCAAAACCGAATGGGCATTTAAAGCCATAGAAGTGCGCACAGGTATAACCGAAGATGGTTGGGTAGAGATCAAATTATTGGAGCCGCTTCCTGAGGGCACAAAAGTAGCCTGGAACAACGCTTATTACCTGATTTCTGAAATGAAAAAAGGGGAGACTGGTGACGATGACTAAATGCTAAGTTGGTAAAAGGCAGTTGGCAAAAGAGGATTTACTACGACAACTTTTGCCAACTGCTTTTTGCCCATTGCCAAATTAATTAAAAATTATACGACTAAAAAGATGAAAGAAATAAAAGCATTTATAAAACCAAAAAGAGTACAGGTAGTGGTAGAATCTCTGCGGGATGCAGGGTTTGAAAGTGTAACGCTATCAAAAGGAGAAGGTACGGGAGCTCATAAAGATCCTGATGCTTCTCCTTCCCTGGACTTTCATTTTACCGATAGCCCGATAGTAAAACTGGAGCTGGTTTGCCAAAATGAAGAAATGGACAAAGCCGTGCAATTAATATGCGGCAAAGCCCAAACGCCAGAACCTGGCGATGGGATCATTTACGTTTCGGAAATAGAGGATGCGTATAGAATCAAGACTGGAAAGTCCATCAAAAGATTTGACATGAAGTAGGAACATCATGGGGTCTCCAATTGAAGAAATGCAACATTTGGCCAGGACATGGGGCGGGCTTTGTCTATCGGACTTATATATCAATAGCAAGTCCAAACTGAGGTGGCAATGTAAAAATGGTCACCGTTTCCAGGCTACCGCTGATAGTGGATGCAGGGGAATTGGTGTAGGAAATGTAAGGAGGAATCAAATAAATATTAACCCAGCCATATATCTGCTTTGGAATTCACTTTAACACAAAGATGCCATGATCAAAGATCTCGAAAATAAACTCAAAGAAAAGGACATCCGACCAACAGCCATGCGGCTGTTGGTGCTGGAAGCCCTGACCAGTCAGGAGGCCGCCATCAGCCTTTCTGACCTGGAAAAGGCATTTGAAAAGTCAGACAGGGTGACACTATTCCGCACCCTGAAGACCTTTCAGGAAAACGGACTGGTACACAGTATAGATGACGGTACCGGAGCGCCCAAGTATGCCCTTTGCGAAGAAGGCTGTGAATGCAATATCGAACGGGACTTGCACGTACATTTCCATTGCCGGGTGTGTAGCGAAACCTTCTGTTTGCCCAAATACAAAATCCCGGAAATTAACCTGCCAACCGCATTCAAAGGCGAAGAAGCCAACCTAGTGGTAAAAGGTGTTTGCGGGAAATGTGCAGGATGAAAATTGCAATGACTGTGCATTGAGTTTACACGTATTTTCAGGTAAGACATTTAACGCTATGAACTTTAACACTGCCATGCCTAAGGGCCTCAAACCACATTATTGTCAGGAGCTCGTCCTGTATAAAGAAAAACTCGCCAAGGGTCACCTTCAGGAGGCCTGGCGACATCTGGAACGGGCACATGTTCTTGGGCAAGCCTATCCATACCAGCACTCGGAAGCGCATTGGCTTATGCTCCGGTTCGGCTTCATGATCAAGGATTGGGCAGAAATCCGGGGGCAGATTCTAAGGCTATTTGTAGGAGGAGTAAAATCCTTTGTAGGTAAAGTACCTGTAGGCAATACGGGAGGTGCCAATGTTCCGCCCCTTTTGCCCATGGAAATCCCAGAAGACCTGAAGGCAATAATAGATCAATTCAAAAAATAAATTGATACAAGACTATGACCACCTTACTCACCGGTACCATCATGCTCAGCCTCCTTCACGGGCTGATTCCCAGCCACTGGCTGCCGGTGCTGGCTCTGAAAGAAAGGTTTGGCTGGCAAGGAAGCAAGACGGTTCGCATTGCGGCTATGGCAGCTTTGGCTCATTCGCTAAGTACCTTTCTGCTGGGAGTATTTCTGGGCCTATTTAGCCTTTCACTGGCAGAAACGTTGAACAGTTATACCCGTTGGGTCATTCCTGCTTTGCTCATTGCCATTGGGTTTTATTTCATCATCCAACACCACAGGCACCATCATTTTCACTTCAATGAAAAGCAAAAACTGGACCAGGCCGGAGCAACACAAGTGGTAACCTTGCTGGTATTTATGATGTTTCTTTCGCCCTGCCTGGAAATTGAAGCCTACTTCCTGATGGCAGGGACTCATGGATGGCCGATGATCCTGACAGTGGGCTTGCTCTACACCATCGTTTCCGTGTTGGGGATCACCTTTTGGGTGTATCTCGCACAGAAAGGTCTGCACCGATTCAATTGGCACAGGTTGGAGCATAATACCGGGCTGGTTTCAGGCTGCATCCTCATTATCACAGGTATCATTTCCTTTTTCACACATTAAAAACTGACAAGCGTATGACTAATGCAAACAATATAGAAGACAAAGATTGCTGCAGCACCGAGCAACATCCGGACAAACCAAAAAAGCAGGATGAAAAAGCCTCCTCCACTTTCCTGCAAACCTGGGGAAGTGGTATTGTAAGCCTTGTCATGTTGCTTGCAGGAATAGCCGTTGACCAATGGGTACAGCCTGCATTTTTCCAGGGATGGATCCGCATAGGCTGGTATGTGCTTGCCTATTTGCCCGTGGGTTGGCCGGTATTGGTCAAAGGCTGGAAGTCCATCTTGAAAGGTGATGTGTTCACTGAGTTTTTCCTCATGGGCATAGCCACGCTGGGGGCTTTTGCCATAGGCGAATATCCCGAGGCGGTGGCGGTGATGCTTTTTTATGCTATCGGTGAGTTGTTTCAGGATGCAGCTGTGAACAGGGCCAAACGCAACATCAAAGCCCTGTTGGACATACGCCCGGATTCGGCCTCTGTGTATAGAAGCGGGCAAATGGTGTCCGTACACCCGGAAGAAGTACAAATTGGGGAAACCATACAGGTTAAACCCGGAGAAAAAGTACCGCTCGATGGGGAAATGATTAGTGAAAAAAGCAGCTTCAATACCTCCGCCCTGACGGGAGAAAGCAAACCGGCTACTTACAACAAAGGAGAAAAAGTACTGGCAGGAATGGTCAACCTGGATCGGCTGATCGAACTGAAAGTAAGCAAGCCATTCAACGAAAGTTCACTTGCCCGCATCCTGGAGCTGGTGCAGAACGCCACCGCCCGCAAGGCAAAAACCGAGCAGTTTATCCGTAAGTTTGCACGAGTTTACACACCCATCGTCACCTTTCTGGCAGTGGGATTGACCTTCCTGCCTTATTTCTTTGTAGAAAACTATGTGTTTGAAGACTGGCTTTACAGGGCTTTGATCTTCCTGGTGATCTCGTGTCCCTGTGCGCTGGTCATCTCAATACCGCTCGGCTATTTTGGAGGAATAGGCGCAGCTTCCCGCAAAGGGATACTGTTCAAAGGCTCCAACTTCCTTGACCTCATGACAAAAGTCAATACTGTGGTGATGGACAAAACCGGAACGCTTACCAAGGGAGTGTTTGAAGTTCAGAAAGCCGTGACCATGGAGGGTATCACTACAGATTGGCTTAGTCTGGCGGCAGCTATGGAAAGCAAATCCACCCATCCCATCGCAAAAGCCATTACAGAATATACTAAAAAGCAGGGAGGGAAAATTTCAGAACCCGAGCAACAGGAAGAAATAGCCGGGCACGGCCTGAAAGGAAAAGTAAATAGTAAGCATGTGCTCATTGGCAATCAAAAACTGATGGATAAGGAAGGGATCGTTACCTGTGCTGATGCTGCCGAGGAGGTCAATACCGTCATTCATGTAGCGGTTGACCAAAAATATGCCGGTTACCTGGTGATAGCCGATGAACTCAAAGAGGATGCTGCCCAGGCAATCAATGCATTACACAAATCAGGAGTTCGGGAACTGATCATGCTGTCAGGAGACAAGAATGCAGTGACTCAACAAGTCGCAAAATCACTCGGAATAGATAAAGCCTTTGGTGATCTGCTGCCAGAGCAAAAGGTGGAAAAGGTAGAAGAACTGAAAAAAGATACCAGCCGTGTCATCGCATTTGTAGGGGACGGTATCAACGATGCGCCCGTCCTTGCTCTGGCAGATGTGGGCATGGCAATGGGTGGTTTGGGTAGTGATGCCGCTATCGAGACAGCCGATGTGGTCATTCAGACCGACCAGCCCTCTAAAATTGCTACTGCTATTCAGTTAGGCAAACAGACCAAACGGATCGTATGGCAAAATATCAGCCTAGCTTTTGGGGTGAAGCTTATTGTGCTGGCACTTGGAGCCGGAGGCCTGGCCACAATGTGGGAAGCCGTCTTTGCTGATGTAGGTGTGGCATTATTGGCTATTTTAAATGCAGTAAGGATACAGCAAAATTAACTTAGAACATGCTATGGAATCAATAAACTCACTATTTAAATGCCTGAAAATTATAACCAACAATATGAAGATTTAGAGGACAAACTTAGAATGATCGATCTGGAGGAAGATAACCTCCTCAAAAAATCAGAGATGAGCTTTCAAATGGTCCTGATTGCCATTAACCAGTTAAGGGAGGGCTTGACTAAAAACCCATTAGATTCTCAAGCTAGCGAAATCCTGTTTTTCAAGGAGATCAAACCGAAATTCGTCAGTAAGCTCATCTACCATCTTAGTGTGTTCAACATTGAAACCAACAAGCCCAATGGAGGTATCAAAGTAAGACGCAAATACTATCAGAATGAACTGGACAAACTGAAACGATATTTTGATGACAATCTGGAATTTTACCGCTATTACCGTACTCACAGCAATTACCTGGATCACAAATATTTTGTAAGGGGCAAACAGGACATAAGGTTAACGCTTGATTCTTTCTTCTTTGAAACTGACCCGAACTTCTCAACTAGCCATGATTTTAAGGTTTCCAACATCCTGGCCAATGACCTGCTCAATGTCTATTTGGAAGATGAATTGAACAAACTGGATATGAGGGACTTAAGCAATGGAAGATCACAAGGTGAACCGAAGGGGAAACTAACATGGACAGATTCCAAAGTCTCTCTTATCGAACTGATGTATGCTCTTCAGGCTCGTGGAGTGTTCAACAATGGCACTGCGGATCTGAAAGAAGTTGCAGCATTTTTTGAAGACACCTTTGGTATCGAATTGGGGCAATATCATCGCACTTTCCTCGAAATTCGCATCCGCAAGACCGGACGTACCAAGTTTCTGGACTCCCTCCATGAAAGTATCATTCGTAGAATGGATGAAGCTGATGAAAAATAGGATAAAATCTTTCCGAACTTCGGATTAGCTTGTGAATAAAACCCACTAAACGGGAACATCTTCGCTGTTCAATAAACATTTGTTAAGATATGGCAGCAGAAGTAATTACCACAGACGACCTGCGTGAGTTCAAGATCGAGCTCCTGGAAGACCTCAAAAGATTACTCAAAGAACATTCCGGTCAGCCTACAAAGAAATGGCTAAAATCCTATGAGGTCCGCAAGCTTTTGGGCATTTCGCCCGGCACTTTACAGAACCTACGGGTAAACGGCACATTACCCTTTACCAAGATCGGAGGAGTAATCTATTACGACTATGCGGACATTCAGGCGATGCTCCAGTCCAACAAGTTTCAAAACCGCTTGAGGTAAAGCACATGGCCGGGCATGAACTACATCAAGCACCTTTCCGCAGTGTTCCAGCAGATGGATGCAGATACCAGGCTCACGCCCTACCATATCAGTTTGTATATGGCCTTGTTCAGGCGATGGAACCTTAACTTTTTCAAGAACCCCATTTCTGTATCCAGGGATGAGCTGATGAGGTTGTCAAAAATTGGTTCGGTAAATACTTATACCAAGTGCTTGAAGGAGTTGGATCGTTTCGGATTTATCCGATATGAACCTTCCTACAATCCGCACCGGGGCAGCCTCATTTACCTGTACAGTTTTGATAAGGGTAGTGATACAGGTGCTGATAATGGAAGTGAAATAGCTGTGAGACCTTTTACAAACAATACAAACCCTTTAAACAGTGAAAACGCAACAAACTTGGGTGAGCGAGCAAAAAAAATGGAGACTGGTTCAAATGATTTGGAAATGAAGAAAAAAGAAAAGTTGCGGCAAAAGAAAAAAGAAGTCTCAGGCTATGGTCCAGACATCCCTCCTTTGGAAGATCATGTCAAAATCTACTTTGATGAAAAAGGCTATCCGCCCGTGGAGGCCGAGAAGTTTTACAACTACTTCCAGAGCAATGGCTGGCTGGTAGGTGGCCGCTCCAAGATGAAGGACTGGAAAGCAGCCGCCCGCAACTGGATGCTGAACGCACAAAAATTCAATGCCTATGCAAAAGATCAGCGAAACTATCAGCCAGGTCCTAAACCCGGAAACCTCCACTCAGGAACCGGCAAGGACTATGGCGAGCCACTCTAAGTCTCACTCAGAGAGTGTTCGAAGCAACGTCATCCAATTCGACAAATGCCTTGAATTCCTGGAGAAAGCAGGCAAAGAATACATCAGTCCAAAATTCCAGATATGGAAGGAAGACCACTTGATTATATTCAAACTTTTGGTCTACTTTTATCAGGACAAACCCAATGCTGAAAAGCACGGCATTGACCTACACAAAGGCATTTTGCTAACCGGCCCGGTCGGTTGTGGCAAAACTTCCCTGATGACCCTTCTACGGTTTATGTTGGCTCCCAAAGAGCAATACATCATCAAATCCGCTCGTGATATCACCCTGGAATTCATCCAGGACGGCTATCCTGTTATCAACAAATACTCCAAAGCAGCCTTCCAGCAAACAAGCGGAGAGCTGATCCCTAAAGCCTATTGTTTTGATGACTTGGGCGTGGAATCCAACATCAAGTATTATGGAAACGAAACCAATGTAATGGCCGAGATTCTTTTGAGCCGCTATGATATGTTCATCAGCCGCCACATGCTCACGCATGCCACGACCAACCTTTCCGCCAGTGAGATAGAGAACTGTTATGGGAATAGGGTTAGATCAAGGATGAGGGAGATGATGAATGTAATAGCTTTTGAGAAGGAGGCCAAGGACAAAAGGATATGACGTGTCCCTTAGTGGTACATGTGCAGATTTTCATGTCCCGTTTTTAATGTTTTTGTCTCATGTCCCATCACGGTACATATAACTTGTTTCATGTCCCAATTTTTGTATTTTTGTCTCACGTAATTAATAGGAATGAAGAATATCGATCCATCGAAACCACTCAATGATTTGCCTCTTCTACCTCCTCCGGTGGAAAAAGTAGAGACTATCCAAATCCTCAAACAGGAAAGTAAAGCTGCTGTTGCCCTTGCAGAGCTGAAGGGATTGGCAAGGACCTTGCCCAACCAGGGTATTTTGATCAATGCCATTGTACTCAAAGAAGCACAGGCTAGCTCAGAGGTGGAGAACATCATTACCACGCATGACAAGCTCTATCAGGCTCTGGCAGCCAAGTCGATGACAATTGATCCTTCGACCAAGGAAGTCCTACGGTACAGGGAAGCCCTGCTCTATGGTTTTGAGGAGATTAAAAAGAAAGGCTTCCTAAACACCAATGGTATTGTCCGGATTCAATCCATATTGGAAGAGAATGAGGCCGGAATTAGACAACTACCTGGTACTTCCCTAAAAAACGATCTGACGGGTAAAACCATCTATACACCACCGGACGATAAAGAAACAATAGTCAGACTGATGAAAAATCTGGAAGACTTTATCAATGATGAACCCGATAGAATGTCTCCCCTGATCAGGATGGCCATACAACACTACCAGTTTGAGAGCATCCATCCATTCTATGATGGAAATGGCCGGACGGGCAGGATTATTAACGTGCTTTACCTCATCCTTCACAATCTGTTGGAAATACCCATGCTGTACCTCAGTGGCTACATTATAGGCCACAAAGGAGCTTACTACAAATTGCTACAAGAGGTGAGGACTAAAGACAATTGGGAAGGTTGGATATTGTTTATGCTTAAGGCCATTGAGGATACTGCGACAAAGGCCATTTCCCAGATCCATGGGATCAACAGCATCTTCAATGAGATTCAGGATAAGGTAAAAAATGAAGCCCCTAAAATCTACTCGAAAGACTTGATCGAACAATTGTTTGTTCACCCCTATACCAAAATAGAATATATCTCTAATGGGCTGGGCGTAGAAAGAAAAGCCGCTTCCAGGTACTTAAAGACTTTGGAATCCATTGGAATCCTAAAACTCGAACCTATCGGGAAAGAGAATATTTTCATCAACCAGCAATTGTACCAACTACTGAAGCAAAGTTAGACCATGGCCAAAGCTCGAAAATCCATACCCCAAAAAACGAAATCTCTTTTACAGCAAGAGATTAACTCCCAGTGCCCAATCTGTGATGATCAGAATGTAGATCATTTTGAAATTCATCATATTGACGAAATTCCCGAAAACAATTCCCCTGACAACCTTTTGATGCTTTGCCCGATTTGCCATTCCAAGATTACAAAAGGTGATATTAGTGAGGAGGAGGTCAAACAAATCAAGAACTATCTTATGATTAAAGCTAAAGGCAAATCCAGTGCAAAGTCATCAAATACCATCAACATCAAAGGCAATGTGTCCAACTCTACAGTGGCCAATTCGATCAGTGCACAGACCATTGTTTATAAATCCAGAAGCAAACCAAAGATGGAATT
The DNA here is from genome assembly GCF_049340005.1 of Peijinzhouia sedimentorum. Lineage (NCBI taxonomy): Bacteria > Pseudomonadati > Bacteroidota > Cytophagia > Cytophagales > Peijinzhouiaceae > Peijinzhouia > Peijinzhouia sedimentorum. Next base: position 105,079 of record NZ_JBMPIY010000002.1, read on the forward strand.
CGCTGATGGTGCCATAGGTAAAAAAGCGGAATTGAAAAACTATGTGAAGCATCTGATAGATCGATATAACGAATACAAGGAAGGCGATGTTGGTAAATCCAAAATGAACTATGCTGCCATTTGGGGCATCATCAAAAAGGAATTTAAAGCCAGTGCCTACCAAGTCCCAGAAGCCCAGTTTGAGGCTCTATGTTTGTTCCTCCAGCATCGCATCGACAAGACAAAGCAAGGCAGGATCAACAGAGGGAAAGGCTTTAAGAACTATTCAACATTTGATGAAATCTATGGTGGAGAGTAAGCAGAGCAATCTTGATTGGCTGAAAAAAAGATGCCCAATTCGTCCTAAAAAGTGGCATACTGAAAAGGTTCTCAGAATAAATGAAATTGAGAACTATAGGTTCTATTCTCGGAATTCAACAAAGACTTACAGAGGAATCATTAGTCCGCTAGATATAAAAGGTATTCAATACGCCTATGCTTATAACGATGAGAGTGATATTACCTGGATTGACTTATTGAACAATTTGAAAAGGTTTAAGGATATTCGTCATTCAAACATGACTCATGAAGAGTTGATCGAGCACGCCCAAAGTGATTACAACGAATCCAGAACAGTTTCAAAGTTTGGCTCTCTTTATTTTACTACCACCGGCCAGCACAGAATGACTTTGTGCAAATTTCTCGATTTGGAAAAAGTTACAGTCCAGATTAACGAGTATACCTTTGATCAAGAAAAATTTAATGCCTATCAGGCTAGAAAGAAATTTGTAAAACAGCTGTTAGATAGAGGTCTAATTTCTGAGGAATTATTAGAATCAGAAATAATGAGTTTTGAACACGGCATAAGCCTGAATATCCGAGGAGTTTTCATCATGATGGGAGACCAAATATTTGATGGGCTTATAAACCTTTACGATGGCCTTAGCACGAACAAAGTATTAATCACTTTTGAATCCTTGATTTATGGTAAGCCTTCTACTTTCAATAATGATGTCAGAAGCCAATCTGATTTACTTCAATTCAAGTACTTTTTAAGAAAGTGTAAAGCGGAATTACTGAGTGATGTCTAACATACATCATGATCTCCTTCAAAGAGAAGCGAATTAAGGTCAATCCCTTACCGAAGATAGTCTCTCCCCACACCCCTGTGCCTCCAGCCTGCTCATTCCGCTGCGCTGCACTCACAAGCTTCCAGCACCGCACAGCAAGAGTAGCCCGTTATTCCATTCCACTTCGCTCCATTCCATACCGTGCCACACTTGCTTTTCCCAACCCTGACCCCACGCAGGAAAAGCGGTGTTCGTCTTCCGCCCTCGGCATAGCATCATGCCAGGCCACCACAGCCCATTTTTTGAAAGGGTCTATTTTCTAAGGTCAAAAAATAAGCTGTGTTGCCTTACAGGTCTCCGCTAAAGCTCCGAGCCTGTCATGCTGCTTGCAACTCGGTTGTCATCCTCACGGCAGCCTACTCTGTCTTTTTTGCCGCTTCTCTTCGTTTCGTTGCGCTTGCCAGGCTTTGCAGGAATTGTTTAATTGAAAGCGGTCTGCTTCAGCTTGGCAGTGCTCACTGCACTTCGTTCAGCCGCAAAAAATCCACCGGCTGCCAGTGTTTTTGCTCGCCTGCGGGTCGCTGCGGGCTGCGGGACTGTCATGCTTTTTGCACCAACCCCGGTTCCCAACACACAGGTAATCGCTTATACCCGGCCAACGCTCAAAAGGCAAAAAATCACGCCAGCCCTTGTGTAGTTCCGTTCCATTCCGGGCTTTTGTGGAGGATCAAATTACAAAAGCCCTGCATTCCACTTCACACATAGCAAGCCCCCGCAGTTCGTACCTCACTGCTTTCCGGTCTAGCCCCCTTGCTCCACTCGCAGACGGCTCGCAAGCCTCCGTTCGTTCCTCTCTTCGGCTGGCTTGGCCGTTCGTCCATTACGCTGCGCTCCACAGCCTCCGTCCAGCCGTTTTGGTTTTCCTGCGTTCCCGCACTAAATTCAATTTCCACAGCTAACAATATTGATAATTTATGAATTGTAGAACCAGAAAAAGAAAGGAAGAACTCAACCGAAAATTTTATATTCAACCCGTTAACTACTTAAAACTTCTTAATGGTCAACACAAACAAGGCTGTTGTGGGGCATTGGATGACAAATACTACATCTTTTCGTATAGACCCAGGGGTGATTATGACACTCAATCGAAATACTTTTTTGTCGGTACTCATTGTGCCAACGAATTTCTAGATATTATCAAACACGACCCACTTCCTCTTTTTAATCCTTTAATACATGAGCAGGGGAATCACTCTCCAGGCAACAGTAATTCTTCCGGATCCAAGGACAAAGCATTAATACATCCCTTCAATCGGGAGCTACTTACCGCAATTAATATGCTTTGTATTTCATGGGATATTATTCCAGAGTCAGGACTCGAAAGCATCGTCAAATTCACCAATAAAAGGTCACCCGACCCTAATCTCAATGGTATTGAGTGGTTTAATGAAATAGTAGGGAAGGATAGACAAAGGCGTTCGTTAAGAATAATGATAGACCAGCTCAGGGAGAATAATGAATTAAAGGATTTAAGGTTTGATGAATTGAACAACTACTTGAATGAAAGAGATATTGTAAATAACATCAATTAGAGCGGGTTCAAAATAACCAAAACATAAAGCAAAGTTACAGGCATGCGGATGTGAGAGCTTGCAAGGGTCCGCTTCGCCTGTTTCAAAAAAAATCTCCACCCTTCAGGTAGTATTTTTTTTTCACAGCCCTTGCCGCAATCACACCGTTCCTGTGATGAAGGGCATTATGTTTAAGTTATTATTTAGAGTCCGTTGCGGCAGCCGGTGGTTGCTGGCGGGCGTTCGCACCTCAGGTCGTCCGTTCCATGCAGGCGTTCAGCATTGTGGTATCACAGATTATACGCTTCGCTTTCTATGGTTCGAGTTGTGCCTTTCAGAGCTTCCCTTTTAGGGGGGCTCTTTTTTTCTCTGGTGTCGGACAAAGAAGAACAAAAACAAAGAGTGCAGCTAAGTTAGGCGGGCCGCACTAGGCCAACCCTAATCAGGACCGTCAAGGTCAAGCCCTTCGGGTTTTTGAAAAAATCTCCTCCGCCAATTGGCGGAAGTATTTTTCCAAAAAACCTTGACTGCCCTGTCCATGCCCACCTGACCAAAGGCTTTCTCTTTTCTTTTTTTCCCTTTTTTCTTTTCTCTTTTGAAATGTGTGCGAAGCGCAGCGAGCAAAACTTTAAATGCTCATACTATGCACACTTTTCAGATCAAAACCTACAATGCAGGCTTCTCCAGTGCCCGGCCACATTTCTTCATTTTGTCCAAAGGGCTGAATGCGGGAAAGCCGCTCGATACCCCTTGTCCCAATTGCTTCGCCATCACCACAGAATCGGAAGAGGCACGGAACTTTTATTTCTGGCTCTCTTACGGTCTTTGGCAGGCACAGGCGTTCACGCCACACTTGACCGGTTCTGTTGTCCCATTCATCAGGATAGGTGATGCCAGAGCGGTATTGCTGGCAGGGCAGGAAAAGGCCTTGAAAGACCGTGGGAAGTACCTAAAGTCATTGGCACTCCTTCAGGACTTTGAGAAGAAAGCCAAGATTCTCCAAAAGCAGGTGGAGCTTGTGAAGCAGGTAAAAAGAGCAATTATGTTCCGGATCCTCCTGGAATGAAAAAAGACCCCACGAGGAGGCCTTTTAATTGAGAGGAACACAAACTTTCCCGACTTGCGGGAATCACATCCCCTTCGGAGGTGGATGTTTTCTTTTGAACCGTTGGAATAGCACCTTTAGCAGAATGGACACGGTAAAGCTCACTACCGCTCCAACAGCAGCTAATACACAGGTGTGGAGGATATCCCCGGAGCTGATATTCACCAGGACACTCAGCAACGTGCCTCCGGCAGTTCCTGCCTTCGTGCCTCCTCCACTTACCAGGTTAGCCATCTTTCCTGTCCGCTTTTGCACCATCCTCTACAGTCACCTGACTGACTGCAGTCAGTACCGTCCCACCTACGGTGAGATAGCCGCCCAGGGCAACTATTCCGGCCGGTAAACTGATTGGTGCTGCCAACAGAGCGCCACCAGCTGCCGCTAGTGCCAAACCCACGTTTCGGAGCACTTTGAAAAACTTGGGTGTTGGGGCTTTCGCCCTTTCTATGATCGTCATACGCTTTTTGCTTTTTGAATATTGAGAAATACATTTTCGCCTCTTTCCATGGCCTCAAACACAAGTGTTTTCAGCCTGGAATCGGCAGTTTTGGAATCCGTCCCTTTACCTGGACCGATGACCTTTGAAACCGGGGCTATACAGCCCTTCAGTTCCTTCAGGGCGTCATTGGCAGGGTGAAAAAGGATGCCGCTTCTATTGGGTACATTTTTCACCAGCAAATGCCAGCCCCGTTTATCGGTGTATCGCTTTACAAGCTCATACCTCCCTTCCGGGATGCTCGATACCATCCGCTGGTTTTCCCTCCAGGGAAGCTCGATGGTGGAGCAGACCAGCTGCTCACCATCACAGAGCTTTCCGTTGGTTCCCTCCGGATAATAGCTTCTTGTGAGAATCAATTCCATCCGAACCAAAATTAGGTTTGCTGAACTGCAGGAGCACCATCAATAGCCACCAACGCCAGGGCGTTGTAGGAGCCGTTTTTTAGTGGGTAGAAGCTACCGTTCACTTCCTGATAGAACTCCACACCAAAAACCAGCATTAGTGCCTTGGTACTGTTTGCAGGCAAACCATTGGACAGGTTCACCGCAGCTTCCGCCTGTGGCCCGATTTCAATCTCTCCACTTTCAGAAGCAACCAGGGTGAAGTCATCGGCCTCAAAATCAATCTCCACCGCAGCAGATACAAATTTCAGGTGCGTAGCACCTTGAGGCGCAGCAATGGTATTTTGGGGAACAAAGCCCGGCACATTGACTACAGCTTCACCAGTAGCTCTGTCAATACTTGCGTCAAATGGCGCATATATTGTAGCTCCCAGACGGCCATTTGCATTGAATTCAAAGCCCTGCAAAAGCTCCAGCTCACCATCGAGAACGTTCCGTTCTCCACGGGCACTGGTTGCATCCGCTTTGATCACCTTCACCATTTCTTTGGTCAGTCTGGAGGTCAACCGACTGTCAGAGGTACGCAGAAGTAGCGGCCTAAAGGCCGTTCTCAAAGTCCGTCCGGCTGCACCGGCACGGCCAAACTCAGCACCGTTTTCACGGGTACGCTGAAAAGCCGGATCATTCTGGATCCGGTCTTTGTCCACCCCACCCTTTTCCCGGGCCAGGTAGCCATCTTTCGTTTTGTAAAAGGACATGTCACCGACTTTGCCCTTCAACTTGATAATCCCAGCTTGTCTTGCCATATCATTTGAATTTTGATTTGTTGCTTCGTTGCAACTCTTCGAAAATCCGATAATTACGAAGGGCAGACAAAAAACAGGTTCCGGTTAGGAACATTGAATACCGTTTATTCCGAATGGTTCAAAATGAACTGCCAATGGCATTCCGTATATTTACAGTACACCAAAAGCATACATGAAGTATAGATAAAGTATGATCGAAACCAAACGAGCCTGTATTTATCCAAAAGACGTGCAGCGGATCACTGGCAAGAGTGAACGATACGGCAGGAAGCTCCTTAACAGGATTAGGGAGGAGCTTGCTAAAGAGTCACACCAGTTCGTGAGCGTAAACGAATTTTGCGAATTCACTGGCCTTGCACCGTCCATTGTAGAGCGCTACATCACCGATTGACCTTGCCAGATGAAGGCAGTCAAACGGCACTAAAATCTATCGCCAGTTACCAATAAAATTTAGCACTTTTTGCCACGATTTGAACCCAAAAAGCAGGCTTTTTTGTATATTTGTAAAGGTTTCGGAGTTCACCAAATGCACTCAAACCAGTTCGGATAAATTGAGAACTGAACGGTGAACCCGCTGAAATTACGTTTTGTAACTTACTGATACATAAAGATTTGCACGGGGTGGTTGTAATCCTGCCACCCCGACATTTAAAAGCCTTCTGTGAAAACGGAAGGCTTTTTTATTCATCAGACAAACCAATTATCAGTTTAATTACAATTCCTCAGGTTGATAAGCAATTTCAATTTATCTTCAATTTGAATGCTAAAATAACAACTTCACACATTCATAAAGCTCATGTTGATATTGCTTTATGGCACATTATCTAAAATCTTCATTTCAGTAAATTTCTAGTAAAAAGTGTTAAAAACGATTAGATAATAAGACACTTATGAAGAGGATAAAATTCCATCAGGTTTAATCCAAATTATGAATTAGAATAATTGGAAGCTGATAGGGCTATCGAGTTAGTGGCAGGTTGAGATAGCCATTTCACCTCATATCCATTAAAAATGCTTAGAAAATGAGAATGAATAAACCACCTAAAATATTTTGATTCTCTTAAAATAAATCTATATTTGGATAATGTTTCAAGAAAGAATAAACCCTATTTATTAGGGTTTATAGCGAACCAAAATATAATGGCTAGAAGCACATACATTTCCGAAAACCTGACTCAATATCAAATTAATCTGATGCTCCTCTTAGACGAGTATGAAATGGACATATTCACACTACAAGAGTTAAAAGAAGTCGCCTCAAACCAATTTGATAACATTAATGAACTGGTTGAAAACTTGGCGCACAAAAAAATCCTTTCCCGCATTGAACGAGGTAAATACTGCCGTTCAAGCTTTCGAGATGAAAAAGTGATCGGCACCCGATTAGTAGAGGACGGAGCTGTAGCCTATTGGTCAGCTTTAAACCTGCACGGGCTTACGGAGCAATTTCCCAATTCCGTATTCATCCAAACCGCCAAAGTAAAACCAGCAAAACAAGTTTTTGGTGTAAACTATCAGTTTGTAAAGATCGCTCCGACCAAAAGAACAGGCATTATAAAAGAAGGCTATGGCAACCACAGCTATGCGATTACCGATGTGGAGAAAACTATAGTGGATTGCTTTGACCTTCCCCAACATTCAGGTGGCTATGCCGAACTAATTCGAGCCTTTGATACAGCGAAGCTCTCTGCCGAAAAAATGATTCAATACTGCCGGGTTGTAAATAACCAGGCTAGCACAAAACGTATGGGCTACTTGGCAGAGATACTAGACAAAAAAGGCATGAAAACCTTTATCCGTTTTGCCAAAGGCCTCCTTACACAAACCTACAATCCTTTAGATCCATTGGGAAAAAACGAAGGAAAATACAATGGTGAATGGAAACTGAAATTGAATATTTCTGAAACAGAAATATTCGAAACTGTGAACCAAAATTGTTATAGTTTATAAGATGTAGAAATATCCTGTGGGATGAGCTTAAATAAAAACATATCGTTGATAAGTGGTTTGGAAGCTTTGGGGATGAAGAATGGCTCCTATGGTTTACGATGGGTTTCTGATAAAGAAAATGAGAAGGATAACGAGCATATATATTTAGCACTTGAACAAGCTGAGCGCTTCAATGCAAAGGCTATATACTTTAGGTTTTTTAGTGAGGATATACGACCTCCTAGACCTCAAATATATATTTACGAATATTCCGAAATTAACTTAGACCAAAACTCTCCAGCTCAGATTCATCATCACCTATGGAATGCAGGCGTTGTTCCATATGCTTTTATTTTTCGTGAATCTGAAGTTTTAGTTTATAACTGTGGTTTAAAACCCGATTGGAATAAGGATGACCCTCAATTCATAACCAAAGCACATGATGTAATTAACTTGTTGAGTGATGTTCAATCCAATATCCAACAATATCATGCACGTCAATTTGATTCAGGATTATTTTGGGATTCTGAAACAGGAAGCGGCATCAAATATGGACAAAGCGCCTATGAACAGTTATTGACTCAGCTTAAAAACGCCAAGGCAAATATTATCAGTCAAGTTGGACAAGAAAAAGCTCTTTTGGTTAAGAAAGTTTTGATGATGCTTATCCTCATAAAATACCTGGAAGAGCGTAAAGATAAGGATGGAAAAGGTGCTTTAAACCCAGAAGAGTTTTATAGAGATTATAACCAAGATGATCCTACTTTAGAAGGTGTATTGGAAAATGTAGAGACGTTTTCCGCTATGCTAAAGGATCTTTCCAGCAAGGAACACTTCAACGGACAAATTTTTTATTTAAGCCAAGATGAACTGAATGAACTTAGGAAAGTAGATTTAAGGATTTTTCAATTATTTGTTAGAGGAGATGCTGCCATTTTTCCATCTTCAAAACATGGCTTAGGTAATCTTTCTCTTTGGAAACTATATCAATTCAACTACTTACCAATCGAATTGATTAGTCATATCTATGAGGACTTTCTAGCCGATGAAAACGGAAACAAGAAAAAAGGAGTAGTTTATACACCTCCATACCTTGTTCAGTTTCTGGTAGATCGTACTATGCCGCTTAGTACGCCAAAAGAGCACTTTAAAGTTCTCGATCCTGCCTGTGGTTCGGGAATTTTCCTTGTGGGCGCTTACAAAAGAATGATTCAATGGTGGAGAGTTAGAAATAATTGGAAAAAACCAACCAAGGATAATGTTGATGAATTAAAAGCATTACTAAAAAACAACATATACGGTTGTGATCTGGAAGAAGAGGCAGTAACATTAACATACTTTAGTCTCGGTTTGGCACTCCTAGATGCCCTATCACCAAAAGAGATCTGGAAAAATGTCCATTTTGATAACCTTATCGATCAAAACCTCATTTCAGGTGACTTCTTCAAAACTCTTTTTGAAAACAAACTAGAACCTCTATTCGATCTGGTTATTGGAAACCCTCCATTTGAGGAGAGATTTACTGATTGGGCATCCTCTGTAGATGATAAAGCAAAAAGTGAAGATAGAGAACGGCCTGAAGTTCCTCAAAAACAGATTGCTTTATTATTCTTGGAACAATCTTTCAAGCTACTGAAAGAAGGTGGAAATACCTGTTTAATATTACCGGCCGGTCCCGTTCTTTACAACACAAAAGTTCACAACTTTAGAAGTTACTTGATTGAAACAAATCGTTTCAAAACGATTTTCGATTTTACGCCGTTAAGAGCCAAGTTGTTTATTGGGAGTAGCTCCAGTGCTAAGCCTCCCGTGGTAGCTGTTTTAGCTGAAAAATCTGACCATACAGAACAACCCATTCAACATTTGATTTTTAGGCGGACAAGGGCATCAAGTGAAAAGATTGAATTTGAAATTGACCACTATGATTTTCATTGGGTGGCTTTGCAAAGAGCGTTGAGTATTCCAAGGATTTGGCAGGCTAACTTTATGGGAGGAGGTAGATTGTTCCAAGTAATAGAAAAAATTACAGGGAAGAATACACTTAAGGACTTCTTAAAGGAAAAAAAAGGTAGTCGAAAATGGGCATATGGTGAAGGATGGCAGGAGTGTCCTGATTCTAAACCTTTGAGAGACATCAAAAGATTAATGTCGAAAGCTGATATTTCTGAAAATGAAAAAAATGAGCTAAAAACTTTAGAAAATAAGCATAGAGCAGATTGGATTACTGGCAAAAAATTTATAGATACAAATGGTGAAATAACTACCTGCCAAACTAAATTTTTTCAGTGGCCTAGGAAGAAGAGCTTATTTGAGTCACCTCACTTAATTGTACATGAACATGTGCGGAATGGCATAATCCCAACTTATCTAAGGGATGATTATGTAACCTTTAAAGACTCTTTGTTTGGAATTCATACACCTACCGATGACAAAGAAGAGTTGGAACATATTCAACATTTCCTTTCTGACAAAGCAAATATTGGGTTAATATGGTTAATCAGTGGCAAGGTAATTACAGTAAGGGAAGGAGTTCCGTTAATGGCAGACATTCTCTCATTACCTTACCCAAAGATTGATTTAAACCATGTCGAAAAAGTCATATTAAGTGATATTTCAAACTTTATTTCTGATTTCAGAAAGGAAGGTGAAAAAAGTGAAGTTCTAAATTCAGTAAACACTAAGGAACTTAAGCAATTTGGACAAACGTACTGTGAAATACTGAATTCAATTTATGACGACTTCAAACCACTTAATCCAATCCGTGGAAATGAATTTATAGCTTATCCATTTGTTTTGGGTGATCAGCCGGAAATGGAAATCCCCGATACTATCAGTAATATAGAATCAAAGCTGAATCAGCTTATAGATCATCAAGTTTCCTATAACCTTTGGGTAAAGCGTATCCTTAGGGTTTATCATAAAAATGTGATCATCTTATATAAGCCTAATCAAAAACGATACTGGCTAAGGTCCATTGCCATTCGTGATGCAGATGAAACTTTTAGTGACTTATATAATCAGGGTAAATAATGGAGTATCATAGTAATAACACTTTTGGTACACTAAGCAGTGCACCTGATGGACGAATAATCGAAAAAGTATATTCATTGGTCATTTTAGTTCTGGAAGATTTTGAAGGAAATTGTGAAGACAATGAAAACCATCTTACAAATGAACTCTGTCATTCACTTGGTTTTCATAAACCAGATGAATACCCTTTCTATTTCCAACACCAAAACATAGAAAATAGTAAAGAAAACACTTCAACTGATTTTGCAGCTTTTGGAACATATACCTACGCTCAAACTCCCCATCAAAAAGGGAAGAAATTTCCACTTGTTAAGTTTGAGGCGAAACGTTTGAGTGCTACTTTGCCTAAAAAAAGGGAACGAGAGTACGTGATTGGGGAATATAAAGCTGGAAATCAATTGAAAAATTCGGGAGGAATTGAACGTTTTAAGAATTTACGTCACGGCAATGATGTACACCATGCTTGCATTATTGGCTATGTTCAAACAGATTCCTTTGCTGTTTGGGAAGCCAGGATAAATAGCTGGATAAAAGAAGAAATAGATAGTCCGCATGATTCTTCATTAACTTGGGATAATGAAGATTATATAAAGGTTCATCAATCAAACACTAGCGGTAAAGTGTATAAATACTCATCCGCTCCCAAAAGAAAGGAATTACTTGAACTGCATATGCTTCATCTTTGGGTAAATCTTAAATCGTGATAGTTTAATTTGATAATCCTCAATCTGAAAAAGAAGCCAAGAAGCATTTGATAGGGTCCCAACTTCTTAGAAATCAAAAAGCCATTTAGCAATTCCTTCTAATTAACAATATATAAATTGAAATTTTCCCACTCACTCAGGTTGATAAGCAAATTCAATTTATCTTTAATTGAATATTATAACAAAACTATACCCAAGTCTACAATGAATCGCTCCTCTATTGTAATCTCCCTATTAATCATCTTCATATTTACCATTGTTTCATGCAAGAAATCCGATGAGGATTCTGCAATAATTCAAGCTCAAGAGCCAAGTAGCAACAACCTAATCCAATATGTAAACCCGATGATTGGCACCAAGAATATGGGTCATACATTTCCGGGTGCTACTACTCCATTTGGGATGGTGCAGCTCAGTCCAGAAACTAACCAGGAACCAATGCATATAGATGGTGAATACAATCCGGAAACCTATAGATATTGCTCTGGATATCAATATGATGATTCAACCATATTTGGTTTTAGTCATACGCATTTTAGTGGAACCGGTCATTCAGATTTAGGCGATTTCCTGATTATGCCTACAGTAGGTGATCTCACCTTAGAGCCTGGTGATGCTGCAGTTCCTCAAAGTGGTTTCCACTCACAATTCTCACATGAGAATGAATCTGCTGAGCCCGGCTATTATAAAGTTCTTTTAGATGACTATTCAATCACTGCTGAACTTACTGCTTCCGATCGAGTTGGCTTCCATCAATACACATTTCAAGAGGGTGGCGATGCACATATTATCTTCGATTTAATGTCCAACATCTACAACTATAAGGGAAAAAATGTATGGACGTTTATCCGTGTAGAAAATGATTCAACCGTAACCGGCTACAGACAAACTAACGGTTGGGCAAGAACGCGACTGGTGCATTTTGCGATGAAGTTCTCTAAGCCATTCAAGAATTATGGCCATAAGAAATACGACGATGTGAAGTACAATGGCTTCTACAGAAAATTTGATGAAGAAAATAACTTTCCTGAAATGGCAGGACATAACCTTAGAGCCTATTTTGACTTTGATACCGAGCCAAATGAGCAAATCCAAATCAAGTTTGCACTCTCTCCGGTAAGCATGGCAGGGGCTGTAAAAAATTTGGAAGCGGAAGTTCCACATTGGGATTTTGAAAAAACGAAAGCCGAAACCCAAGCTAAATGGCAGAAAGAACTTTCCAAAATTGAAGTAGAAACCGAAACATTAGCTCAAAAGGAAACCTTCTACACCGCGCTTTACCATACCATGCTTGGGCCAATTATCTATGAAGATGTAGATGGGAGTTATAGAGGTTTAGATCAAAATATTCATCAATCGGATGGCTTTACCAATTATACCATTTTCTCGCTTTGGGATACGTATAGAGCCCTCCACCCGCTTTTCAATATCACCCAACCCTCTCGCAACAACGACATGGTAAAATCCATGTTGGCTCATCACGACGAAAGCGTTCATAAAATGCTTCCTGTTTGGAGTCATTATGCCAATGAGAACTGGTGTATGGTTGGCTATCATTCTGTCTCAGTGATTGCTGATGCTATTGCCAAAAACACTACAGACGTAGATCTAGATAAAATTTTACAAGCTAGTATCAATACATCAGTTGTTCCCTATTATGATGGATTAGAACACTATATGGAGCTAGGATTTGTACCGGAAGATAAAAGCAGCTCGTCTGTATCCAAGACCTTAGAATATGCTTATGACGATTGGTGTATTGCACAAATAGCCAAAAAAGCTGGAAATACTGCCGTGTATGATGAGTATATGAAAAGGGCAGAATATTATAACAATGTGTACCATGCTGAGAGTGGCTATATGAGACCCAAACTTGCCAATGGAGAATGGCGGGAGGATTTTGATCCATTGGATACACATGGACAAGGCTTCATCGAAGGCAATGCTTGGAATTATGGGCTATATGTGCCGCAGAACATAGATAATATGATTTCACTAATGGGTGGCAAAGATCGCTTCAGTATCCATCTGGATAGCATTTTCACTACAGAAATTGAAGAACGATACATTGAAAAAAATGAAGACATCACTCGTGACGGCATCATTGGAAACTATGTGCACGGCAATGAGCCTGGTCATCACATTCCATACTTATACAACTGGACCAATGAACCTTGGAAAACGCAAGCTAGAGTCCGAAATATTATGAACACAATGTATAGCAATGGTCCAGATGGACTTTGTGGAAATGACGACGCTGGCCAAATGAGTGCTTGGTATGTATTTAGTGCACTTGGCTTTTATCCCGTATTACCCGGATCGGATGAATACGCAATTGGTAGCCCTATGGTAAATAAGGCAACTATCCGATTAGAAAATGGCAAAACGCTCACAATCAATACCGAAAATCAAAGTACTGAAAACGTGTACGTCGACAAGGTTATGGTAAATGGGAAGCAAATCGAAAACCTCCAGCTAAAGCATAGTGATATTGCTGCGGGAGGTGAAATCAAATTCTACATGAAGGCGAAAGCAGATTTGTAATCAAAATGTATTGAACCTTCTATTTGCTTGCACCTATACTCAAGCAAATAGAAGGCTCAATCCAACTAAAACCTGTAATTCAAAGACAAAGAAATGTTTCGGTTTTTATAGCTTGAATTATTATAAAAAGCTATAGGAGATTCTTCGCTGGGACCAATATCTCTCATCCCTAATTCATAGTTTAAACCAATTACTACTTCGCCTATATCTACACCTACTCCTGCGCCAATTCCCATATCAAAGCTGTCTAAACCCTTCTCTCCATAAGTATCATACTCAAGCGTACTAAATTCAATCATATCGCCATAGATGATATCGCCCGTAAGCTTCGTTTTCCCGGCAATTCCCCATTCAAAATAGGGGCCTGCATTTATCAGGATATTGAATTTAGGAGATGCTTCAATTTCGTATCCTAAATATAAAGGAACATGCAAGTTCCATTGCTGTGACTGCATACTTGCCTCTCTTCCTGAAGATAATATAGTTTCATCAAACCCAATAGGGGCATCTCCTTTGATTTCCGTTCCCTTGCTTATTATTGACAATCCGGTTTGCAGAAAAAATGCATCAATTACGGTGTAGTCAGCAGTTACACCAAGATGTGCGCCTAACTTTCTATTATAGTCTGGCAAACCATCCCTTTCAATCGCTAATGATGACAAATTTACTCCTCCCTTAATACCAAACCTAAATGGCGAATCCTGCGCAACAGTTTTTACATTACCCAGAATGATCAATAGCACTGAAAGTATTAGAATGTTCTTCTTCATATTATTTTTTTTACAAGGTTAAAAAGACATTGAGACCTCATTACACTAAATCTTACTAATGGAGACACATTTAAATAACCGGTAGTTGGAAACAGATAAATATAAAATTGATTTTTATATCAAAAATTATCTATCGAGGCTTTCTCTTATTCTATTTATTTCGATCAAAAAATATTTAGGCATTAAAAAGATGGATTGTTTATGTAATTAAAACCCAAAACAACCTCTTAATTGTAATTAACTAAACTGCTTTGCCTAAGCCAATTCCGCCAATTTATTCTTAAACTCTGAGGTGAAATGGAATTGCACATCAGGGAAATTTTCTCTTACGGTATTGAGTAGCCATTGAGATTCAGCAAAGTACACTGGATTATTATCTTTATCATAAGCCACATAACTGCCTCTTTTTCTGATCAGCTCTTCAATGGCTTCCTTTTTATCCGAAGTCATCCAGCAAGCTTTGTAATAGTTGAGATGATAAAAATCTGCTTTGGCACCATATTCATGCTCTAATCGGAATTTGATTACATCGAATTGAAGCTCGCCAACCGTACCGATGATTTTTCTATTCCCGGGTTGCTGCAAGAAAAGCTGAGCAACACCTTCTTCGCTCAACTGACGGATTCCCTTTTCTAATTGCTTGGCTTTAAAAGGATCCTTATTTACCAATTCCCTAAATATCTCTGGCGAGAAACTAGGAATTCCTTTGTAGGCTAAAGCCTCTCCTTCCGTAAGCGTATCTCCTATTTTGAAGTTGCCGCTATCGTACAAGCCTACCACATCCCCGGGAAAGGATTCTTCCACCAAGCTCTTTTCATTTGCCATAAAGGTAGTAGGGTTTGCAAATTTTAGTTTTTTACCTAAGCGGGTATGATAGAAAAATTTATTTCGCTCAAACTTGCCTGAACACACTCTCAAAAAGGCAATTCTATCTCTATGATTGGGATCTAAATTGGCATGAATTTTAAAAACAAATCCGCTGAAATTCTTCTCATCAGGCATTACCATCCTAGCTTGCGTTTCTCTTGGGCGGGGGGATGGAGCTATTTCACAGAATATATCAAGCAATTCCTTCACTCCGAAATTATTGATAGCCGAGCCAAAGAAAACTGGAGCAATCTTTCCTTTTGCATAATCCTCCTCACTCAAATCTTCATACACACCTTCAATCAACTCTACTTCCTCCCGCAATTTGTCGGCATAGCGCTTTTCCACCAGCTTATCCAATTGCGGATCTGCCAGATCATCTATTTTCACCAAATCATCAGCAATCTTGGTCTTGTTGATTGAGTAAAGGTTTAAATTCTTCTTTTGCAGATTATAAATTCCCTTAAAAGAGGATCCTTGACTAATCGGCCAAGTAAGTGGACGAACGCTAATCGAAAGTTTCTCTTCCAACTCATCCAGCAAATCGAATGGATCTTTGCCTTCACGATCCATTTTATTCACAAATATGATCACAGGCGTATTCCGCATCCGACACACTTCCATCAACTTCTCAGTTTGTTCCTCCACACCTTTCACACAATCAACCACTAAGATTACACTATCTACAGCCGTAAGGGTACGAAAAGTATCTTCCGCAAAGTCCTTGTGACCGGGCGTATCGAGGATATTGATTTTCTTGCCTCCATATTCAAAGCCCATTACAGAAGTTGCTACCGATATACCTCTCTGACGCTCAATCTCCATAAAATCGGAAGTTGCTCCCTTTTTGATTTTATTGGACTTCACCGCTCCGGCAGTTTGAATCGCTCCACCAAAAAGCAAGAATTTCTCTGTCAATGTAGTTTTACCCGCATCTGGGTGACTAATAATCGCAAAAGTTTTACGGATGTTGATTTCTTCTTGTAAGGTCATGAATCTGAAATTGCGGCAAAAAAATATCTCTCTAGCCAAACGGCCTGCAAAATTAATAAAATTGAAGGCCAAAGCCAATTAGATTATTGGAGGGTTTGATTTGCCATCTGCAATACGATCCCCTACCCCATCGTCACCACACAATCATCCTGCTCCACCATTACGCCTTCCTCTAAATACACATCACTCACAACCCCATCGGTCGGTGCACTGATGGTCGATTCCATTTTCATAGCTTCTATCATAAAGAGCGCTTGATTCTTCTTAACATTATCACCTTCTTTTACCAATACCTTAATCAATCGGCCTTGAAGTGGTACGCCAATGTCCTTGTCGCTTTTCACTTTTCGGTTTTTCACTTTGGTGACGGCCACTTGTCTGTCATGTACAGAAACACTTCGAGTCATTCCATTGATTTTGAAAAAGACATCGCGGTTTCCTTCATCATTTGCCTCAGTTTTGTACATATAGCGCACTAGCAGATTTTTGCCGGGCTCCAGCTCTACCATTATTTCCTCATTGGGCTGCATGGGATAGAAAAAGCCAGAAGTAGGCAAAATACCCGTATTACCATACTCTTGCATGAATGTGTGAAAATCCTTGTAAACCTTCGGGTAGAGTTTGTAAGACAATAAATCCTCTTCCGTCAATTTATCATCATTAAATTCAGCGATAAAGGCTGGCAACTCCTTTGCAAAATCAATAGGTTCCAAATGCTCATTTGGCTTATTGGTATAAGGCTTTTCATCTTTCAGAACGATCTTCTGAATCTCAGACGGCCAACCTCCTTCGGGCTGTCCTAAATCGCCTCTAAAAAGTGCCTTCACAGAATCAGGAAATGATAAATTCTCTCCACGCTTCAATACATCTTCCACGGTCAGATTATTGGAAGTCATAAACAAAGCCATATCGCCCACCACTTTGGATGATGGTGTCACTTTTACAATATCTCCAAAAAGCTGATTGACCAGCGCATAATTCTTCTTCACCTCCTCAAATCGCTCTTCTAAACCCAAACTTCTCGCTTGCGGTCGCAGGTTTGAATATTGTCCTCCCGGAATTTCATGCTCATAAACTTCGGCTGTTCCGCTTTTCAATTCACTTTCGAAAGGATGGTAAAATTCTCGTACGGCTTCAAAGTAATTCGAGTATTGATTGAGCGATTTCAAGTCTATCGGATTTTCTCTTTCATGCCCTTTCATACTCGCAAGCAATGAATTGAAATTAGGCTGCGATGTAAGTCCAGACATAGATGAAAGCGCCACATCTACCACATCCACACCAGCTTCTATCGCTTTCAGATAAGTGGCAGATTGGATACCAGCGGTATCATGTGTATGCAAATGAATAGGTATATCGATGGATTTTTTCAGCTCCTTCACCAAGAGTTCAGCTGCATAAGGTTTGAGCAATCCTGCCATATCCTTGATGGCCAAAATATGTGCTCCCTCGTCTTCAATCCTTCTTGCCAAGTCCAAATAGTATTGTAAGTTGTACTTGTTGCGGGAGGGATCTGTAATATCACCCGTGTAGCAAATGCAAACCTCTGCCAAAGATTGTGTTCGCTCTCGCACTGTTTTTATACTTAGCTTCATGGCTTCCAACCAATTGAGCGAATCGAAAATCCTAAAAATATCAATTCCATTTTCAGCACTTTTCTCGATAAAGCGCACAATCAAATTATCAGGATATGCTGTATAACCTACTGCGTTACTTCCTCGGAAAAGCATTTGAAATAGAATATTAGGAATGGCTTCTCTAAGCAATCTCAAGCGCTCCCAAGGGTTTTCGTGGAGGAAGCGCATACACACATCGAAGGTAGCACCGCCCCATACTTCCAACGAAAATACTTCGTGGTGAGATTTGGCATAACCTTCGGCAATTGCCAGCATATCGGCTGTTCGCATTCGAGTAGCAAACAAACTCTGATGCGCATCGCGTAAGGTGGTATCGGTGTAGTGAATCCGTTTATCCTCCCGCAGTTTTTGGGCAAATGCTTGTGGACCAAGTTGCTGCAATTGATTTCTGGAACCTGTCGGATAATCAGCTAATTTATCAAAAGCAGGAACAATTGGCGTTCGAAAATCTTTTGCCAATGTTCCCTCTTTAATATCAGGATGGCCATTTACAACTAATTCACCCAAATATTTGATGACTTTTGTGGCTCTATCTTTTCCAGTGCCAATTCTCGGAATGACCAATTCAGGCTTGCTTGGAATAAAATTCACACGAGCCAAACCATCCTGAAATTCCTCATCGTCCATTACATTAATTAGGAATTGGATATTGGTTTTTACCCCTCTGATACGGAATTCGGTAAGCGAACGGCGCATACGCTGTGTAGCCCCTTTGAGTGTGCGACCCCAAACGGAAACTTTCACCAACATAGAATCAAAAAACGGCGAAATCTTCACGCCGGCATACGAGCTGCCCTCGTCAAGTCGGATTCCAAAGCCTGCTGCATTGCGATAAGCAATTATTTGTCCGTAATCAGGTTTGAAACCATTCTGTGGATCCTCTGTGGTAATGCGGCACTGCACAGCAAAACCATTACAGCGAACGTCTTCCTGCGAGTGAATGAAAATCTGCGGGTGGTCTAAAGGCACTCCTGCTGCAATTAAAATCTGTGAGCGTACAATATCAATTCCGGTGATCTCTTCGGTAATAGTATGCTCTACTTGGATGCGCGGATTTACTTCGATAAAGTAAATATTGAGTTCCTGATCAACCAGAAATTCAACTGTACCAGCATTATTGTAGTTTACATGCTTGCCAATTTTCAGCGCATACTCAAATAACTTCTCTCGAATTTGATCGGGCAAATTGGATGGTGCAAGCTCAATGACCTTTTGGAAACGGCGCTGAACAGAGCAATCGCGTTCGTATAAATGCACCAAATTGCCGTAGCTATCACCTAGCAATTGCACTTCTATGTGCTTGGGGTTCTCGATGTATTTTTCAAGAAAAATAGTGTCATCACCAAATGATTTGGCAGCTTCTCCTCTAGCTTCTTGAAAGGCTTTATGCAGTTCTTCATCATTTTGGACAACACGCATTCCACGTCCTCCACCTCCCGCGGCTGCTTTCACCATTATGGGATAACCGATGCTTTTGGCTTGTTCCAAGGCAATTTCCACCGAATCCAATTTCAAAGCCGAATCTGGAATGGTAGGTACTTGGACTTCTTTGGCCACAATTTTGGCTGCGACTTTATCTCCCAAGCGCTCCATCACTTCTGGCTTTGGGCCTACGAAGATGATTCCTTCCTCAGCACATCTTCGAGCGAATTGCACATTTTCGGATAAGAAACCATAACCCGGATGGATTGCATCTACATTCTTTAGTTTGGCAATACGGAGGATTTCCTCTATATCCAAATAAGGCTTCAGCGGCTCTTGATCCGACCCTATTTGATAAGACTCATCTGCTTTGTATCGGTGAAGCGAATAGCGATCTTCAAAGGAATAAACAGCAACTGTGCGAATGCGTAACTCAGAAGCAGCACGTAATATTCTAATAGCTATCTCGCCACGATTGGCAACTAGCAAACGGGAAATCTTAGTGATATTCATAGAATTGGGAGAAAAAGTATTGATTTCTCAATTTAGCTAATACTTTTTCATGTCCAAAGCCAAGTGAACAGATTAGAGAAAACTAGACTATCGAATATTTACTTTGACAATAATTTCAAGCAATAGCTCTTACATTCTTTCCATCAGATATAATGTTGGATAATCTTCCTCTTCCATTTTCAGGTAGATATTTTTAAGTCCAATCCAACGCCCTTCTCCAGCTCGGAAATAAAAAGGAAGGATTTCTTGCGGCGCGTCTTGATAACGCTCCGATAAGTCATCAAGGTTGACGCTTACAATTTTATACATTGGTTCTGATATTTGAGACATTTGTTGTTCCTCTTCGGACATAACGCTATATCGTTCCTCCTCAATACCTTCTGAATAGGCAATGTAAAGCTCATTTCCCTCAACATCTAGACTAATTATACCACCAGCACTTACTGCTCTGAAATCTATATCACCCTCTGCGTTTTCAGGATAGCGGACAAACTTAGGGAAATTGGGCTTGATCGTCTTTTCATATTGAAAGTCAGCACCATCCCACTGATACATATAGATTTCTGGAAATTCCGCAGTATATAAAAAGAGCTTTCCATCCTCATACATAAATTCAGGAAAAAAGCGATTGTTTCTCGCCTTATTATGCGGATGACCTTCAGGAAGTTTAATGGTTGGGCTAAATGTATTAGACTCTCGATCCCAAATTTCAAACAAGAATTCTTTAAAGCCATTGTTCCATAATTCCATTTGATCATACCTACCTGGTGCATATAATAAATATTTATTGTCTTTAATTTCGTAGAATTTTGGCCCATCCTTACTTACGCTAACAATCACACGATAAGGCATTTGAATTTTCTCAACCACCTTACCATCGTAATCCGCGATGAGCATTTTATCTGACATATTGGGTTGCACCAATATTTTATCATCCTCGAAAAATCCTGTTCCAATTTTCCAATTCCCTAGATAATCTGGGTCACCTGCTGGCTTGTCTTTTATCTGATGCAACACAGAACCACCTTCATCGAAAATGACTATATCTCTATCATTTTTACCAAGAAATAGCTTTTTATCAGAATTATAATCGTATGGGATTATTTCAGCCAAAGCTAAATCTACAACAATGGAATCTGAAATAACCCATTGCTGGTTTGTCTCTTCTGCTTCAGTTTCAGTTTTTTCATCGGAATTAGCACAAGCTGAGGCAAACATTATTACAAATAGTAATAGATAGAGGGAGTTTTGAATTTTCATTAGAATGGTTTTTTAGTTCATCAATGCTCTAAATTATAAAAACATTTTAAAATGAAAAATAAAACAGATTAAGTAATAATATAAAACCTAAGACGCTAGGGCAAAATAGAAAAGGGCAGTACAAATTGCACTGCCCTTTATCATCAACCTTAACTAAATCTATACTTTGTTTATCTGCCGCCTCTCATCATCATTGGGTTCATACCACCTCTTTGCTGCTGCTGATTATTACCGCCGAAGTTTCTAAGGTTGTAAGTGAATGTGAGCATGAAATATTGTTGTAACACTGTTGTGTTTCTATCTTCAATTGAAATGTCTGAAATGGTACGGCTAATGGCTTGGTTTTGACCAAGTGCATCAAAAACTGATAGCTTCAATTCACCCTGATCCTTCTCGAAGAATTTTCTACCTATTTCAGCATTTAACATCCATACCGATTGATTAAACTCTTCGCCCAAACCTCTGTACAACTGATGTGTTGTAGTATTGGTAAAGAACCATTTTCCAGCAAAGCGATAGAAGAATCGGAATGAGCTAACTTGGGTGAAGAAGTTATTTTCTGCACTTGTATTCAAACTACTTTCTACAAAATTGTAGCTAGCAGTTGATGATAGAGTAAAGTCAACATTCTCATTGATATTACTACTTAAAGTAACACCTTGGCTCAAAGTAGTACTTCTGTTGAAGTTTTTGCGCCCATTAACAATACCCGGAATTTGACTGTAAGTCACCGAAGAGTTTACATTCAGATTACTCTTAATTCCCTTCATATAAGAACCGTAGGTCACGAAAGCGCGGGAGGTAATACTACCGCCCATATTTTCAGGACGTGTAAACTGACCACCACGAGCCAACGGAATAGTACCATTGATCAAGGTATCTTGCTGCGCTATATAGGTTGCATTACCAATGTAATTGCTAGTGATATTACTTGTAAGGAATACCAAGAAAGTACGAGCATTTTCAAGATTGAAGCTTGTGTAATTCAAGGTCATGAAATGTCCGAAATTTTGCTTCAAATCTGGGTTACCGCTAGAAAGCTGCAATGGATTGGCATTGCTTACCACATCTTGCAATTGATTGATCGATGGGTTTTGCGTAGTGGCTCTATAGTTGAATCTCAAGTTTTGCATTGGCGTGAAACGGTAAGTAGCGTTCACTGTTGGAATCAGGTTATTGAATTGCAATTCAGTTTCCGATTCTGTAGGGAACATTCGCTCGTTCTGCAACCTTGCAAATTGATAATTAAGATTTGTGTTAATATTCAACTTATTGTAGTTGTACACATAGCCTAAACCAACCCTCTGTGTAAAATAGCTATTGTCAAATGTGTTTGTAAGGGCCGTATCCAAATTCATCAAACCTGTTTCTGTTTGCAATCTAAATACACGCTGATCACTGTCTGTAAAGTTATTACCCAATGAATAGTTAGCTTGCAAGTTTGATCTTGCTGATAATGGCTCTGTATAGACAAAGTTTGCATTGTAGCTAACTCCGCTCGATAAAGCATTCGTTACTTGGTTTACCGTATCTGCTCTATTGATTCTTGGATTGATATTGATCGCATCCAAGTAAGTATCACTATCATTGTTGTTCGATGAGGTAGTAATATTTGTGGAGACTGATCTACCTTGCTTATCGAATCTCAAACGGTAAGTAAGGTTGTTGGAGAAGTTGAAACTGTTACCCTCCCGCGTTGTTGCGTTGTTATTGCTACTTAGTGCTGTTCCATCAGGCTGAAAGTTCAGACCAAAAGTTGTGTTTTCAGAATTTGTATCATTGAAACTTATATTTGGACGCATGATAATCGCAGAACGATCACTCAAATTCCAAGTGATATTCATATTCAATCTATGATTCGCACTTTCACTAAGATCTGCTGTTTCTTCTGTATAAAACTGACTTAAGTCTGAACCCAAGATCAATTCACGATTCAATTTATTTTCTAAGGTATTGCTAGAAGTATTGTAGAAATAACTACCGTTAAACTCGAAACCTTTGCCCCAGAAATCTGAGAAGTTAAGGCCTACAGAACTTGCGGTATTGATACCTGTGGAGCCACCCCCACCACGACCTCCCAAAGCAGCCATACCCCCACGACCACCGCCGAAGCCACCTGTTTGATCTTGACCTCCAAAATTTTGTTGATTAACATTATTTGCCCCTCCTATAATAGAAAGTCTTCTATCTCCTTTGAAAAGGTTGAAGTTACCGCCACCTTGGTACCTTTCATCTGTACCATAGCCGGCGTAGAACTTACCAAATGAGCCAGCACGAGCATCTTCTTTTGTTACAATATTCAATGTTCTATTTCTAGTGCCGTCGTCAAAACCTGTAAGTTGAGCTTGGTCGGATCTCTCGTCAAAAATCTCTACTTTATCTACAATCTCTGCAGGTAAATTACGAAGTGCCGTCATTGGGTCATTGCCAAAAAAGCGCTTTCCATCTACCAATACATTTTTAACTTCTTCTCCTTGGGCTCTTATTGAATTACCCTCTATTGTAACACCAGGTAATTTTCTAATTAAATCTTCAGCATCTGCATCTGGGCGAGTGGTAAAGGCACTTGCATTAAATACCGCAGTATCACCTTTCATTTCTCCAGTAACCGGAGGCCCTTGAATTACAATCTCGCTAAGTAACTTACCGCTAGAAATACGGATAGTTCCCAAATCTTCGTTGCTCACAAGGATGAAACTTTGCTTAAAATTATCGTAACCTACGTAGCTTATTTCTAATACAAATGATCTTGGGATGGGGTTTTTAAACTCAAATTTACCATTTTTATCTGTGTAAGTTGCTTGGAGTAAAGAATCCGAAGTAGTTTTCATAAGGACATTCGCCCCTACTAATGGATCGGTATCATTTTCGTCCATCACAACTCCATACACTTTTTTGAGGGAGTTTTGTGCATTTGCTTCGTTTATCGATACGAGTGAAATGAGTAGGACAAATAGGAAAAGTAGATTTTTCTTCATTTTAATTGCTTGTATCTAAATAAGATTTCAAGCCTTAGAGCAAATCCACCATCCGTAGTTTAAATGCTTGAATAAAAAAAACTAAAAAATTTCCTAAGCAAAATTAATCAATTAATTATCAGTTGATTATGAAAATACTTTTTGAACAATTATAGCATTGAGTTTTCAGATTAGCAGAATTTCAATTTCTGATACCCTCAACCCTCCAATCAATTCAACTATACATCACTTCTTATCCAATATTCGATTCAAGTTAGCTTCAGAGTAATAAATTGATTTAAGCGTTTTTCTATCCTCCCGCCTAAACACCAAATACTTTCCATCTGCTTCTTCATAATAGCAATCTACACCTTTCTCAAGTTTGTAATGCGCTACCGTATCTTTAGCTTCTAACTCATTATTACACGCCTTGCTCATATTCGATCTTTGCACTTCCTCGAACATCTCCTTGAATTTATCTGCCAAGCCAAATTCCAAAATGGCGCCCGAAAGCACATATTGCAAATCACAAAAAGCATCAGCAACTTCAACGATATCCTTCGATTTAATTCCTTCCACTAGTTCATTTAGCTCCTCCACAAGCAATGACACACGTAATTTACATCTTTTATCATCCGGAATTTGTGGCGATTCTAGGATCGGATGTTTAAATGTTTTGTGGAATTCTGCTACTGATTGAAGTGATTTTGGATCTTGCATCGAAATTGGTTTTTTATGAAAAATGAATACAAAAATAGAAAAGGCAACTTATTTACATAGCCTATTGTTGGTTTTGGATAAATTTGCAAAATGAGAGTAGTAGTAGGACTATCAGGCGGAGTGGATTCTAGTGTAACAGCGCACATGCTACAAGAGCAAGGCCATGAGGTCATTGGCGTGTATATGCGCAATTGGCACGACGAATCTGTCACTATCAATAATGAGTGCCCATGGATTGAGGATAGCGCAGATGCAATGGCTGTAGCAGAGCATTTGGGTATTCCATTCTATAATCTGGATCTAAGCAAAGAGTACAAGGAGCGGATAGTTGATTATATGTTTGCTGAGTACGAAAAAGGCCGCACGCCCAATCCTGATGTGCTTTGTAATAGAGAAATCAAATTCGATACTTTCCTTAAAGCTGCCCTCAAATTAAAAGCTGATGCGGTCGCCACAGGACATTATTGCCAAAAAGATACGATTGAAGTAAATGGCAAAACGGTTTATAGACTTTTAGCAGGCGCAGATGCAAATAAAGATCAGAGCTATTTTCTTTGTCAATTATCGCAAGAGCAATTGAGTAAGGCTTTGTTCCCAATCGGACATTTGCAAAAGCGGGAGGTAAGGGAAATTGCTACAGAAATTGGTCTGCCGGTGGCAGACAAAAAAGATTCACAGGGTCTATGCTTTGTAGGCAAAATAAGGCTTCCTGAGTTTTTGCAACAGCAATTAGCTCCAAAGAAAGGCACAATTGTAGAAATTCCTGAGTCAGCTCAACCAATTCTCAACCTTGCAGATTCCCTTGCTCAAGCCAATGGCAAAGAGAAGCTTTCCCTACTTTCTACCTCGGTACATTTTAGTCCTGCCGATGGTGAGATTGTTGGAGAGCATAATGGCGCTCATTTTTTCACGGTAGGGCAACGCAAAGGCTTGCAAGTAGGTGGGAAAAAAGAGCCTTTGTTTGTGCTTGAAAAAGACACAGTAAATAATATTCTATACACTGGCCAAGGTGCAGAGCATCCTGGCTTACAAAGAGGTGGCTTATTTGTAAAAAAGGAGCATATTCACTGGGTGCGGGAGGATATGCAAATGAAAGAAAATGAGCAAAAGGAATTTATGGTGCGATACAGATATCGCCAAGCATTGATTCCAGCTACTTTGCATCAGGAAGCAGAAGGACTCTATGTGATTTTTGAAAAGCCACAAACGGGCATAGCTTCTGGTCAATTTGTAGCTTGGTACGATGGCAATGAGCTAATCGGCTCTGGCGAAATCCACTAATCACACGGAAAACTTTTTTTAGTGGAAATCCCGATACTTTACCAAGACGAAAATTTTATTGCAGTAAACAAACCAAGCGGTTATGTAGTGCATCCAAGCGCATGGGTTGGAAGAGATGAATTGCCATCGGTGATGCAATTGCTCAGAAATGCCATTGGCCAAAAGGTGTATCCTGCTCATCGGCTCGACAGGCAAACGAGCGGAGTGCTCTGGTTTAGTACTAATCCAGAAGCTGATAAAGCCTTGAAAGCACTTTTTGAAAGCCGAAAAGTAAGCAAATGCTACCACGGAATTGTGCGAGGATTTACAGAAGATTCATTTACCATCAATAAGCCTCTGAAAAAGGAACTTATTGGGAATGAGCAAACTGCCATTACACATTTTAAGTGTTTGGCAAAAGTAGAACTGCCCATTGCTATTGGCAGATATCCAAGTAGCCGATTTTCATTTCTTCAAATAGACGCTGAAACTGGGCGTATGCATCAGATAAGGAGACACTTAAGCCACTATAGACATCCACTTCTGGGCGACAAAAAATATGGTGACAATAAATACAATGCCTTTATCCGTAACAATTTTGGAGTAGATCATTTGGTCTTGCATTGCTATAGCACTAGTTTTGAGCACCCATTTACTCAGAAGGCCGTTAATGTAAGCGTGAACTTACCTGATGATTTAGCTGAAATGCGTAACAGTATATTCGAAAACATAGAGATAAAATTCACCTCATAAATTAGTTTTCTTAACATTAAGGTAACATTTACGTAATAATTTAGTATCTTTGATGCAGAATGTAAAAAGAAAAGGAGGTAAAAAGATGAAAACTGCATATGAAAAACGCTGGAAATATGCTACCAACAATCTTTTATTTGGTAAAGGTTTGAAGAGAAGCGAAAGAGGATTTTACTTCTTCATTATCTTCATAATCATTGTTTTCGGTGTATTAATGAACTACTTATAGTATTAAAATTCATAAGTCGATAAACAGCTTCTCATTTTGGGAAGCTGTTTTTTTATGTTCATTTTTATTTATTTCTCGCTAAGCCGCAAGGACGCAAAGAATTATATAAAGCGACATAATAATTTAGTTTAATCCCTACATTCCTTAAAGCTACCCATAGATATCAATTTACTGCTAAAATCAGAACTATTTTCTTCGCTCATAAGTTGTAAGAGGTGTATAGATAAATTTAAAAAATAAATTATTATGGATATAACTAAAAAAGTAAAAGAAGAGCTAGAAGATCGTATTGAAAAAATTGAAGATTTTATAGCTAAGAAAGGTCTAGGTTCTAAGCAATTGAAAAAAGCACAAAAAGCACAAAGAAATATTAATCTGGGACTTGTTTTAGTTGGCGTTGTAACCATTGCTGGCCTTGCCATCTGGATGAAGAGTACTAATAAGGAAGATTAAGAATTTTAATCAATTAGTAATTTCGAAAATCAAATTCAGGATTCTATTCCTGAATTTTTTTTTTGGCATTTTTTATCGTGAGCAGTTTACTCAGATTCTTTAGCCCTACCCTAATTTTTTTTTATTGACACTACGAAAGCGCCAGCAGTGTGAAAAACAATTCGCTCTCTGCGTCTTCACTCTGCGTAAATCTGCGCCATCTGCGGGCAACCTTTTTTTCTCCCGCAGATTACGCTGATACGAGCAGAAAGATAAACTAGTATTTATTGCAATTTTACTAGAGCACGTATGTCATCGCTGTTGTGGACACAATAAAAATTATTATGAATAATTTGACAATCCTCTTGTAAACCGATTGACAAGCACGTGAAATTTAACTTAGCTAAATTTTAAAAACTCACTTACTCCTCTTTAGAACCACAAGGTATATGGTTGCCATTCGCTAAAAACAATGGAGTTTCCGTACAGTCGCAGAATTTGCTCATTTGGCTATTTAAAAATGGTATTCTAGATACCTCCACAGCTTCATACCCCCACGTACAATCACCAGCTGAATCTGAAGGCATATATACCAAGACTGGCCTGCTGTAGTAGTACACAGCCAGACTTAGAATGAATACACTTACCATTGCTATCCAAAAGGATTTTTTTGGTTTTTTCATAATTAACTATTCTGATAAAATAAATTTTCTTTTAAAACCCAACATCCTTGAGAAGATCTTCTGGCAATTCATAAACTACAATATTCTTATCTTCCGACTCACCAAATATTCCTACGATACGTTTATTTTTCACATCGAAAGTGAAGTCATTTAAAAAACGATCAAGTTTTAAAGACCATTTCACTTCACCATCCTCGTTAAAGAAAAGAATGCGGGTTTTTATTTTTGCAATTGCACTGTAATAAAGGTTCGCGACAGTACTACTTTTTGCCAACTCCTTTGCCTCTTTTATATACATGACCAAAAGCCCTTTCGGAACAGGTACTGATCTTAGTAAAACTGGATATGGATTGCCTAATTCTTCCTCAGTCCATGGCTGTCCAAAAACCCATTCCTTTTCAAATTTTCCATCCGGTAAATAAAACTCTATGGTATTCAACTTATTATGACTCCAAACTACACGATTCCACCAAGGGTGAAAGTAGCCTTGACCGGTATATGCATAGGGTAGTATATTTGGCGAAAAAAATTCACTAAAAGATACAAAGGGCAATTCTTTTATCACATTGCCGCTTTGCGTATCAACCACCATAAACTTGAATTGAGCAGAACCGCCCTGCCCCCAAATAGTATTGTGGTTCACAATTACAATTTGTTGAGTTAACACAATATCGTCCGGATAATTCACAAAGTTTAGATTGTTTAAAGAATCTGAAAAATCAATTTCTTTTATAGGTCCACCAGTATTTATTTTTAAAGAGTAATCTTGGAAAGGTTGAATAGCAAGAATAGGAACAAGATACTCAATATCATTAGGTCCTTTTCCGGTCTTACCAAAAGATTTCACCACATTGAAACTCTCGTTCAAATAGTGTAATTTTTCTTGTGTACGTTGATCTGATAATATAAAGTATCCATCATGTGAAATGATACTAGTAGGCTCGCCAAAGAAATCAGTGGGGCCAACTTCTTTGCCAGTCAAATTAAATTCCTCAACAGCCAATTCTTCTGAAACTGAACATGAGAAAAAAAGATGCAGTATCAGTATAAAACTAATAAAGCATCTTTTTGAGTACAAAAAATTACTAAACATTCTTTAAAATTTATTGTGGTGTTGGGGTGCAAAGCCTGTGAGTCCCATCAATAATAAAAGAAGTAGGAGTACAATCACATAATTTTGTATACCCATCATTATTCCAATTTAACCAGCTTTTTTCTACAGATGCATACCCCCAAGAACAAGCTGGTGCTGGATCATTTTCCGCAAAACTTATCTGCTGAGGAAAAAAATTAAGGATTAGAGCGAAAACTGCTCCTACCATCATAGTGAAAATTGTTTTTTTGTTTTTCATAAGTATTAATTTTTGATTGATTGTCAATAATAATAATAATAATAATATGAGTCAAGATTTATTGTAAATTTTTATACTATATGTTTAAAATAATGATTTAGGGATCCAATTACATGTATACTCTTGTCACATATTCTCCATTTTAAATAGCCACATCTCTCTTCGTTCTTTCCTAAATTATGAAATCCTTTCAAACATAGAGGCCCAAAGGAAAAACGTATATGAGTACAGAGAAGAATCAAAACATTGTTGGACTTTTCATAAATCTGCGAAAATCTGTACCATCAGTGGGCTACCTTTTTTCTCTCGCAGATTACGCTGATACATGCAGAAAAAAAATCCACAAAGAAAGGTTGATGGGATACAAAAGGCTTTTTCCTCTCTGCGGTCACTGCGTCTTTACTCTGTGTTCTTTGCGCTTAAACTTCTTCTTTTTAATAACCGCAAGTGGCGCTGAGTTTGAAGCAAAGGGTCGCAAAGTTTTAGCTTTCCTCTCTGCGGTCACTGCGTCTTTACTCTGTGTTCTTTGCGTTTAAACTTCTTCTTTTTGATAAACGCAAGTGGCGCGGAGTTCTACGCGAAGGGGGGCAAAGACTCTGATTATTTTGCCAATCTACTTTTAACCTTTTCGGCCAAAGCAGCAGCCCATTCCTGATATATTTCTTTGGATGGATGTAGTTTATCTGCCACTACCATTTCATTTCCATTTGCTCTATAAGCTTCGGTAATTTCTGTATAATCGACCCCATACTCTTCGCAAAGCATCTTTTTCACTTCATTAAATTGATCAATCTCCTTTGCCACTTTAGCTTTATCTGTATTTCTATCATCTGCAAAAGGCGTAACCGACCAATCCGGAATTGAAATCACAAATACTCTTGAATTATCCCCTCCCGCAAATTTTATAGCTGTTTCTAGCAAATAGGCGAATTGCTCTTCATATTCCTCTAAACTTCTTCCTCGATATTGGTTATTTACCCCAATCAACAAAGTCACTAAATCATAGCTTTCTGCCAAGTCTGTCCGCTCTTCTATCGCTTTAGTAAGTTCATCTGTAGTCCAGCCTGTACGAGCAATTATCAGTGGTGAGGCCACATATAGGCTATCCATATTTAGCATAGCAGCCAACTGATTTGGATAACGATCGGCTTCGGCTACCCCCTCGCCTATTGTATAAGAATCGCCCAATGCCAAATAGCTATAAACTTGCGCATGCAATGGGTTCAATATCAAAACCATAGAAAAAGCAAAAAGGGCAATAGTTAATTTCTTCATTTCAGTAAATCGTTTTTTATAAGAATCAGCTTGAAAAAGATATTCGTTTCATTAAAATAGTAATTAGCATGCCAAATTTTATATATTTCACGCAAATAAACGATTAGCCATAATGAAAGCTCACCCTTCTCAAAAATACTTCCTTCTTAGTTGTTTTGTTTTGTCGGTTATAATTGCGGCTTGCGGACCAAATGTAAGCGAGCAAACTGATGGCCCTTTTGAATATACTACGCCTGAGAGTAAAGGTTTAATAGCCGATTCTTTAACAAACATTGATGATTTGTTCAACTTAGCATTAGAGGATGAGTGGCTTGCAGGTGCTGTTGCATTAGTGGCTGTAGATGGCTCAATCGTATATGAAAAAGCTTTTGGCTACCGAAATATTAGCGAGAAAGACAGCATGGAAACAACAGACATTTTTCGCATTGCGTCCATGAGCAAGCCTATTACTTCTTTGGCTATTTTACAATTGCAGGAAGCTGGCAAACTCAATTTTGATGATCCATTGTCAAAGTATATTCCAGAGTTTGCCAATCCTCAGGTTCTTGATTCTATCAATCCTCTAGACTCTAATTACACAAGCACACCAGCTAGTCAGGAAATTACAATTCATCATTTATTGACGCATACTTCTGGCATTTCGTATGGATTTGCGGACACTACCATGAATAAGCTATATGCAAAAGCAGGAATTATCGATCTCACTACCTTACGTCCGGTTACATTAGAACAAAATATTGCCAAATTGGCTCAATTGCCACTGAAACACGAGCCTGGTGAAAGATGGTCTTATGGATTGAGCATCGACGTTTTGGGGCGGGTGGTTGAAGTAGCTTCGGGAATGCCATTCGATCAATATTTAGAGCAAAATATCTTCGAGCCACTAGGTATGGAATCAACAGGTTTTTACTTTGACGATAGCATGGCCAACCGACTTACGACCATGTATGCCAACCAACGTGATCCTAAATTAGTAGCTTTCCCAAATGATCCTGAAAGAGACCTTACGGGTGATTTTCCCATTCAAGGCGCCAAGAGCTATTTCTCAGGAGGAGGTGGATTAAGCTCCACAGCGCATGATTATCTGAAATTTGCACAAGCCATATTGAATGGTGGTGAGCTAAATGGTACTAGAGTCATAAAAGAAGAAACACTGCAACATGCCAAAGAGAATAAAATTGGCGACCTGCAAGTAGGCCGAAATAAATTTACTTATGGCTATATGATTGTTCCGGAAAATGGAGATTTGAGATTCAACAGAACGCCAAATACCATTTCGTGGACTGGGGCATTTCAAACTTCCTTTTGGATAGATCAGGAAAGGAAAACTGTGGGCATTATGCTAAGCCAAATGTATCCTTCATATCACCAAAGCAAGGTGTATAATGGTTTTGAGCAGGCTGTTAATGGGGCTTTTGGTGCTAATTCAGTTAATTAGTTGAAATACTGATAAAACGATTCAGGGATTTCTGCTACCCTCACAGCGTGGTTTTCATTTTTGAATGAAAATCCATAGATCAATTTATTTTTGTAATCAATTGCCAACTGACCGAAGGAATCATCAAAACTCAGTTCAGCTAACGGCTTCAAACCCCAATCATAAATCTCTAAAACGGGTTCAAAACTACCTCCTTGATTAATCCTTTTTCGTGTTGTATTTGACCTTAGTGCAAATATGTACTTTGGTGTTGGGATCGTTTGCAAATAAAAGAAAATCGCATCATCTCCAATCGGTACTCCATTGTCATTATTGAAAACAGGATACTCTAATTGGGCATGGGTTTTCAATGAATTAATTTTTTCGCCAGCGGAATTGTAGATGGCTAAATATGGGAAATTCCTTAATCCAGAAACCACCAAATCACGCTCTGCATTATAGGCCATGGTGCTGTAATATACATAGCCTCGTGTACGAGTTGGCAAAGATTGGCTTAACACTGGGGCAAACTCGTCATTCAATATCACTTCTTCATTCTCGTCTATTATGGTGAGAAATGTCCTTCCGTTTAAATCATTCAATGCCCAACCATTATTGGTTTTCATCAAATTCTCCCATAGAAATGCTTGTTTCGGCAATTTGCCCACATTCACAATTTTGAAAGCACCTGCATTCTGCTCTACATAAAATGTATTTCGTTTATGCACATCTACAAATAACTGCTCCTTTAAACTTTTGGGCTTATAGGAGCCATCAAGCACATCTATAAATTGACCTAATTCAGAAGGGCCTCCACCACGAGTACCGATCCAATGCTCAGACCAATCTTGTGTATCAATAATTTGTAAAGCATTATCTCCACAATCATTTACCAATACCAAATGTGAACCTACCATCTTAAGGTTGGTTGGACATAAGGTTTTGATTTTGCGAACAGTCTTCAGTTTCACAGACTCCTTTTGCACAAACTCACTGTATAATTCATTGATTGAAGTACATGATATTGAAATTAAGAAAAACGCTGAAATAACTGATAAAAAGTGTTTGGTCTTAGGCATAACAAATGTTAGAATATTCATTGTCAGTCCCCTTCACAGAGTTATTACTAATTCATCTTCACCTTGTAAATAAAAGCAGGGGGTAGGTTAAATAGACAAAAGTCGATTTTACAGTTTTGAAAAACTTTTTCTATTTCTTTATAATCGTATAAGGAATATTGATACTGTATAAATGTGCCAGTGCTGTGTAGCTTATTTTGTATATTCTCGTAAATCTTGTTTTTGAAGCTTGTGTCAAATAGAGCCAGTGGTAAACTCGAAATCACTACATCGAAATAATTATCATCCAATTGACTTAGTTTAGAAACGCATTCACCTTTAATTGTAAGACGTGTATCTTTAATATCTCCTAGCAAAGCCGCTAAACCAGCGTGATTTTCATAAGAGTATAACTGTGAGTCGGGCGACATTCTATTTAAAATCTCTTTGGTGATTACACCATCTCCCGCGCCAAGTTCAAGCACGTTCAATCGCTTACCAAAGTCAATCCCTTTTATGATTTTTCTAGTCAAATAACTACTGCTAGAAGCAATGCTTCCTATTTGCCTAATATTCCTAAGTCCTTCTACTGTAAATTTCGCTTTCATAAATTCATCAATCCTGTCTCACGCTTACTTATTGTGCTTTCAATTATTAGTTTCTCCATTCATTATAACTAATAAAAACCAAAACCTTCTAAAAACGGGCTAAAAACTACCTATAACACTAATAGAATAAAAATCTAATGGGATAATTGGTCATATTAAACTTTCAGGGGAGCAATAAGATTGTAAACCTTCTAGCCTATTCCACACGTATGTTATTCCAAACAACAAGCTTTGCCAATCATTGTTTTTTTCGCTAGCTTTTGCCTAAATATGGCAGACATTTTTTAATTCAAGCCTTTAATTACACATTTAATTATAAACCCTATTCATAAACCCTATTCATAAACCCAATATAGTATGTCAGTAAATAAAGATTATAGTTTATTCGACGATGTTTGCGGATTTGTAGATGAAGCAGCAAAACATTTAGATTTACGTGTAGGCCTTTTAGACCAAATCAAGGAATGTAATAGTATTTACAAATTCAGTTTTCCACTTCGCAATGACGATGGAAGCTATGAAGTGCTCACAGGATACAGAGTGCAGCATTCTCATCATAAGCTTCCTGTAAAGGGTGGTATTCGCTATAGCGAGCACGTAAATCAAGATGAGGTAAAAGGCCTCGCTGCACTAATGACTTATAAATGCGCCTTAGTAAATATCCCTTTTGGTGGTGCCAAAGGTGGTGTTAGAATTGATCCATTAAAATACGATGTTAGTCAACTCGAACGCATTACACGAAGATACACATCAGAGCTTATCAAAAAGAAATTTATTGGCCCTGCAATAGATGTTCCAGCACCAGATTATGGCACAAGTGCTAGAGAGATGTCTTGGATAGTAGATACATACGAAGCTTTCAATCCAGAAGCCATCAATGGAAAAGGTTGCGTTACGGGCAAGCCACTCTCACAGCATGGTATAGATGGCCGTACTGAAGCTACTGGTATGGGCGTATTTATTGGCATTCGCGAAGCAGTAAGTGTAAAAGAAGACATGGATGAAATAGGCCTAAGCACAGGTATCGCTGGCAAAAGAGTCATAATTCAAGGTTTGGGTAATGTTGGTTATTATTCTGCTCTTTATCTTCAGCAGGCAGGTGCCAGAATCGTAGCAATTGCCGAGTGGAATGGAGGAATTTATGATGAGTCGGGCATCGATGTAATGGAGATAAAAGAATATCAAGTTAAAAACAAAGGCTTCAAAGGCTATGGAAAAGGTGAGTTTATAGAAGATAGTAAAATACTTCTTACTTACGATTGCGATATTCTTGTTCCGGCAGCATTAGAGAATCAGATTACTATAGAAAATGCTAAAGATGTAAAGGCAAAAATTGTAGCTGAAGCTGCAAATGGCCCGGTGACTCAAGATGCTGAAAAAGTCCTACTCAAAAACAACATCATGGTTATTCCTGATATGTATTTGAATGCGGGAGGTGTTACAGTCTCTTACTTCGAGTGGCTTAAAAATCTCTCCCGAGTGTCTTTCGGCAAAATCGAAAAACGATATGACATGCAGAAGTTCTCAGTCTTGTTAGAAAGTATCGAAAAAGCTACTGGTGATAAGTTTAGCGACGAGCAAAAACATCTACTAGCTCAAGGTGCAAGTGAGCGTGATTTGGTTAATTCTGGATTAGAAGAAACCATGGTAAATGCCTACCACAGCATGAATGAAATGCGCCATCAGAAAAACATTCAATCCCTTCGTACAGCAGGATTTATCTTGGCATTACAAAGAATTTCAGTGAGTTATATGGATTTAGGCATTTTCCCTTGATTCTATAAATCATCCAAGTACAATTCAATCGAAAGCGGAAATGTGATAAAAGCATTTCCGCTTTTTTCGTTAATTCTGCCAATAGATTTAATAAGCTTCGGAAATCGTATTAACTTCGTCGCAACAATCTATCAGCCGTGTACAAGCTCCTTCTTCGACCATTTCTATTTTCATTTCCAGCCGAGAAAGCTCATAAGCTTACCTTTTCTTTAGCTCGATTTAGCTTCAACATTCCTGGTTTCAAATCGCTCTTTAAGCTTATTTATGGTGTAAATGATCCCAAATTAGCTGTCGACTTATTTGGATTAAGATTCCCAAACCCGGTAGGACTTGCCGCTGGTTTTGACAAGGACGCCAAAATGATGGATGTATTTGCAGCAATGGGGTTTGGCTTTATCGAAGTTGGCACACTTACGCCTAAAGCTCAAGATGGCAACCCCCTCCCGCGTCTTTTCCGCCTCCCGCTCGATCAAAGCTTGATCAACCGAATGGGCTTTAATAATGGCGGAGTAGATGCTGCGGTTGAAAGATTAAAAAATCGTCCAAAAGACGTAATTGTAGGTGGAAATATTGGCAAAAATAAAGTGACTCCAAACGATGAAGCTTGGAAAGATTACGAATATTGCTTCGAAAAACTTTTTCCTTACGTCGATTATTTCGCCATCAATGTGAGCTCACCCAATACACCCGGACTACGTGAATTGCAGGAAAAAGAGCCTTTGACTAAGCTACTTTTGCATGTACAAAAACTTAATCAAGCCAAACCTAAATCAAAGCCCATCTTACTAAAAATTGCTCCCGATCTCAGTAATGAGCAATTAGATGATATTATAGAAATTGTGGCAACTACTCAATTGGCTGGCATTATTGCTACCAACACAACAATAGATCGCAGCGGCTTGCAAACCGATAAATCTGAAGTTGAAAATATTGGAGCGGGAGGATTGAGTGGCAAAGCTGTAAAAAATCGCAGTACGGAAGTCATTCGCTATTTGTATACTAAGAGTAATGGCGCATTTCCAATAATCGGTGTAGGTGGGATATTTAATGCTGCCGATGCACAAGAAAAATTAGACGCAGGCGCATCACTTGTGCAGGTGTATTCGGGCCTTGTATATGAAGGACCAGCATTACCAAGCAAAATTTGTAAAGCACTCAAATGAATCGATGAATTATTCGTTACAATACGGATTTTTGTATTTTGGTGCCTAGGTTAAGATTTTCAATGCTAGCTATTTGCCAAATGGGGCTTATATCAGCAATTTTTTATACGTAGATTTATCAATGGCTAAAACAGAAAACTTCAGAAAAGGAAATGCTCGAAAAGCAGAACCCTTACCAAAACGCCCAGCATTTTGGAAAGATCGTCGTTTTCAAATCAGTGCAGGTTTGGTATTGATTTCCATATCTGTATTTATGTTTTTTTCCTTCACATCATATTTATTTACAGCGCCTTATGACCAAAGTCTGGTGCGAGATGTCAGTTGGACAGAGTGGCGAAATTATATAGGAGAAGTAAAAAACAGTCTTTCGCTCGCTGGCGCATTTGTATCGCATTATATGATTTTTCGCTGGTTTGGATTGGGCGCATTTTTCCTTTGTCCAATCATTTTTGTCATTGGCCTCAACATTCTCACTGTCCGAAAAATCGTCGCCTTCCAACGCGTATTTGGCTTTAGCTTTTTCTTCCTTATTTGGATTACCTTATTTCTTGGCTATTTGGATGTCAACAATTGGGTGGGCAAAGGTTTGTCGCTCTACACAGGTGGCATTGGATATGTAATCGGTGGTATGGCCGAAGCTATCATCGGAATTGGAACACTTATCGTTTTAGCAATCAGCTTATTAATTTTCATTATTTACTTTTTCAATGTCCAGAGTCTTCCATCTTTCAATTTTGGTAGAGGCAAGAAAACACAAGCAGACTTAACTGAAGACGAGGACGAGGAAATTATCCCTTGGAAAGAAGAGAAAATCAGCGAAAAGGTCTCTTTAGATTTGGATGAAGATGATGAAAGTAAAGATTGGAAAGTAAGTATTAAGGATGAAAAGGCTTCAAAGCCTAATGATCCATTGCCATTGGAAGTAGCTATTGCCGAGGGTGATAATCCTACAGACGATGTTGCTTTAAACATCGAAGAACAAAAGCGGGAGGATAAAGCCAAAGTACTCAATAGCGAAAACTACGATCCTACGCTAGATTTAGCAAAATACAAATACCCAACGCTGGATTTGCTAGAAGACCATGGCGGCAATACCAAAGTACAAGTTGATCGTGAAGAACTGGAGGAGAATAAGAATAAAATTGTCGAAACATTATCTAGCTTCCAAATTGGAATAGATTCGATTAGAGCTACCATCGGGCCTACTGTTACCCTCTATGAAATCATTCCAAAAGCAGGAGTGAAAATTTCCAAAATCCGAAATTTAGAAGATGACATTGCTTTGAGTTTGGCTGCTTTGGGCATCAGAATTATTGCACCAATTCCTGGTCGCGGAACCATAGGTATAGAAGTGCCAAACAAGAATAGGGAGCTTGTAAGCATGAAATCACTTTTGTCAACGGAGAAATTCCTTAAAAGCGATATGGAATTACCGGTAGTAATTGGCAAAACTATTTCCAATGAAGTATTTATGGCTGACCTTGCCAAAATGCCTCACTTGTTAATGGCTGGCGCAACTGGTCAAGGTAAGTCTGTTGGACTCAATGTTCTGCTAACTTCTCTTTTGTACAAAAAGCATCCTTCCCAACTCAAGTTTGTGTTGGTAGATCCTAAGAAAGTGGAACTCACACTTTACAACAAAATTGAGCGACATTTCTTGGCCATGCTCCCTGATTCTGAGGAAGCCATTATCACTGATACCAAAAAGGTGGTGAATACCTTAAACTCGCTCTGTATCGAAATGGAAAACCGATACAACTTGTTGAAAGACGCTGGCAGTCGAAATTTGAAAGAGTACAATGCGAAATTTGTAACCCGCAAACTAAACCCAGAAAAGGGTCATCGATTCTTACCATACATTGTATTGGTAATAGATGAATTAGCAGATTTGATGATGACTGCTGGTAAGGAAGTGGAAACGCCTATTGCTCGTTTGGCACAATTGGCCCGTGCTATTGGAATCCACCTAGTAGTAGCGACTCAGAGACCCTCAGTAAACGTAATTACTGGCATAATCAAAGCTAACTTCCCAGCGAGGATGTCCTTCCGTGTTACTTCCAAAGTGGACTCACGGGTAATTTTAGATACTGGTGGTTCTGATCAACTTATTGGACAAGGTGATTTACTTTTGAGTATGGGATCAGAACTGATAAGACTTCAATGTGCATTTATTGACACAAGTGAAGTAGATGATCTATGTGATTTCATAGGAAACCAAAAAGGTTACTCCACGGCTTATCTCTTACCGGAATATGTAGGTGAAGAAAGTGGAGATAGCAATTTAGCTGTTGACCTCTCAGATCGTGATGATTTATTTGAAGATGCAGCCAGATTAATTGTAATGCATCAGCAAGGAAGTACTTCATTGATACAAAGGAAATTAAAACTAGGATACAACCGTGCAGGCCGCTTAATTGACCAATTAGAAGCAGCCGGAATCGTTGGCCAATTTGAAGGTAGCAAAGCAAGAGAAGTTTTAATTAGCGACGAGTATGCCTTGGAACAATTATTGCGTGACATGCCTTCAAAATGACCCCTGTGATGAACAAGATGCGTAGGATTTCCCTTTCAGTATTTTTAATTATTTTCTTCAATCAAATTGTATCGGCACAATACGATCCGCGTGCTTTGAGCATTTTGGACGATATGAGCAATAAGTACCAAAATATGGGTGCTTATTTGGCCAATTTCACCTACTCCTTACAAAATGAACAAGAAGGCATTAGCGAATCTTTCGATGGTACTCTTTTGGTAGATGGTGACAAGTTTCGATTGATAATGGCTGGTCAAGAAATCTATTGCAATGGCACCACTGTTTGGACTTATATTGAAGAAATAAATGAAGTAAATATTGACAACTACTATCCTGAAGAAATGGAAATGAGTCCAAGCAATATTTACGCTGCCTACAAAAATGGCTATAAATACCAGTTTGTAGAGGAAGTAAATACGAATGGAAATGCCACGCAAATAGTAGATTTAGTACCTGAAGATTCTGGTAGTCCTTTTTTCAAAATTAGGCTTTCTATAGGTAAAAATGACTTGAATTTGAATAGCTGGGAAATTTTTGATAAAAATGGCAACCGTTATAACTATTTGGTAAAATCTGTTCAAAACCAGCCGGTTGACAATCAGAAGGAATTTGAATTTGATGTTAAAAGATATCCTGGTGTTGAAGTAATTGATTTGCGATAGTTACAAAGTTTCTTTAATTAACTGTTCGCTAAATCATTCTTTTGACTACTCTATCTACACCACTTAAATAAGAGGCTCCAAATAAATTAGCATGAACTAAAAGTGGATATAAATTATAAATATCCACCCGCTCTTCATAACCCGGCTCCAGCGGAAATACCTCCTTGTAGCTCTTATAAAATTCAGCATCAAAACCACCAAATAGCTGAGTAAAGGCCAATTCCATTTCGCGATGTCCAAAATATACTGCTGGATCAATCATCCATTTATATCCATCAGACCCAGTATGTACATTTCCACTCCATAAATCACCATGCAGTAACGCTGGCTTTTCCTTTGGGAAAAAGCTCTCCAATTTGGGATACAATTTTTGGAAATTACTAAGCCAATTTGCGTTTACCAAACCATTGTAATAAGCTAAACCTGCTTGAACTTCTAGTCTGTTCTGGATAAAAAAACTCAACCAATCTTTTGAAAAAGTATTCTTCTGAACAAGCTTGCCAATGAAATTTTCATGGTCTAAGCCAAATTGATTATTAGTGACAGAATGTAGTATAGCCAATTCTCTCCCTAACATTTCCCAACTATCATTAGCGGGAGGAATAGACTCCAAAAACTCCATCAAGATATATTGCCTGTCTGCAATTTTACCAAAGCCATAAACGTTCGGGATACGTAAATCTGCACTATTAGCTAGCAGTTTCAAACCTCCCGCCTCAGCTTCGAACAAGCCGATATCAAGCATATTCCACTTTAGGAAAAATACATCCTTATTGGTAATTATTTTAGCTGCCGTGCTGATACAACCTCCCGACTGAAAATTCACATCGAGAATTTCCACTTCGAGTCCTGCACTTTGAAAGATGGCTTGTTGATAAAAGTCGTTTTGCTGGAAAGGAAAACTCATTCCTTACTTTCCTTTTGGAGAATATGCATGATGAGTTTTTCACAAGAACGATCCAAGATTTCATACACTTCATGAAATCCATCCATTCCACCGAAGTATGGATCAGGAACATTAATATCATCTTGTTGCTCATCAAAATTACGCATAAAGAAAATCTTCTCAGTATCCGCTTTATGCTGATGTGCCATTTTGGTGATATTGGCTGCATTTTGCCGATCCATAGCAATGATATAATCAAAATGAGCTAAATCATTTGGCATTAACTGTCTAGCCTTATGAGAGATGGTAATATTATAATGATTGGTAATTTCAATAGTTCTAGGGTCAGGCTGTTGACCGATATGAAAGTTAGATGTACCGCATGAATCTACCGTTATTTGATTAGTTAGCTCCTTCTTTTTAAGCTTTTCGCTAAATATAGCCTCTGCCAAAGGCGACCTACAAATATTTCCCAAGCACACAAATAAAACTTTTACCATAACTCAAAGATAAACCTATCCTCCTAAAATTGATAATAAAAACCTTTAGTCAAGAAGCCAAAATAATTCTTTCTCTTTCGATTGGAAATTCAATGAATTATAACAATTTCACAGAGTCAAAAACCATTTGTAGAATACCTAAATGCATACCAAAATTTCTCATAAAATTGCCTCAAAAGGCATGATGATTATTCTTTTGGCAACAATTCTATTTCATTTTTTGGTACTCTTGGGCATTGTCCCTTACCAGATTGTTTGGGGTGGCAGGCTACAAAACCAAAGTGAAATGATCAATTTCGAGTTGGTTTCCATCCTATTAAATTTTCTCATGCTCGCCATTGTAGCGATACAGGCTAAAATCGTTAAATTGAAAGTTCATCCCATTGTTGTGAAAATTGCCTTGTGGCTTATGGTATTCATTTTCGTAATGAATACCATTGGTAATATCATATCTCTCAATGACATGGAAAGATATATTTTCACTCCATTGACATTACTTTTAGCTATATTTAGTTTTATTCTCGCCAGCAAAAAGCGGGTGAAAACACACAAAAAGTAGTTTAGCATAACCTTGAATTTTGCCTTAACCTTTTGAAAAATGGAAAATTACAGCATTCCAAGCGAAACTCGTATTGGCCATGTGCATCTGAAAGTAGCCAATATTGACAAAGCATTAGCCTTTTATGTGGATTTACTCGGCTTCAAAGTAACTCAAAAGCTTGGCAACGACGCTGCATTTATATCGGCGGGAGGATATCATCACCATATTGGCTTGAATACTTGGTATAGCAAAAATCTACCTCCCGCTGAAGCTCGAAGTGTTGGTCTGTTTCATACTGCCATTGCTTATCCCACTCGCAAAGACTTGGCTTTGGCTCTTAAGAGGCTAAGAGAACACAAATACCCAATAACTGGCGCAGCTGACCACGGTGTATCCGAAGCTATATATTTGGACGATCCTGATGGAAATGGAGTTGAGTTGTATTGGGATAGGCCAAAAGAAGACTGGCCATATTATGAAGATGGTTCATTAAACATGTACACCAGAGCTTTGGATATGCTGGATTTACTGAATGAAATTAGCCGATAATGAATACGGAATCTAATCTATAATTTCAGTTACCACTTTGGTGAAGTACGCACCCATATATGGGCCAACCCAATTGAGCGAACGAACCTCATCTTTCACTGAAGTATCGTAGTTGCTATCGTCTGTGATATAGCCAATATAATCGCCGTTGAAGCTTGTAATCATTAAATGACGGTCGTTATCAATAGCCAGTTTATCGAATTGCCCATTTACAGATAATTCGCCTGAAAAATCACTCGGCATACCAAGCATCAAAATATCACCAATTTGCAGTATTTTGATTTCGGCATCAAGCTCACCCATAGCAAGCGTAAAAATCCAATCCCTAACTCCAATCTCTTTGGTCAGACGCATTT
Organism: Peijinzhouia sedimentorum; assembly: GCF_049340005.1. Taxonomy (NCBI): domain Bacteria; kingdom Pseudomonadati; phylum Bacteroidota; class Cytophagia; order Cytophagales; family Peijinzhouiaceae; genus Peijinzhouia; species Peijinzhouia sedimentorum. Next base: position 147,829 of record NZ_JBMPIY010000002.1, read on the forward strand.
GACTTTTTGGCAACGATAAAGAAAGCTTTTGTATAGCAATGCCAGCTGTTGAATCAAATGAAGCACTATCCAAATTATCAATAATGATATTGGCTAACTTACTTCCATAATCTTCCAGAAACTCGATATCAAATAGTCCATATTCCTTTGGGCGATGGCTGCCAACCATCCCTGCACTAAACATAGCAAAATCAAACCCTCCCGCTTTTAAATCCTGCAACATGGCAGCGGGATAGTCGCCACTGAGCACATGCGTATTTTTACTAATCAAACTCGGATGAGCCGAGAAAGTAACCCAAATACCTCGCTCACCATTTTCCTTATTCACTCTAATTATCCGCAGCGATTCATCAATATCCTTACTCGGCTTATCTAATCTATGCTCTACCAAACCTTGTGTTTCAATCTTCTGAAATCCAATTGCTCCATCAGATTTAGTAGCTCTTGCTTGCTCTATAGATTCAATGATTTTATCACCAAGCCATTCTATTCGTTTTGGATCAAAATCACCAGCGATAAATTGGCCTGCAAATGAATTGAGCCACGCACCAATAGAGGTATGTGTATGAGTTGCTGTGAAATAAATATTATTAATATCGAAATTAATAGTCGACAATTGTTGCCCCAAATACTGAACTAAGGCCGGAGGAACCAAAAGCAAATCCATTGTCACAATTGCTACTTCATTTGCACCATTATCGATCAGCAGACTTCTCACAAAAATCGAATCGTGAACTTCTACATACGGACCACGAGGTTTGTAGCCAATTAATAACTCAGGCTCATCTGGTGTGATATTCACTGCAGCCCAACCAACCTGTAAAGGATTTGCGTCATCATTTGCCATATCAGCTAGCTCAAAACCAGCCATTCTCTGCATCATTTCTGTGTAAAAAGGCTCATCCTCAATTGGGTCACGATCGATAGGTCGCAATACAGCTAGCACAATTACTAAAAGGGAAATCAATATATAGGCAAGGATTTTCAAATTGTAATAATCAGATAAGGCTGTTTTGCTATTGAGAACGATGAAAACTAAAGCACAAAGATAATGGAATTAAGGCGAGAAAGGTGATTTCACTTTTGAGTGAAAAAGGATAGAAAAGCTATTGATACCAGAATAGCAGCAACAAATTCAAAGTCGAACAAGTTGCCAAATATGAGAATTACAATGTAATAAATAGGCACTAAAAATAAGGCTACAGCAAACTTAATTGATGGCTGAAAATGAGGATCTTTTACTTTGAATGTGAGAATCCATCGTAAAATCAAATAGACAGGTAAATGCATCAACTTTACTAAAAAGGCTGGCCCAAATTTCTTGATCTTAAGCTTCGCTTGTTCATCCTTTTGGAAAAAATCCGGATCAGTTAATTCAACTCCTCTGTATGGCACATCACCAAACCACTTTGTTTCCTCAGCTTCAGAAATATGCAAGCATACTTTCTTCATGCCATTGCTTGTCTCTTTAGTCAATTTACGAGCAGCACTTGTGGGATTTTCTTGATATTCTTCAAGGTACTCATTCACCAAAATAGGCGAACCTAGCCTCATCCTAATCACCGCATTGCTCGCAGAATAATGTTCGTAATTGATACCCATCGGTATAATGTAAAGATTTACATCCTCTTCTGCAGAGGCTAATGCGCCAAAAGCAATACGCGTAAAACCTTTGGATAATGGCCTAACTCGCCGCACCATAGACTGACTTGCTTCGGGAAACATCAGCAACCAACCTCCCGCCCGCAATAATTCATTACAGCCTTCGAAAACCTCGATATTCTTTAAGGTTTCACGCAAACCGTCTCTTTGTCTGTAAACTGGTCTAATATGTAGCTTTGTCAGTATTTTCCCTGCCCATTTGCTTTTAAAAATATCTGCTCTCGCCAAGAAATGAATATCTCTAGGTAGCATCACCGCGGGCAATATGGCATCCATAAAAGCACTTTGGTGATTAGGAGTGAAAATTACCGCACCCTTTTTTGGAATATTTTCTAAACCTTCTACAATTACCCTTTTGCAATAAAAGAAGAACCCAAGGCGTGTGATGTATTTCAAAACGAAATAAAGCATAGTTTAAACAGCAGGAATTTTTCGAGATGACCAAAAATAACTAAGGGCAAGTCCACTTACCAAATGCCAAATTCCCCACCACGCAACGACCAAAGCCATTCCACCCAATCCATTGAAAAAAGTAAATACCAGTAGCAATCCTAATCCACTATTCTGAATACCTGTTTCTATGGCAATACTACGTCGATCTGGCGCATCTAACTTGGCCAACTGCGCTGAATAATAACCAATACAAAAGGCCATAGCATTGTGAATAGCTACCAAAATAAATGCATAAGAAATGTACTGGATGAAATTATTGTAGTTGGAAGAGAAAGCTAGAATAATAAAAGCGATAAAAATTCCGATTGAAATTTTTCGAATCAAATCTCCATACTTTTCAGCCCATACATCATTATATTGTCGAATAAGGAGCCCTGCAAATAGAGGGATGCCAAGTATTACGAATACCGTCTTTAAAGCTTCGGCAAAGTCAAGATTTACATTTTGGATAATGGTAGCTGTAGGTTCGTAAAGACTTCCATAGAAATATAGATTGAATGGCGTTGCTACTACGGCCATCATTGTAGCAAATGCAGTTAGCGTGACTGAAAGAGCTACATTACCCCCTGACTGCAAACTGAAAAAGTTTGAAACATTGCCTCCAGGACAAGCAGCAACCATCATCATTCCTAGAGCCATTGAAGGAATCGGTTCCCAAATGTATATCAATAAGTAAGTGAAAAGAGGCAGCAAAATAAACTGACAAATAATCCCAATAAGTACTGCCTTGGGATATTCAGCTATTCTCTTGAAGTCCTCTAACTTGAGAGCCAAAGCAACACCAAACATGATAAAGGCAATGCAGAAGTTTAGCAACCACGTGGTACTATTATCAAAATTGAGGCTAAGCTGATCTATTGTATTTGCTTCCAGAACTTGTGTGATTAGCCTTCGAAATTAACTTTTTTATGAGTGCCATCACAAAATGGCTTGTTTGCGGAGGCACCACATCTACAAAATGACGTTCGCTTTTCCTTTAAGGTTTCTTTGCCTTCAGCATCTTTCACAATTACATCTCCATAAATAACCAGTGGGCCATTTTTTAGCAGCTCTGCCTTAATTCTATTTTCTAAAGCTGGCTTATCCTCCCGCTTTTCCATATTTGGATAGGATAATGCGCCTGAAGGGCATTTATCAATTTGATTCTTAATGCTTTGAACATCTGCACCGTTTACATCAATCCACGGTCTCTCTTGTGGATTAAACACTTGGTTAAGTCCTCTCCAGCAATTTTCTGAGTGAATGCACGCACTTGGTTTCCACAAAATGGTGATTTCATCATTCTTATATTCCTTTACTTGTGTCTTTTCGTCCATTCCTTAAAGCTTTTCCAAAAAGTACGCAAAAAAAATCATTCATTCCTATATTAGTGATTATAAACCATCAAAAAAATACTCCTATGGATTGGGCAAAAGAAGATATTCACCGTAAAATCGTATCGATAATATTTGGCGTCAAGGCATTTTTCGCCCTGATTGGAGGCGTTGCCATTCTTGCCTTCGCTCCATTCATCAAGCAAATTATTGAGAACGAAGGAGTTCAAGATCAATGGGTTATTGAATTCCTTTTTAATTTCGGTTTTAGTTTAATTGGCTTTATAGCTTTGTTTTTTGTGATTTTAAATACAATTGCTGCTTACCTTATTTACAAGAAAAGTAAAGGTGGCTACATTTTCGGAATTGTATTATCAATTTTCGGCATTTTCAATTTCCCGATTGGGACAATCATTGCAGGCTACAGCATAGTTGTGTTAGGAGCGCACAGCCAGCAACAGGATAATATCTCTGCTCCTATTCAATAATGTAAAAAATTCCTCCTAATGAAATCTGATTAGTTCGGATAACTCGTATTTCTATTGGATGAAAAATAACAATGGAAATAAAGAGAAAAAGTGTCAATAGAAAAAGCGATCCAATCTCTGCATTGGGTCGCTTTTATTATTTTAATTATTTGAAGATGAAAGAACTCATTTCGATTAATTGCATTGGTTTACCATTCTTTAGGTGGCAAGGAAAAGCGGGAGGATGAATAAATCCCACAAGTTGTTTTGATTAGAAATGGAAAATTCAACCTGTACTAAATCTACAATTCAATTAAATAGCATACAAAATGCAATCATTATTTGAGTGTAATTGTTGAGATTCGTAATTGCTTTTTAAACATTGATTTGAAACTGAAAAACTAATTGAAAACAATTTGTAGCGTATGCTATTCTACATCTAGAAACAAAAATTGGAACTTTGTATCAATTGAACCTAAAACCTTAAACATAAGCACATGTCTGAAAAACACTATTACAATGCGAAAGATCTCAATAAATTTGGAAACATATCCGACTTCCAGCAGAAAATGGGCGACAAATTCTTCGATTGGTATGGAGAAGTTTTCGCAGAAGGAGAATTAACTGCAAGAGAAAAATCATTGATTGCTCTGGCAGTAGCACATGCTGTGCAATGTCCATATTGCATAGACGCATATTCGTCTGATGCATACAAAAAGGGTTATTCGGAAGGGCAAATGATGGAAGCTGTGCACGTAGCAGCTGCAATTAGAGGTGGAGCCAGCTTAGTACATGGTGTACAAATGATGAATAAGGTGAAAGAAATTGGAATGTAATGAAGTCATTGAACGCCCTCGGGCATCGCTTATCTCATGCCGAAAGGCAAATTGAGATATTAGAAAATGAAGCTGAAAATCAACAGCCATTTTTCGAAGATAAATTAGAAATAATAGGCATGAGCCCATTAAAAGCCACTGGCATAGAAATAATGCAGGTGAATATGGGCAAAATGTGTAACCAAGTATGCAAGCATTGCCATGTAGATGCTGGGCCAGACCGTAAGGAAATTATGACCCAAGCTACCATGCAAAGCATTTTGGATGTGCTAAAAACTACCGATATCCAAACGGTTGATTTGACAGGTGGCGCGCCAGAAATGAATCCGAATTTCCGATGGTTTGTGGAAGAAATCTCAAAGCTAGGTAGGCATATTATCGTGAGGTGTAATCTCACCATCATTTTGGCCAATCCAAAATATCATGACCTCCCGCAGTTCTTCAAAAAGCATAGGGTAGAAGTGGTTTCCTCTCTTCCTTTTTACACAAGTTCCAGAACCGACCGCCAACGGGGTGATGGCGTTTTCAATAAAAGTATAGACGCCCTCAAACTGCTCAATGAAGTTGGTTATGGCAAAAGTGATAGCGGCTTGATTCTTAATTTGGTGTATAACCCGGCAGGCGCATTTTTACCTCCATCGCAGGAAGCTTTGGAAAAAGAATTTAAAACTGCATTAAAAAAGGATTTCAATATTGAATTCAATTCTCTATTTGCCATTACTAATTTGCCAATAAGTCGTTTCTTGGATTATTTGGTCAATAGTGGGAATTACGAAAGCTATATGCAGGAATTAGTTGATGCATTCAATCCTGCTGCTGCCGTTTCTGTAATGTGTCGCAACACACTTTCCATCGGTTGGGATGGCTTCTTATATGATTGCGATTTCAATCAAATGCTGGACTTGAAAGTGAGCCAAAGTAAATCTCAACACATAAGTGAATTCGATTTGGATGCTCTTAATAAAAGAGAAATTATAGTTGGTAGGCATTGCTTTGGCTGTACAGCTGGCAATGGCTCAAGTTGCGGGGGTTCGGTAGCATAATGGCAAAATCAGGGCTGATCATATTTGTGAAATCACCCATAGCTGGAGAAGTGAAAACACGCCTAGCAGCAGATATTGGAGATGAAAAAGCCTTGGAGATATATTGGCAATTACTACAAATCACTAAAAAGGTAGCTCTGCAATTCAATGGATCCAAAATGATTTGGAGTAATAAGGATTGGATTGATAATTCTGATTTTTGGCCTATCGAAGCCTTCCAATTCCATTTACAAAAAGGCTCCAGTCTTGGTGAAAAAATGGCTCAAGCTTTTGAATTTCATTTCAAAGAAAGTTTCACCAAACTAATACTTATCGGCTCTGATTGCCCGGAAATCAATATTTTAATATTGAATGAAGCTGAACAGGCACTCGATCATCACGATTTGGTAATTGGTCCAGCGGCTGATGGCGGCTATTATCTAATTGCCATGAAAGAAGTCCATTATGAGCTATTTCAAAATATGGAATGGAGCCACGCGCAAGTTTTGGAACAATCACTACAAAGAGCGAAATCTAAATCCTTGAGCATACACATGCTTCAAACTCTTTCAGATATAGACAATGTGGCTGATTTAAATTTGCTTCCGAATGAATTTGGAGCCACCAAAAATTAGCATCATTATCCCTACTTTGAATGAAGAGAAGAATTTGAAAAGATTACTTCCTCATTTAATCAAAATGGATAAAAAGTCTCTTATAAAAGAAATAATCATTGCAGATGGTGGTAGTCAGGATCAAACCATTGCCTATGCCATAAGTTTTGGCGCAAAAGCAATACAAACTGATAAAGGAAGAGCCCAGCAAATGAATGCTGGAGCTAAAAAAGCAACTGGAGAGATTCTGCACTTTATCCACGCTGATAGTTTCCCTCCTGCAAATTTCACAAGTGATGTCCTCCACAAAATAAATGAAGGTGTAGATTATGGTTGCTTTCGATCCTTATTTCATACCTCAAACAAATTTCTAAGAGGCAATTCTTATTTCACTCGTTTCAAAGGCATAATTTTTCGCGGTGGCGGTCAAACCTTATTCATAAAGAAATCACTTTTCGATAAAGCGGGAGGTTATAAGGAGTCTCTTATAGTGATGGAAGAATATGAATTACTACGGAGATTGAGGAAAATCGGCAAATTCGAAATCGTCCAAAAGAGTGTGTTAGTTTCGGTGCGGAATTATGAGAAAAACGGGTTTGTTAGGCTTCAATTTATTTATGCTTGTATCTTCATTGGCTTCTTTTTGGGCTTCCCACAATCTTCTCTCACCAAATTTTACAAGAGATTTATCAATCAAGGGAAAATTTAGTTGTGGATAAGAATCCTATAAAACTTATACGGCTTAAAACGACTTAACCAAAGTTAGAATCATCAATTTTAAATTGAGGCTCATAAAAACCTCGAAATGAGATTGAAGAACCTTATTGGCTAGACCGGATAAAATGCCCTAGAAAAATTTAATTTCTCTAAATCAAAAAAAGAAAAAGAAATTACTATTTTGCTTTACGAACCAACCTTAATTAGAATATGAGTGTAATCAAAGAATTCAAAGAATTCGCCATGCGCGGTAATGTCGTTGATATGGCAGTAGGTATCATAATTGGAGCTGCTTTTGGCAAAATTGTGAGTTCATTAGTAAACGACCTTCTAATGCCACCAATTGGGTTATTAATAGGTGGTGTGAATTTCAAAGAATTGGAATATGTGCTGAAAGAAGGTGTATTAGAGACTACAAATGCTGCCGGAGATGTAATCGCTGCTGTGCCGGCTGTCACCATTAGTTATGGCAACTTTATCCAAACTATCATTGATTTCATCATTATAGCTTTTGCCATCTTTATGGTAATCAAGGGTATGAATAACCTGAAGAGGAAAAAAGCTGCAGCACCACCCGCTCCTCCCGCTCCACCAGAACCTAGCAAGGAAGAAAAACTACTTGCTGAAATTAGAGATATTCTTAAAAATCAGAAATAAATTGAAAGCCGGTATTTGCCGGCTTTTTTCATTTCAAGGAATTCTTACCATCAAAAATCATCAATAAGATTCCACATTTTCCGATAATCAACAATTCGAACCCAGATCTCACAAATCTCATATATTTATATAAAAGCAATTAATGAAACTGCCAAAATGGATACCGCCAATCGAAAGCCTAATCTGGACAATAGGTCTCGTGGCATTGGCTGTTTTCAATCCAGCAGACAGTTCTGGTAGTTTTAGTCTTTGCTTAATTCACCAAATAGGATTCGATTTTTGTCTCGGTTGCGGCCTAGGGCATTCAGTCGCTTGGCTTTTCAATGGCAATTTATCTGCTTCATTAGAAGCGCATATTTTAGGCCCATTTGCTGTAATTATTTTAATTTCAAGAATTTTCAAGCTGAATTATCAGTATTATTTTAACATCATAAAAACGACAAACCATGCCTAGTGTATTAAAATTACTTCCTGAATTACAAGGTAGCGAAATGGCCTTTGTGCAATCTTTGATCAATAATATGACAGAAGAGCAAGCACAAATATTTGCAAATGCTTACCGCAGTCGACGCAAATCTGAAGAGACCTTTTTGCTTGCCGCCGTTTTGGGGTTTGTATGTATAGCTGGAGTTCAACGATTCCTAAAAAATGAAATCGGAATGGGGCTTCTATTTTTATTTACGTGTGGCTTATGCTTTATCGGCACCATCGTCGATTTGATTCGATACAAGGAGCTTGCCTATGAAAACAACCAAAAAGTTGCTATTGAACTTGCTGGCAATCTTAATCAAATGAAATAAACCATCTGCTTAAAATGAAAAAGTCTCTCCCGTTTCTAGTTGGCAGCCTCTTGATCGTAGGTTTGTTTTCTTGCGAAATTATCGTGAATGAAGGCAAACTCATGGAGCGCTCAATTACCAACAACAACTCCATCGATATTGGCGCAAATAATCGAGTGAAAGCCTATATAGAAATGAATGCGGGTGAACTCCGTATTGAGCCTGGCACTAGCAAATTAGTGGAAGGAGAATTCACCTACAATATGGAGGATTATACTATTGATTTAGACTATGTTGAAGAAGATAGCGAGGTAGGTGAATTACATATTACTGGTGGAGGCAATAATAACAAATGGGTTTTCAATAGAGAAGGCGGGAAAACTGAGAATGCTTGGAATTTGAAAATTAACGAAGACATTGAGTTTGAACTTAATGTTGAACTCAAAGCTGGACTGAGTAATATCAATATCGCCAATTCAAATGTAAAGAGACTTTATGTAGATGCAGCAGCAGGCAAATGCGAGGCTCTACTTGGTGATTCTTCCTTGGAGTTTTTGGATATTAATTCCACAGCTGGCAAAGTAGAAGCTGACTTCAGAGGTGATTGGAAGCAAACTATCGAAGCTGAAATAAATACCACACTTGGAGCTGTGGAAATTTGGCTACCAAACACTGTGAACGTAGAAATGACTACTTCTACGAATTTGGGTGATGTGGAGGCGGGAGGTTTGACAAAACGTGGTGGAATCTATGAATACAGATCTAACACTGTAGAAAACCCAGTTACTATTTACCTTACCGTAAAAAATACCATAGGCAAAATTCAAGTGCACATAGAGGAAGTAAAATAGTAGCTATTATCTTTTGACCACTACATTTTTGAGGTCAATAATAGAAACTTGCTCCAGCTTATTATCTTTCAACAACTGGTCAAAATTTGCAATATTCTCAACTTCTGTTGCGGCAGTGTAATTGATATAATCTTGGAAGATAATTCCATTGATTTCTCTTCTGTTTATAGCTTTTCTGAAACGGGTTCCTCCACCATTCACATGAAATGAATAAGCCAAATAATCCATGGTAAACCCATCCTTATTGAACCAATACACATATTCATCTTCGAAATCTACTCCACCACCTTCAGGGCTAAATGAAACTTTGATTTTATAATAATTCTCACCATCAATCTCCACATCATCAAGCATCGTTTTGTAAACAGCCGGATCATTTAGGAAGTATGGAAGTAATGCAAAATACACTACCGAATTGAGGCTATTTGCTTGAGCTAAGGAATCTTCTTCGCTCAACCTGAAATGCTGTCCGTCAATTTCACGTGCGAAATAATCATTATTGAGAAAATCATGAAAAGTGCCTAAGCTATCAGTAAAAATCCTTTCATAATTATAAATTCCCCCATCGCGGTGTATTTTATAATCTCTATCTCTAAAGGAAAATTCGATGGTACTGTTTTCATATAGATCGCCACCATGCACATTTATACTCTTACTCACCACAGTTTGCGCATCAATTTTCTCTTGACAAGCAATCATACCAAAAACGGTAAAACTTAATAGGAAGAAGGATACTGTCTTGGTTTGTTTAAGCATTTCAAAAATATATTTTATTGAGATTATTTGCACAATATTAAGTCAGGATACCTATAGAACGCAATTTTTTTTGATTGGTTTTTTTATTTAGTTCCCAGTAAGGCTGCTAATAGGAATACATGTTTTGCTGATTTGTTCATCGTCTCAATATCGGCCCACTCATCGGGGAAACCTCTCCTCCCGCCTCTTTCACCACCCAAGCCAAGCGCAGGAGTACCTTGTGAAATGGCAACATTCAAATTGCTTGAACCTCGATTACTCAATGACGGTTCGTATCCAAGAAACTGACTGATAGATATTCCTGTGGTAACCAATTCAGATTCTAATGCGCCAGAAATTTGACCTCCAGGTGTCAACTGAAACGGCTCCATTTTAAGTTCAACTCCAGTTTCCTCGCCAACTTGCGCAATAAGAGAAGCCACTTCTGTTTCAATTTCTTCTATCACTTTCCCATCCAATGAACGAATATCCAATGAAAACCAACCTTGCTCTGGCTTATGATTAAATACATTGCCGCTTTCAATCATCCCAACATTAATTACGGTGCTTTGATCCTTATACTTTGTCGGATAATCCAAACTCAAAATTCTATCAATAGCTCTCCCAATTCCCTGATTTACATTGGGTAATCCACCATTAAGAGAGTGTCCTGGAGGACCCGAAACTTGAATTTTCCACCAATGGATGCCCAATGCGCCATAACTTAATGAACGACCATCACCCAAAATATCCACAAATGCTATTGCATCATTTTTGAATTCGTCGTACAGCAGTTTCATTCCTTGCAATCCCGTTTCCTCCTGCGCTACCGACGCAAATACCAATGTGTAATGTGGTTTAATTCCAGTTTCCAAAATTGCCTCTGCTGCCAATAGCATCGATACTGTAATGGAAGATGTGTTTGTGCCTGGCCCAATTACTTTTCCATTTGAGATAAATGGCAGTCTATTAGCCGCTTTTTGGTGCTCAGCAACTCCAGCAAGATCGTCCAAAGTAGACACAAAAATCAATTGTTCAGCACTTTGACCCGGGATAATTCCAATAACATTTGGCCCGCTATCCATTCGCACATCTTGTAATCCAATTCGTTTCATTTCCTGCATCACAGCCTCGGCTCTTTCTTGCTCTTGGCCAGATGGACTAATGATTCCACCTATTTTTATTAAGCTTTCTGCGGAATTAGTTTTTTGATTCTCGATCCAAGTCAGACCTTTTTGCAATGTCGGACTTTGACTGATATCAATTATTTGAGCATAACTGCTTGTGCAAATAAGGAGGAATATGATTACAGAAAAATAACGCATTTCAAATCATTTTTAGGAAAAGTAAGTTTATAAGTCCACATCCACAAGTGGATTTACACCAAGAATATCAAACTATTGGTTTAGAATTTATTGCCTAAAATTGCAAACCCAGAAATAAGCCCGAATTATGAAGAATAGTGTTATTACAGGCATTGGCCATTATGTACCTGAAAAGATTGTAACTAATAAGGATCTTGAGAAAATAATGAACACCACCAATGAGTGGATAGTGGAACGGACTGGAATAGAAGAGCGCAGATGGTTCAATCCGGAAGTAGATACCGTAGCAAATATGGCTACCAAAGCTTCCAGAATGGCCATAGAAAGAGCAGGAATAGATGTGAAGGACATTGAATTTATCGTTTTTGCCAACATCACTCCCGACTATTTTTTTCCTGGCTCAGGAGTATTGTTGCAAAGAGAATTAGGTCTTAGTGGTATTGGTGCATTGGATATTCGCAATGCGTGCTCGGGCTTCATCTACGGCCTATCCGTAGCAAATGCATTTATCAAAACTGGCACTTACAAAACAATATTGCTAGTAGGAGCTGAAATACAATCATCCGCACTGGATATTTCTGATGAAGGCCGCTCATCTAGCGTTATTTTCGCAGATGGTGCCGGTGCAGTGATATTACAAGCTACGGATGATTCAAGCAAAGGCGTATTAACGACCCACTTGCATGCCGATGGTAGATTTGCCGAAGAATTATACGTGAAAGATCCAGGAAGTAGTCGTGCTGAGCGCCTTTCGCATGACTTAATTGACGGGCCAACCTTCAAACTAACTATGAATGGTAATACGGTATTTAAACATGCCGTGGTCAGATTTTTAGAGGTAATCCAAGAAGCTTTAGATGCTACAGGCAAAAGCAAGGAAGATATTGATCTTTTCATTCCGCATCAGGCCAATTTGAGAATAAGTAATTTTGTACAAGAAAAGCTTGGTTTGCCAAACGAAAAGGTATTCAATAACATTATGCATTATGGAAATACCACTGCCGCATCCATTCCCATTGCAATGAGTGAAGCCTTCGAAAAAGGTAAATTAAAAGAAGGCGATTTACTTTGCTTAGCAGCATTTGGAAGTGGATTTACTTGGGCATCGGCAATGATCCAAATGTAAAATATGGGTTCGAAGGAGATTTTTGATGAAAAAGAACTTTCGTTTCTGAGTGATGTAGAAATTCTCAGGTATCGAGAAACTGCATACGAAAAGGTAAAGCAACTATTGCGGGAGGTTAAAAACCGACTAGAGCCCAAGGTAAATTCCCTTCACAGTTTGCTTCCTGCTGGCAGTCTCACCCAAGGTGGTAAAATTTCCAAGGGCGAGAATTTGCAAGGACTTCCCTATCTGATATTGGATTATCCGCGATTCAAAAAAGGAAAAGAGTTAATACTATTTCGAACCATGTTTTGGTGGGGAAACTATTTTAGCGTTACACTGCACTTACAAGGAAATTTGGCAAGTCATGCATTCGCGAATTTATCTCAAGTTAGCTTCGACCCTTCCTCCCGCTTTTCTGTGGATGAAGACTGGAACCATGATGTAAGTTCATATTTGCACGATGTTGAATCAGTAGAACAAATCAATCATCAACCGAGAGTTCTTAAAATCGCTCGAACAATCCCTTTAACAAACTCGAACGACTTGCCTGATTTTTCGTTAATATGTTACGAAACTTGGATTGAACTAATTCGCAAATCCAAAATTGGCATTTATCGCTAAAAATTTAGGTAGCCATCCAATTCTCATTCATTTTTCTGTTATATTGTTATCATATCAATACATTATATAAATCCATTATGCATAGGTTTATTATCCTTACTTTAGGTTTTCTAATCATCTTTCAATCAAATATTTACGCCCAAGTAAATCCTCCAACTGAGGAGCAAAATTTACGTGCAGTTGGTAATATGGAAAATGGGCAGCGTCAAGGTCAATGGGCATTTTACGATGCTGATGATCAGCTCGTTCAAACTGGAAATTACGAGAATGGCAAGAGGGATGGCCTCTGGCTTTTTTACGAAAATAAAATGCTGAGATATGAAATCACCTATCAAAATGATAAGCCATCTGGCAATTACAAGGAATATAGTGTAGATGGGAAATTAAGTTCACAAGGCCAATTTCAAGATAGTTTGATGATTGGTACTTGGACGTTCTACCATCCTAATGGCAACCCACAACTGACCGGTGAAATGCAGAATGGAAAAATGCAGGGTCTTTGGAAAGGATATTATGCAGATGGGAAAATCTACTCTGAAGTATATTTTCTCGAAGGTGAAAGAGAAGGCCCAAGTCGAATATTCGACATGTCGGGTAAGCAAGTTTCTGAACTTAATTATAAAAACGGTGAACCAAATGGTGAATATTTAGCCTACCATTTTGGCAATGTGAAGAAAGAAGAAGGCCGCTATGATAATGGAAAAAAAGTAGGTCTCTGGAAAGAATATTATCCTAGTGGAATTTTAGCTGCGGAGAAGCCATACCTAAATGGCGAGCCGCATGGAATTTGGAAAGAGTATTATGAAGATCGTCAATTAAAAAGTGAAAACATTTTTGAAAATGGCATAGCTACAGGCACTTGGAAAGCTTACCATGATAATGGCAGAATTGCCAAAGAAGTAATTTATGAAAATGGAGTACCTAATGGAGCTTACCTTGAAAATCACTACAATGGAAGGGTCAGTGTGGAAGGACAATACCGCAATGGATTCAAAGATGGTCTCTGGAAAATGTATTTGGAAACTGGCAAAATGTTCTCCATTGGTAATTACAGAGAAGATTTGAAGGTTTCGCTTTGGAAATATTTTACTGAGCAGGGCACAATTGAGGCAGAAGGTCGCTATCGTTCGGATATGGAAGATGGACAATGGTTTTTCTATTATCCATCAGGAAATCTAAAATCTGTGGGATCATTTCTATTGGGTGAAGAAGATGGCCTTTGGGGCCTTTTCCACGAGAACGGTCAATTGATGCAGGAAGAAACGTGGGCGGGAGGTAAACTAATGGAGTTAGGCCCATATATGAACATTTTTGGTGATACACTCCCAACTGGCAGCTTTGCTAATGGCTCTGGCATTCGCTATAGCTACCACCGTAATGGAAACAAGGAGTCTGAAGGCACTTACTTAGATGGCATGCCTCATGGAGAATGGACTTACTTTTATCCTAATGGCAGAACTGCTGGTAAAGGCAGTATGGTTGATGGTGTAAGAGAAGGCCAATGGATATTCTACCATGACAATGGAGCTGAAGAATCGAAAGGATTATTTAGAAATGGAGAACCTGATGGAGAATGGTCGTATTACGATCGTAGAGGCTATTTAATTGAAGTGGTTACATTCCAAAATGGAATCCAGTTAGGAATTGATGAAGAAATAGATAATTGATCTGAACAGATATTGAATTAGCTGGTTGTATTATAAAATTCGTAAACATGTTTGGACTATTTAAGAAAACCAGCAAGAAAGAAAAACTACAAAAAGAATACGCAAAGCTGATGGCAGAAGCGCATAAGCTCTCCCACTCCGATCGAAGAAAAGCTGATGAAAAAACAGCCGAAGCTGAGGAAGTAGCCAAGAAAATTGATGCTTTGAATAGTTGATATTATTGGGTTATCGATTTATAATTAACCTAGTATTTTAGCTCACAGGAACTTCAGGCTTGTGTGGTTGGATGAAAATTTATCCAGTTATCTCATAACCATCTTTTGTTACCTGTCAACTTTTTTTCAATGCTTCCAATTATAAGAATCTAAATTTTCGAGGCAGGCTTTTAATAGGGCTATAGATGATTTCACATCTTCGCGATTTACCATTTCTATATCTTGATGCAAATGGCGGGTGGGTATAGAAACCGCTCCAGAAATAGCTCCATTTTTGCCGCGTAATTGTACACCGGCAGTATCAGTTCCCCCCGCCGTCAGAATTTCTGGCTGCCAAGTAATTTTTTGATTATCAGCAGTTTGTTTCATATAATCTATCATTCTATAGTCACAAATAGCTGAAGCATCCATCAATTTGATAGCCGCACCCTTTCCAAGTGAAGTGATTTTCTCATGAGCTTGAGCTCCAGGCAAATCAAAAGCAATAGTTGTATCTAGCCCAAAGCCAAAATCTGGATTGAGCTTGTGTGCAGCAACTTGCGCTCCTCGAAGACCAACTTCTTCTTGCACAGTAAATACACCATACACATCATAAGGCTGGGTTTCTAGTGCTTTCATAGTTTCAATTAGAATGTAAACACTTATTCTATTGTCGATAGACTTGCAGCTTAGACAGTCACCTATTTCAATAAAATCTCTTTGCCTAGTTACAGGATTTCCAATTGCTATATACTTATCTACCTCCTCCTTTTGCATTCCAAGGTCAATAAAGAAGTCAGTCATTTTAGGTAGATTTTTACGCTCCTCGTCACTCATTACGTGAATTGGTTTGCAGCCAATTACACCAATCAAATCCTTCTTACCATGCACGATTACTCGCTGAGATACAACCGTTTTTGGATCGAAACCTCCAAGGGTATGAAAGCGGAGGAATCCTTGTTCATCGATATGGGTTACAATAAATCCGATTTCATCTAAGTGAGCCGCCACCATTGCTTTTTTGCCATCTGGATTACGTTTTCCTTTTTTCAATGTGAAAATATTTCCGAGATTATCCACCTCAATTTCATCTACAAAAGGTGTCATTTGTTCAATTACAAAATCTCTAATACTCTTCTCGTGACCTGGTGCTCCAGGTGTTTCGCATATTGTTTTTAATAGAGCTAAGTCTAGATTCATTGCTTTTCAATTGTTTGTTCAAAGATAGGGAATTTGCTAACGGATTGATAAAAGACATGTGGGTTATGGGTTTTCCGATGTAAAAACCATCTAATTATTATTAATCATAGTTCTGACAATTGCCATGTCTGAGAGTTGTACATGTGGTTGATTTGTGCAATTCCGTTATCCCTATTTAGATAGAGCTCCTATGTAGCCAGAGCAAAATTTCAGAAATTCACTTTCAGAAATAACAATTCACTCAATTAATGTATTATTGTGAAGATGAAAACTCAATGGGATTATATAATTGCTGGAGGTGGATGTGCTGGAAGGAGCTTGGCATATCAAATGAGTTTACATGAGTCTCTTAAGGAGAAAAAAATACTTATAATTGAGAAGGAATCTAAGAATCAAAATGATAGGACTTGGAGTTTTTGGGAGTCGAGACCTGGCCCTTTTGAGGAAATAGTACATAAGAGATGGGAAAATGCTTGGGTACATTATGGCTGTGTTTCGAGAAAGTTGAAATTGAGGCCTTTTGTGTATAAAACCATTTTGGGAAAGGACTTTTATGAATTCACTGATAAGGCCTTTCAAAATACTACAAATATTAGCTATACAAATGCTACAGTCAAGAGCATAGATAAAAGCGGGAGGGTAATAAGTGATATTGGTGAATTCAATGGCAAATGGATTTTTAGCAGCCTTCTAGCAAAACCAGATAAAGTAAACCCATACCATTGGTTATGGCAGCATTTCTACGGTAAAGTTATACGTACATCAAACCCGCAATTCGATCCAAACGCCGTCACTTTTATGGACTTCAGGGTTCCTCAAATCGATGGCACGTGCTTTATGTATATTTTGCCTTTTTCAGAGACTGAAGCATTGCTTGAATTCACGGTCTTCTCAAAAGACATTTGGACGAAAGAGCAATATGCAAAGCAGTTAGAAAAATATATGATAAAACATATTGATGGCTCCTATGAAGTAATAGAAGAAGAAATGGGTGCTATTCCTATGACTGATTTCCCTTTGAAGAGAGCTGAAAAAGATAGTAAAATCATTAAGATTGGTTCGGCGGGTGGAGCAAGTAAAGGCTCTACTGGCTACACCTTTAGTCGTATACAAGAAGACGCAGCATTAATGGCCAATAGACTAGCCCAAGGTGACCTCCCGCTATATTCCACTCACTTTAGTAATAGTCGTTTCAGATGGTATGACAGTAGTTTATTAGGGCTATTAACCAAAGAAAACTATTCAGGTGATCAATTTTTCTTCAATCTATTTGCAAAAAATAAAACTGAAGACATTTTCTCTTTTCTTAATGAAAAAACTAGCTTTAGAACAGAACTAAAAATCATGTCTAGTACTCCTCTAGTAAAGATGACTGTAAATGGTTTTTCAGCTCTAAATAAGGTGTTTAAAAAGTAGAAGATTCCTACAACATCTTTCGTTAAAATTCTATATTTAGGTGCAATTAAAATATTCTTTGGTGTTTTTCAAATGTGGCTAATTTTATTTCACTAATCTTATATGAATTGGAATCAAGAATAATTAGTATATTTAGCTCATTATTTAAATAACCTATGATATTTAATTGATTTTTTAATGGCATGAGTGTTCCAGAGGTTTTAATAATCGACGATGACCCAATCAATAACTTGATTTGCGAGAAGATTCTTCAGATAAAAGGGATCTCATCAAACAGTTATAGCTTCACTAGTGCTTCTAAGGCGCTTGATTTTTTAGCTGAAATTGAAGGTGAAACTCCAGCTGCAATATTATTAGATCTCAATTTGCCTGAGATTGATGGATGGCAGTTTTTAGAGAAATTTCAATTTCTTAACATCAAGACCACCATCTTTATTCTTACTTCCTCAATCGATCCAAGAGATAAAAACAGGTCTGAAGCTTACAAAGATGTAAAGGGCTTTTTCACAAAACCCTTAATGGACGGAAATTTAGAAATAATCCGAGCCACGATTAACCAGGCCGTTTAGAAGCTGATTAACCTGTCAGAAATATACTTTTATAATTAGATTATTGGGCATATTTCCCGACATTAGAGGCTGCTAGAAATGAAAAGCCCAGAGGAAAATAGTACCGAAAATATTTTATTTGAGTTGAATCCACTGCCAATGTGGATTTATGACGAAAGCCAGCAAAAAATCCTTTGTGCCAACCAATCATTTAGGTCAAGGTATTTCTTTCCAGAACATCTTATTTCTAATCTTGGTGAAAATTATAAAGCTGAGTTTTGCCAAATTCTTAATTACCCTGAAACTCATCTAAACCCTTCGCAAAACATATTTAGCCTGAGGGAAGAAGACATCCTCGAAAACTCAATTCAATGGAAAGGATTGCAAGTAAAGCTTTTATATATCAATCAGATAAGCACAATAGACAGTTCTAAATTAATCCATCTTGAGACCTTAAAGAAAAACCAAAATTTTGTAGTAATTCTTAAGCTTGTAGAAAAAGGAAGATATGAAATAGTAGAGGCTAG
This sequence comes from Peijinzhouia sedimentorum, assembly GCF_049340005.1. NCBI lineage: Bacteria > Pseudomonadati > Bacteroidota > Cytophagia > Cytophagales > Peijinzhouiaceae > Peijinzhouia > Peijinzhouia sedimentorum. Next base: position 166,541 of record NZ_JBMPIY010000002.1, read on the forward strand.
TCTTGGTAGAGCAGAAGCGGAATATTGGTCTGACTATCAAATTATTGGAAATAAAATCAATCAGCTTTTCAATCCAAAAACGGCTAGTTTCTTAAAAGAGAAACTACAAAAGTGTTCAGAAAGTAAGGAAATCGTGAAATTCAATTTCCATATCACTTTTGAAGGCATAGGAAAAAAAATTTACCAGATTACCTTTGAGCCCAAATCAGATGAGACGGACTCCATTCAATATTTTGCATGTACAGGAACTGATATCACTGAGCAATATCTCGCTATGGAAAGCCAAAGCTTTCAAGCAAAAATTATTGATAGTATAGGCCAAGGTATTATTAGTTGCGATTTGAATGGCATCATCAATTTTGTAAATGAATACACATGCCAGGTACTTGACTATAAACCTGAAGAATTAATTGGTCAGAATATTCTAAAAGTATTTGAAAAATCCTCAGAGTTAGATGCCTTTTTTTTCCAGCTAGGCAAGCGATTGAACAACAATGAGTCTGTGAGTATTGAAACCAAAATGCGTAAAAAAGATGGCGATCTGCTTAGCTATTTGGTAACAACATCGGCCATTTATAATAAAAAGGGAAGACTAATTGGCTTTGTGGGTGTTGGCACAGATCTATCTGAAATCAAGGATAAAGAAGCTGAACTCAAAAGAAAAACAGATTTACTAAAATACGCTCTTGAGTCGGCAAATATGGTCAGTTGGGTGTATCACTTGGATACTGGTACAATGCAAAGAACTGGGCCTATATCTAAACTATTGAATATTCCAAAACGAGCACCGTTCCTTTCATCACCAGAGTTTGTGAAAACGATCATCCACCCGCTTGACAGAGAGCGAGTAAGTAAGGCTATGGAGGATGCTAAAAAAGGGAAACCTTTTTTTGAAATTTATCGAATTATCACGCCAAATGGAGAAACTAAATGGGTAGAAGATTCTGGCAAAATGGAGTTTGATGATAAAGGCAAACCCATTAGGCTAGGTGGAATTATGCAAGACGTAACGGCCGAGAAAATTAAGGAGCAGATTATAAAAGAGTCTGAGTTTACTTTAAATTCACTGCTGAACAATACCTCACAGGCGTTTTTCCTATTAAATAGAGAGCAAACTATTCTTAAGTTAAATCTTGAAGCAAAAAACCTATTTTTGAGACAAGGAATCAAAATTGAGGAAGGGCAACAGTTCACTTCAATTATTCATGAAAAGGAGATTAATCTCTTTTCGCAATACTTCGAGAAGGCCATAAAAGGCATTTCAACTGAAACACAAACTAGCATAAAAGTTAATGATGAAATCCGACATCTTGCGTTAAACTATAACCCAGCTTATAGCGACTCGAATACCATTACCGGTGTAGTATTTAGTGCCACAGACATTACCGAAAATAAGAAATATCAAAAAGAACTTGAAAAATTATCGCTCGTTGCCTCCAAAACGGTAAATGGTGTAGTGATAATGGATGCTAATGGAATAATTGAGTGGGTGAATGAGGGCTTTACAAGAATAACAAAATATACGCTAGATGAAGTGATAGGCCAATCTAGAAATTCATTTCTGTTTGGTTCCGAAACAGCCATGAGCACTGTGAGTCAGTATTTCAAAAAGCTAGAAAGTAAAAAATCCTTTTCAATAGAATTATTCACGCATGACAAATTTGGCAATCACCTTTGGCTAGGTATCAATATAACGCCTATATTGAATAAGGATGGTGAAGTTAAAAAAATGATAGCCATAGAATCTGACATTACTGATAAAAAATTGAGGGAGGATGAACGCATTAAGCTGATTGATGAACTCACTAAGCAAAACACTAACTTAAAGCAGTTTTCCTACATTGTATCTCATAATGTCCGCAAGCCTGTCGCAAACATCCTCGGCCTATATGCCTTAATGGCAATGGATGATATAGACGGAAAAGAAAGAGATGAATTGATTGATTACATTGGAAATTCTATAGTGGAATTGGATCATGTAATTAATGACCTCAATAATATCTTGGATATTCGAGACAATTTTGACCAAACCAAGACTTATGTCAGGTTTGAAATAGTATTCCAAAAAATAATCAATGAACTTAAAGAAGAAATCAAAAAGAACGATGCTGAAATAATTTTTGATCAGATAGAAGTTGAAGGTTTATTGACTATTCCAGGTTACTTCCAAAGTATTTTATATAACTTAATAAATAACTCAATTAAATATAGACAACCGGATATTAAGCCAAGAATAGAAATAAAAATATTGGATAAAGGAGAGTTTATCGAAATAGTAGTTAGTGATAATGGCCTGGGAATGAACCTCCCGCAAATTCAATCTAGCCTATTTGGATTATACAAGCGATTCCATCATCACATTGAAGGTAAAGGTTTAGGTCTTTATATGATCAAAACCCAAACTGAAGCTATGGGAGGAAAAATAGAAGTAAGTAGCAAAGTGAATGAAGGAACTACTTTTAGTGTTTTTCTGAAGAGATGATTAATATTATTAAAGCCATAAACCATGAAAATTAGCTTGTTAGTAGGTTTCATTTTTTTCACCCAAGTTTTTGTGTTTGCGCAAAATGAAGAAGCAGTAAGCATAGAGTATGACAGTGCAACCTTGCATGGCACTTTACTAAATGCTGCGGGAGGAAGTTCAATTGCTATCCTTATAATTCCAGGCTCTGGTCCGACAGATCGAGATGGAAATTCGCCATTGTTTCAAGGAAAAAATAATTCCCTCAAATACTTGGCTGAATTTATGGGCGAAGAAGGAATTTCTAGTCTGCGAATAGACAAAAGAGGAATTGCCCAAAGCCAAACCGGAGCCAAGGAAGAAGATATGAGCTTCGAAGATTATATCAACGATGCTGCTGAATGGGTTAAATTTCTGAAGACTGAAAAGAACTTTGAAAAAGTTTTGATTGCAGGCCACAGCGAAGGATCGCTTGTAGGAATGATTGCTGTGCAAAGATGCGAGGCAGATGGATTTATTTCTTTAGCTGGGGGTGGCTTTCCTCTTGATGAAGTTATTGCCAAGCAACTTGAAGCACAACCACCAATGGTTCTTGAACCTTCGTTGGCCATAATGGCAAAACTCAAAGCAGGTGAGATGGAAGAAGAAGTACCTCAATTCCTTTTTAGTCTTTTTAGGCCAAGTGTTCAGCCCTATCTGATTACCTTATTTAAATATGATCCCGCGGTAGAAATTGCCAAATTGGATATGCCTGTGTTGATAGTCCAAGGTGGGATGGATGTACAAGTGGATGATCCAAATGGAGAAGTATTAAAAAATGCCTTACCTAGTGCAGATTACCTGTATGCACCTAAAATGAATCATGTATTGAAAACGGTTGAGGAGAAGGTGCTCGCTAAGCAATTACCAGTTTATGGTGATCCTACCTTGCCATTAGATGATGATTTGAAAGCTGGGTTGAAGGCTTTTTTTGGGAAGATAAAATGAGGTGTTATATTCTTGATGATTTTTTATTTATATAAGTAAATGAATTTAAATGATTAACGAGAGGAGACACGACCGACACGCTCGTGCCAGCAACAATAAGGTGAGCCTGCACTGAGCTTAGAAACTTAAAGGCCTTAATCCTCATCCCATTTCATCTAATTCCTGTTTGAGTTTTTTGGGAAGGCTTGCTACTATCAGGTCGTAGGAATGGTCAATTAGTTCGCAGAGCATTTGGTCGGATAGTGAGCCATCCATTGATATTGTATTCCAATGAGCTTTGTTCATATGATAACCGGGCTGCACTGCTGGGTAACTCTCTCGTAATTCCACCGCTCTTTCGGGATCGCATTTCAAGTTGATACTTTCAAATAAATCTACATCGGCCAGGGCAAATATTTTGTTCATTACCTTAAATACCAACACCTTATCATCGAAGGGGAAGGATTCGGTAACCCCAGGCTTCTGTAAGCAATAGTCTCGATAAAACTCAATATCCATTTTTCATATTAGCGGGTTACGCATCGGGTTAGCATTACAATAAGTGCAAATAAAAACATAAGGATCGAAATTTTATTGATCCCATGCATCATTCGCAAATTAAAATTGGCCGGTTTGTTTGGATCCGGTTTCTTAAATACCCTTGTAAAATAGGAAAGTACATCACCCAATTGAAAATATTCTTTCCAAGACCCACTACTATTCTGCTCTTTATTTTCCATGTTAATTTTCTGGTTCAATCCAACGTCCATCTTCTTTTATAATGTCAATAAGTTCATCCACTGCATTCTCAGAGGGAACAAATTTTTTCACCACTTCCTTTCCTTTGTAGAGAGTAATTTTTCCACGACCTGAGCCTACGTAGCCAAAATCAGCATCAGCCATTTCGCCGGGACCATTTACAATACAACCCATTATACCAATTTTCAATCCTTTTAGATGCTCTGTCCTTTTTCGGATCATTGCAGTTGTTTCTTGCAAATCGAATAATGTACGTCCACAAGAAGGGCATGAAATATACTCTGTCTTCGAAATTCGCGTACGGGAAGCTTGCAAAATCCCAAAAGACAATTGATTTAGACCTTTGATTTTAGAGAGATATGCTACCTTATCTATATTATTCAAATGAGTTGAAGAGAGCATAATACCATTACCAAAACCATCGATTAACAAACCACCAATGTCCGTAGATGCATGTAAAATGCTTGCCTCCTCATCATCTACATTTGCATATGAGCGGAAGGTTATTACTGGTATAGTGACACCCAAATTTACTAGCTCAAAAAAGAAGCGTCTCATTTCGGGCATTGCATGTTCATTGCTGCTCTCAAGTAGTAAAACTATATTTTGGCTGGTTTTTAGAAGTTCAATATCTGCTAAATCTGCTGCATCCCAGCGAATGAAATTCATTTGGTTATGGGCTTGCTTATCCTCCCGCTTCCATTCCTCTTTGGTGAATAGTGGAAAGGCATTTTTCTTATCCTCAACTTGCTTCCAAACTGGATAGTCAAGTATTTCTTTTAAGCCATTTGGCAGCATAAAACCCAATGACTTTGTCCCAGCATATACATAATCTACGCCTTGGTCATTCATTTTCCATTTATCCAATTCAGGCAAATAGAAATGACCGATGGCTTTCAAATCTTGATATTGAGGGTCAGCAATTGTGCTAAGATCTGCAATTACTCTAGGCACATTTCCACCGCCAATATTGGCAACTTCATGCGTATCTCGGAGTTCATATTCGAATGGATTGAAAGGAGCATTTTCAATCGGATGGATAGCTTTATGATTTGCTCTATGAGTATATCGCTCAACCAGTTTTCTACCAACAGGCATTTCAAATTCAGGTTCTTCGGTCAGTGACACGCGCACCGTATCACCAAGGCCATCTTCCAGCAAAGTGCCAATTCCCATAGCTGATTTGATACGGCCATCTTCGCCATCACCAGCTTCTGTTACACCCAAATGCAATGGATAAGGCTTCAATCCTTCTTCATCCATTTTCTGCACAAGCAATCTATAGGCTTGCACCATTACTTGTGGGTTGCTACTCTTCATACTGAGCACGATATTGTAGAAATTCAAGTCTTCGCAGATGCGCAAAAACTCTAATGCCGACTCCACCATGCCATGTGGAGTATCTCCATAGCGGCTCATAATTCTATCTGAAAGGGAGCCGTGATTGGTTCCGATGCGCATGGCAGTGCCATGTTCTTTGCAAATATTTACTAGCGGAGTGAATTTGGAGCGAATACGATCCAGCTCGGCATGGTAGCTTTCGTCTGTATATTCTATTTCTTCAAATCGCTTTTTGTCGGCATAATTTCCCGGATTCACTCGGACTTTCTCTACGATTCGTGCAGCAAGTTCGGCTGCATTGGGTGTAAAGTGAATATCTGCAACCAAGGGCACATCGCAACCATGCTTACGCAATTCAGCTTTGATTTTGCGAAGATTCTCCGCCTCCTTCATACTTGGAGCCGTTACGCGCACTAGCTCACATCCAGCCTCCACCATTCGTAGTGATTGAGCCACTGTGCCAGCAGTATCCAGCGTATCGGCTGTTGTCATTGACTGCACAGCTATTGGGTTGTTCCCTCCTATTTTGAGGTTCCCAATTTGTACTTCTACAGTCTGTCTTCTGTTGTAGGAAACTAAACTGTTACAGTATTTTTTAAGCTCTGAAATGCTTGATGTTGCTAATGACATGAATCCAAAAATGAATGTTTGAAGCTAATGCAAAAATAACCTTTAAATACGGGAATTGTTAAAAATGAAAGGTATAGAATAGCTGAAATAATATTTAAAGCCTTAAAGATCTCCTAATTGCGGGCGCATGATCAGTTCCTCTACCACTGCTCGATCAGAAATTGAGTAGGCATTGAATACTACGTCTGCTACATCTTCTGATTTCATAAAGCGCCCTTCGGGCATTCCTGCACCTTCCCAGCTGGAAGTAAATGTTGCTCCAGGCATTACGGATGTAACCCGCACGCCATGATGCTTCATTTCCTCACGAATTACTTTGGCAAAGCCATGTAATGCAAATTTAGATACGCAATATGAACCGCCATTTGGGTAGGCCATAATACTTGCTGTGCTAGCCATAAAGAAAATATGGCCACTTTTTCGTTCTTTCATTTGATCAATCAAGCCTCTCGTGAGGTGATAAGCGCTCATCAAGTTGGCATTGATCAAAAACTCTAAATTTCCCTCCCGCTCGTCGTGAATGGTGCCTGGTAGGAATAGCCCTGCATTATTCACCAATACATCGATGGGGCGTTTGAGTCTATTTACGAAATCTACGAAGGCAAATACTTGTTCCTTTACACCTAAATCGGCTTGAAAAGTATGTACTTGCACTGTTGGATATTTCAATAAAATATCGTCTTTCAGCTTTGCTAGATTGTCTAAACCGCGCGAACAAGTAACTATATCAAATCCTTCTGATGCGAATTTCATCAATATAGCTTTGCCTATTCCCTTGCTTCCACCACTTACTACGACTAATTTGTTATCTGAATTTTGCATGAATATTCGTTATTGTTGAAATTGTCATTGAGAGAACATTATTACAAGCAAAATAATGTAATTTCGTTCACTTGATGCCAAATTAATCAATATGTCTTCACTAGGTAAGTACTTCATTTTCATTTTTCACCTGTTCAAAAATAGGGAAAGCTTTGGCACTTACTTTAAATTAACGCTGAGCGAAGCTGTAAGTATTGGTTGGAATTCCTTAGTGCTTATTGCCATTGTATCCACTTTCATGGGCGCAGTTTCCACTTTGCAGACTGCCTACAATTTAGTGAGTCCGTTGATATCCAATTATATAGTGAGCTTAGTTGTTCGTGATTTGACTATAATGGAGTTGGCACCAACGATTATTGGGATTGTATATGCCGGGAAGGTTGGATCGAATATCGCTAGTGAGTTGGGCACTATGCGAATTACGGAGCAAATAGATGCCTTGGAGGTGATGGGAATTAATGCCGGTTCGTATTTGGTGCTGCCTAAAATAGTAGCTTCTGTTATTATGTTTCCGGTACTAGTGATTATTGCAGCTTTCTTAGCAATAGGTGGTGGGTATCTGGCAGCGACCATTACTGGAGTTGTTACAGGTGCCGATTATATTTATGGCATTCGCTCACAATTCAATGAATACATGGTCACTTTTATGATGATCAAAGCTTTAATCTTTGCTTTCTTGGTTGCTTCCATTGCTGCATATAAAGGTTTTTACACACGTGGCGGTGCATTGGAGGTAGGTCGAGCGAGTACTCAAGCTGTTACTAGTAGCTGTATTGCCATCTTATTAGCCGATTACCTTTTAGCCCAATTACTATTATGATTGAGATCAAGGGCATAAAAAAGAGTTTCGGCAAATTACTCGTCTTAGATGGGATTGATGGGCAATTTCACAAAGGAAAAACCAATCTGATCATTGGTGCAAGTGGATCGGGAAAGAGCGTTCTGCTTAAATGTATAGTGGGTTTAATTCCTCCAGATGAAGGGGAAGTTTTATTTGATGAACGAAATCTGATCACAGCAAATCGAGACTTAAAAACTGATATTCGCAGAGAAATAGGGATGTTGTTTCAAAGTAGTGCCTTGTTTGATTCGAAAACGGTTGAGGAGAATGTGCGCTTTCCATTGGATGTATTGACCAAAATGCCAATGGACGAGAAAATGGACAGAGTAAATTTCTGTTTGAAAAGGGTTGGACTTGAAAATACTAATACTAAAATGCCCTCTGAAATAAGCGGGGGGATGAAAAAGCGGGTGGGTATTGCTCGTGCCATTGTCAATAGTAGCAAATATCTTTTTTGCGATGAGCCTAATTCTGGACTTGATCCTGCTACTTCACTCAAAATCGATTATCTGATTCGAGAAATCACTCAGGAATATGATATAACAACTATTGTGGTAACGCATGATATGAATTCTGTGATTGAGCTTGGCGATCAAATACTCTACCTGGCCAATGCCAAGAAAGTATGGGAAGGCAACAGAGATTCAATTATGAAATCTAATCTTGAGATTCTAAATGATTTCTTCTTTGCAAATACATTAATGCAAACTTATAGAGAAGGGAAGCGGGAAAATTGATTTTGGGAAAGAAGAGATTAAACGCAAAGAACCCAGAGGAAAGACGCTGAGTTCGCGGAGAATGTCTGAACTATAATTAGGTTGATTAAATGATAAACTATCCCACCTAGGAGGGCAGGGATTTTCTTTGATATTACTTCAAGGATTTTCGGCGTCATTCTGTGAAATAAACGGGCAATTTTCTCCCGCAGATTACGCTGATTAGCTCTGAGTGAGTAGCAAAGAAGTATCCTAGATGAGTAGAATAGCTCGAGAAGGCGCATAAGGCGCAAAGAAGCAAAACCTCTGCGGCTTTGCGACTCAGCGAGAGTATACACAAAGAAAGGAAATTACGAGAATCTAGAAGTAGAATTAAAACAAAGCGCTCACCTGCATTCTGCCGGTGTGGATCATGGTTTGGTTGGGTGATTTTCGACCCTCGTAATTTAGGCCAATTTGTAGACCATTCAGTAAACGTTGGGTTAAGGCAAGCGACCATGTGAAATTATTGCCAGGTCGTAAAGCTTGCAATAGTTCATAACCAGCAGGGCTATTTTCTATCCCTTCAAAATCGATATTCAGATAGCGAACATTACTTGAAAGTGTAGTTTTATTCACCTTCATAAACCTAAAATCAAACATCCATTCATTGATTCTGGCAAACTCATCAAGGCCTTCGGCAGATAGCCTATTTTCTCGATAGGTATTGCCATAACTTGCCGAAATCCTCATTTGTAGACTTGGCTGCCAGCTCAGTTCCGGCTTATATCCTCTGCTTTCGATGGTATAATTCCGCAAACTCAAAAAATCCGAAACGGTGGATTTTTGTCCATTAAAAAGTCCAAATAGCACATTCACTTCTCCATCAATACTGTAGCGCATATTTAGGCGGTATTCATTATTTCTAAATTCCTCAAATCCTTGGGTGAGTAGTTGCTGTCTTTCACTTTGTTGAATATTGAAATCAGCTCCATATTTTGCCACTGCTCGATTGAAGAAAAAACTGCTTCGAATGAGTTTTCGGTAAGAAAGAATATCTTCTTGATTGGAAATACCAATGGAAGGAAGTAATCGGGCGGCAATTTTATCGTCGGTGATTTTCTTATCTAATGCATAGCTGCTGATATTGGAAAAGCGGGAAGCAAAAGCCCTCCATCCTCCTGCTTCTTTCCAAGCTTGTGGGAGACTGATATTCAATCGGTAATTGAAATTTTGTGTAAACGCCCGAGTGTATTCATCCGTAGGCACAAAAACCTTTATGTAATTTTTTTCATCTGGGTTGATCGCCTCATAGAATTCATTCAAATCTTGAATGCCATCACCATTTTCATCTCGCCAAGTATGAGTACCTTCTCCGGTTGGCACTTGCAGAAAGATAAATTCTCGTAGCAATTCTCGACCATCTCCTACCTGATAAGAAAGTTCTGATCGCATATTGTTATCCCAAAAATTGCCCAACCAATCGATCCTGCCTAATAAGGTTTGCTCCCATCGTTCCTCCGCTATTGGCAACAAATTTTCTAATTGCCGATAGGTAAGCACCAAATTGACATCTTGAGATTTTCCATGGGACTGCAAATTCACTTGCGAATTCTGCGCTCGACTTTCCGGACTGAGCTCACCAAAAAACGGTAATTTATCCTCCCGCCAACTCTGCGAAACTCGGAATTGAACCTTAGCCGTATCTTGACTTTCCAGATAAATCATCTGTTCCATAAAATTCATCGCAGTACTTATGACCGAATCTCTATTCACTGCTCTCACAGCATTTCTATCTACCTCATATCTATATCCAGGCGACAAAAATGCATTTCTATAGGACAAATCAATTTTGGCTCGATTCCATTCAGCATCGCGAGTTTCTTGACTATTATGCATTATAAAGGCATCTGATTGAAGACGAATAGGACCAAATCGCTCATTTATCTGCATTGTTTGTTGAATTCCATTCACCACATCACCTCGATTTCGAGCTACGAATTGGTAAAGGATATTCCGGTCACCATCAGCTACGAGATTGGCTTGGGAGGTGAAAATTTGTTCTGTGGCTGGCGTCAAATTGACACGAGGATCCAAACTCCAATCTCGGTCGAATTCGATGGAACGAAGGCGATCTATAAATTGAAAATCCTTGCTATTGTATTCGGCATTGGCATTGGCAGAAAGGGAGTATTCCCGCCAAAGTGAAATAGGTCGACGGGAGGTTTCATAACCCAGCTTAATCGCTTGACCACTGTTATTCTCATTGTCAATTTCGGAGTATAGATTCCTATCTCTGGTGGAAAAAGCAGTTTCCACATACAATTGATCTTTTTCGCTTACATTCCAACGAGTGCCAAAAGTTGCCATTTCACGCTTATTTGGAACCGGCAAGGTGTTTATTGGTGCATAGTTTCCAATAGAGTTTCCATTTTGTGGTGCCACCCACTCGAATACTCGGCCATTTTCGGTAGTCCGACGAATTCGGTAATCGCCTCCGCCCTGCCCTATTTCAGTGAATGAAACTGAATACACTTGCTGTGATTCTGAAGTAGCACGAGCATAAACTCTAAATTGTTGTCCATCAGTAAGTAATGTATCTTTTTCGATATATTGGATCTGATTGGGATTGAAAGGCTGGGGTGTGGCACTTTCCCGAAATGCAGCGTCAATATTATCACCGATTTCGCTTAGTAATTCTTGGTCTGCAAGAGAAAGCTCCGTCAATAACGGACGATTTCGGTTGTCTTGTTCTCGATAGAAATTTCCATACAACTCGAATTTTCCCAATTGCTGGGAATGGCCCGCAGTGATTATGCTACGACTAAAATTCTGATCAGCATATTCGAAATCGACTCTAATTCGTGTGTATCGGGTGATCAGCACTTTGGGCATAAAAGTGATCTCGGCTAGATTATAATCAATTACATAGTCATAATCGAAGCCACGTTGCAAAAGGCGGCCATCTACAAATACTTTTTCGGAATTGGCCATAATCACAATAAATCGCTGCGCTTCTGGACCACGAAGTCGGTATGGACCTGAAACTCCTTCGAGGGCTTCCACTACTGTAGATGCAAATTTCCCTTTGGCAAGAGAGGCGCCTACATACGTATTGGCTTCTGATTTCTCGCCGATTTTATAGTTGCTTCGAAATAGACCTCCTTGTACGTTTTTGTAGTAGCGCAAAAAGTTAGATTCTGGATTTTGGAAGACCACATCCCCAGCAGTGAGCGAAAAATTATCATTATAAACCTCCAAAAATACTCGATCGAACTCTTGAATTTGCAGTGTATTGCCTTCCGGCTGGAATGGCACTCGCTGATCGGTGATGGCAGCTCGCAGAAATAAATTATCCGTAAGTGCGCCTTCCATTTGCAAGTTGAGGACGGAATTGACAAACACATTTTGGGTATTACCAAAGGTGATTCCACGACTCAGAACACCAGTTTTTTCAATATCGCCGGTTGAAAATAATTCCTCCCGCGATGTTACTAAGCCGCTGGATGTTGTGGGAATTTGCTCAACTATTTTGGAGCTATCGGTTTGCAAGGTATATCGAGAGTCCAGTCTATCTGGCAAAGCCAAAATTCTAAAACATAATAGAATTGGCTCATTGTCAGGCAATTTTTCTAATTCAAGAGTTCTGGATTCGGTACTAAACCGATGGGCTAGTGTGTCGCCGTATCTATCTGTAATAATGAGGGAATTTGGCTCGATCAGCACACTATCTATTATCATTTGCTGTTCGCTATGCCGGAATTGTACGCAGCGTCTGTTATCCTCTTGAGCATATAGGAAGCTGGCATGCATCAGCACAATAAGAAAACTGAAAATCAGCTTCTTAATCAATTTCGTGCTATTGGTAGCTCTATATGAAATACGGTTCCCCATTCTGAATTAGAATCAAACCAAATCGATCCTTTTGCATTCTCCACTCCGTGCTTTGCCATGGCCAAACCTAGGCCTGATCCACTTGCTTTGGTACTGAAACTTGGGAGGAAAATTTTGTCTTGAATCTCTTCTGGAATTCCACTACCGTTGTCCTTTATACTTACGATTACTTTATGATTTTGCAACTTTTTAAGTAGAACAGTTACCTCTGCTTTTTGATCATCTTTGGTTGCTTGAATGGCATTGATTATCAAATTTGAAAAAATACGGCTGAATAATTTCCGATCCGCAATTACCCACATGCTTTTTTCGCGAATATCTTCATGTAATGTGACCTTGGGATCATTTTGGAAAAGGCGGGAGGTTTCTTTGAGTAATACAACTATATCGAAAAGCTCTGCTTTTGGAGTTGGCATTTGCGCAAAAGCAGAGAATGAAGAGGCAATTTCACTCAGATTATCGATTTGGGTGAGCAAGGTTTTCACCTGCTTATCCAAATTCAGCAATCTGTCTTGATCTTTTAGAGCAATTACTCTTTGCATTTGTTGCAAGGTAAGCTTCATCGGTGTGAGTGGGTTCTTAATTTCATGCGCTACTTGTTGCGCCATTTCCCGCCATGCAGATTCCTTTTCTGTTTTGGCTAGAGCTTCCTTATTACGCTCAAGATTTATTAGCATTCGATTATATTCCGCTACCATCAGCCCAATTTCATCATCACTTTTCCATTCCAAAGGCTCGTTCAATGAGGATAAAGAGGTCTTTTTGATTTTATCAGCTATGTAGCGGAAAGGATGTGTGAGCACTTCCGAAACCAAATAGGCAATCACCAAAAAGAAAATGAATATTGCCGTGAAAGTGATTAAAATATTGGAAAGAACAGAGGATTGCTGACTTTCCAAATCGGTAGCCGATTCGAAAAATGGCATGCTCAAAAGCCCAATAATATTTCCCGTTTCGAATGATCGAATAGGGCGATAAACAGTCCTAAAGTTAAGTGTTCCAATAGATTCTTCCAGAATCACTCGATTTCTATCTTCGTTTACAATTATATTCTTTGCCCGTGGGTTTATGTATCTGGAGAGTAGGTAATTCTCGTAAATGGATGGCTGGCTTGTGGTGATCAATCGGCCATCAATACTGAAAATATTGATATCTGATTCCAGAATTCTGGACAGATTAAATACGTTTTCGGTGAGTTCGTCCTGGCTTATATTTCCTACACCATAAGTGTCTATTGCACTAGATAAATTATTGGTGGCGGATTCAGCTTTCTTGTAATAATTTTCAGTAATCTCCTCCCGCGAAACGGAATTAATTCTGCTTAAAGTAGTAATGCTGACAACAATCAGTGGAATAAAGAATGCCAAATTGAGATACAACTGTATTCTAGAAACATAACTTACCGTTGTAGACTTCCTTACCACTTTTAGATTGTAAATGGCTATTATCAAAAAGATAATAAAAACTAAAAGCAGGAATTGTAATGAGAAATTTGCCAACCAATTACGGAAAGGCAATATTGGTGTAGAAACTACGGCCACCTTTTCATTGCCTGTGAATGTAAAGTGCCTGTACTTATCAACTATTATGTCGCTTTCGCTTGTATTTGCCTGCTCAAACGGCGTATTGAATAGATATCTAGGATAAGAATAAATGCCCCCAGATTGAGCTAATAGGCCACTTTTATAAATACCAAAGTCATATTTGCGCTCAAGATTTTGATCGTAAACTGCGACATCTACTAATAACTCGGGGTATACAGTATTTGCAAAAAAGCGTTTACGTGACAGTTCCACCACCACATAACCTAAGTTGAAATTATCACCGCTCTGCAAATTGATATAGGAAATATATCTTCTTGAAAAAGATAAACCTTGATCTGGCACCAAATAGATATTCATATAATCGGTCTTGAATTCTTCCAGAGCAAAAGTTCTTAACCATTGAGAAAAAGTAAGATCCACGGAGTTTTCCAATAAAGGAAATCCACGACTATCGAAAAGATGAATTTTCACATCGTACTTATCGAAATCATTAAGAATGTAGGTTCGTCTTATTTTTTGTTCAATTACATCATTGCTCAAATAAGGATTGAGCAAGCGATTACGGATGAAAATGTCGTCTTCAATTTTATAACTCAGTTCATTGAGCATATACTCAGCCAATGGATCGTTCTCCATCAAAAGTTGTTCTCCCAATTGCTGCATTTCTGCTGATTGCTGAATATGCTGATAATTGAAATCGCCAGAACTCCCTGCTGCTGAAACAGCCATACAAGTAATTAGAATATAAGAGAAAGAGAAATAGCCTCTTTTACCCAGTAGTTCAGGCACTTTGGAGAATAGTAGAATAATCAAATACAATGAGTGAATTAAAGTAACCGGCCAGCCAGAAGGCAAAATTATAAGCGCCAAAAATGAAGGAGCTAAGCCACCTAACAAAAACAGTTGATTAAAGGAGCGAGACTCACGAGATTTGATTTGACAGGCTCTATAGAACAAATGCGTCGTTACAAAATAAACTCCACCGAGAAGGAATAATATCAAAAAACTAGTCACCCTTAAATAAGAGATATTGAGGCTGGAGGTAATGTCCAAGCTCCAATTAGAGTGAGCAGAGATATTTTGGGCGTAATGAAATACACTTAATAAACTGATAAAGGAAAAAATTCCTAACAGAAAAATAAAAATTATGGACCATGATGTAGATCTTCTTTTCAAGAATCGAAAAAAACTTGACTTAAAGAAAACCTTCATTAAGTAAAGTGCCAGCCATGTCAATGCTGCTACATTCAAAAGCAAATCACCTAGCGAAGGGTTAAACCATGAAGAAGCATAGTTTTGCGGGTTAAACAAGCCCATTTGTGAAGCAGAAAATGGGAAATTTCCATATAGCATTGCTATTCGAAAGCCGCTTAGAGCAATCAATAAAAAGAAAAAGCCAGTCCAGTAATGCTCCCTTCGATTGAAGTATTGCAGTACTTTTTGGAAGAACAGTACCAGAAAAAGAAGGCTGAATAAGCTGAGTATAAGAGATAAGATATTGAATATTGGGTTTGCTCCTCTGAAGCCTGCCGGAAAAGATATCGAAAACAAATAAGTGTCATTGTAAAAGATATTCCTTTCGTTAAAAACGGATGGATCCTCCAGAATTGTGAAGTAATTGCTTCTAATCAATGCGGGATTAAAGCTTGATCTTAAGTATTGATTTTCGATACCTGGACTCCAAAATACGGGAACTAGAAAGAATATTTCAGTGCTACGATAGTCGTCAGCAGGAGGATTGATGCGCTTTGCAAGATAATAGCCGTTGCGAGCTCTGAGTAAGCCTACATCTAAAATACCATCGAGGTCATAGTAGTTTGGTACATAATTGTATGCCGACCAAAACTCCAACGCACCACCTTGAAAAATAAAATAGGGATAATTAGTTTCAATGGGATTCATTTCCCGAACCATGGTACGCTGGCTTAGTTCTTCCAGTACCTTTACGGCATCTGCATCTAATTTGGATAGCTCCCTTTCGATATCAGCTTGCAAATTACTGGCGATAGTAGCCTCATTAAAAGCCAAATCAATAATTATAAAACGGAAAAGGGCAGCAAGTATTAAGCTAAGCAATGCTAAGCTTAAATATTTTATTCCAGGAATCTGCTTAATGCTATATTTCCCCATACTGATTCGCAATTAGGGAAATTATTAAAAAATAAATCAAATTTCGTATTTCGCTTGATATTTCACTCCCCCAAATAAATGGAGAAACAAAATTCGTGCATAGCGGAACATTAAAGGGAATAAAAGTAGGTTGATTCCTATCACAACACCTACATAGGCATAAAGAGGAGGCTTTTCGAATAAAAAATTCATTGCCACAAAAACGGTAACAAATAGAGCCACCGAGAAGGCATAAGAAAAGTACATAGCACCTCCATAGAAAAATCCTGGTTCTTGCTCATACCTTAGGTTGCAATGAGGACAAGATTCATTCATTTCTTTGAAATGCAAATAATTCAAATGAGGATAAACGAACATATCGCCTTGGCGGCAACGAGGGCATTTGCCCTTAGCGATAGCGGACAGCCTTGACCTTTTTGGCATTTTCACGACTTTTTTTGTACCACAAATATGCGATAACAGAGATTACGATATATGGAGTTGCTAATAGATAAAATATTCCGGTATTCAAGCCAGCCGCAATGGTTACGTCTCCATCGGCCATACTAGTTTCTACAGTAGCTCTACACATAGCACATTGGGCAAAGGCTCCTATTGTAGATGCTAAAACCGTAAAAATAGATAAGAAAAACACTTTTTTTGCAAGTTTCATAATGGCTTCATTATACTCAAATCAACAGCCTTAATTCAGATAGAGTTCTTTATCAAAAAGAATAATATGGACTTATCATCAAATATACGACAACCCCAGTAATGGACACATAAAGCCAGATTGGAAAGGTATATTTTACTACTTTCTTATGCCTTGTAAAATCTCCTTTCAACGCATAATAGAAAGCGAAAAGCACGAATGGAACAACAATAGCTGCTAAGATGATATGCGAGATAAGTATAAAATAATAAACAGATTTCACCCAACCTTCGCCACCAAATGAAGTGGATTCGGCACTTGCATGATATACGATGTAAGAAACCAGAAAAATGGAGCCTAAAATAAAGGCTGCAGTCATTGAGGCACGGTGATATTCCTTTTGCTTGTTTTTAATAAAAATAAAACCAGCAATAAGAATTAAAGATGTCGCCGAATTGATCACACCATTCAAATGCGGGAGGAAATAAACGAAATCGCTGCCCAAATCTAGTCTGAAAGGCATGAAAATTAATATTGCAACAGCTACTGGTATAAAAACAGAAAGTATAGTAATGAGTCTTACTGACTTCTTTTCATTTTGCAAAACTTCCATATTCATTGAATTTATTCGTATTCCGTCATTAACACTTGCGCTTCAATTATAAGTCTGTCTACATCTTTTCTAGATGTACCATCATAATAGCCTCTGATTCTCTTTTCACGATCCACCAAGATGAATTTCTCACTATGGATAAATTCATAAGGATCATTTCCGCCATGCTCTACTGGTAATATAAAACCACAACGAGCTAGCATATAAATATCCTCACGTGGGCCAGTAACCATACTCCATTGGCTATGGTCTACACCCAACCTCCCACCATATTCCCGCAACACTGATGGTGTATCATATTCAGGATCTACAGAAAAAGATACCATTTGGATATTTTCATTTCCTTCGAAAGTTTCCTGAACTCTTAGCATTTCAGAATTCATAGTGGGGCAAATAGTTGGGCAGCTAGTGAAGAAAAAGCTTACAACTGTAATATTACCTTCTAGTTTCGCTTGTGTAATAGTCGAGCTATCCTGATCTATCAAATTGAAATTAGGAATATAGTGTTGCTCACCTTCAACGTAATTGCAAAAGGTATTTGTAGAGATAACGCCATCCGGATAATAGACATCTAGTTCGTACTCATTCTCACCAAAAGATATTAGGAAAATTGCTATTGCAACAGGTAATATGAGCAGGACTACTAATACAATGATTTTTATTTCCTTACGCATTTGAAGCTGATTTCAGGTTTCAAGGTTAACACAAAAAAATAGGCTAAGGTTGTCCCCTAGCCCAATATTATTAGCGTTGAATTTTTCTTTAGAAGAAATTCATCAATTCCCGGATTTCATAAATCCCACTACCTTCATAGAGAAGAGCAATAATCAACCAAATCACGAAAATTACTGGTAAAGCAATTGACCAAATTAGGAATTTAACCTCATGCTTAAGGTGCATGAATTCTGCAATTATATAGAACGCCTTCACGAATGTAAGACCAATGAAAATTGCATACAGTAAAAGGCCTCTTGGCATGGTAAAGGCAAACACGAATTCGATTGCTGTAACTACGCCTAGAAGAAGTGCTACTTTCCAGATTTTTCTAATTTTGGCTGGATCGGCAGGTTGTACTACTATATTGTTTGTATTTTCTGAGCTCATGATTTCTGGTTTTTAGTGGTGATTAGATAAGGTAGAAGAATGTGAAAACAAATACCCAAACTAAATCTACAAAGTGCCAGTAAAGGCCTACTTTCTCTACCATTTCGTAATGGCCTCTTCTATCGTAGGTTCCAACTGCAGCATTATAAAAAATTATGATATTTAATATAACACCACTTAACACGTGTGTACCGTGAAAACCAGTGATAAAAAAGAATAAGGCTGCAAATGCAGGTGGCCCATACTCATTATACGAAAGATTGGCTCCGTGAACCAGAATTTCCTTCCACTCACCTTCTACAAAGTATCTACCGAAAGTTCCAGCTTCAGTTCCATGAATAAAGTGAGACCATTCCCAAGCCTGACAGCTTAGGAAAGTAATACCACCAATAATCGTCCAAAGCATCCATTTCACTACACCTTTACGATCCATTCTGTGGCCAGCTTCAACGGCTAATACCATTGTAACAGAACTCAAAATCAAAATAAAAGTCATCAAACCTACGAAAGCCAAAGGTGCGTGAACACCATGTAGGAAAGGGAAAGCTTCATAAATCATTTCAGGAATCGGCCAGTATTCTGGAGAAGCCACAAAATCCGCAGCTTCGCCTTGGTAGGCCGGATAAGTGAAACGAATTACGCCGTAAGTAATTAATAAGGCAGAAAATGAGAAAGTATCTGATAGCAAGAAAAACCACATCATCAGTTTTCCATAGCTGGCTTTTAGAGGAGATGTTCCTCCATCCCAAATACTCCTTTTAAGTTTAATTCCAGTAGATGTTGCCATTACAATTAATTCAATCGATTAGGTTCAATGGTTGAGTAATAAAAACAAAAATAAGTAAATCCAAAGTCCTCCTAGGAAATGCCAAAAAGTGGCTCCCATTTCCATAAGATTTAGGTTCTTCGAATGCACCTTATCTCTGAAGGACGAAATTAACACAATAATCAAAAATATCACACCAAAAATTAGGTGGAAGGCATGTAATCCTGTGAGAACATATAGAAATGAGCCGGCAGGATTGCCTACAAAATACACATCCATTGCTACAAGCTCTTTCCAAGCCTCGAATTGTGTAGCTAAAAAGATAAAACCTAAAATGGTCGTAATGATGATCCCTATTTTAAGATTTGCCAATTTATCTTTCTTGGCAGCAAGGTAAGACCAATGTAAAGTTGCACTGCTTAATAAAATCACCACAGAGCTTATATAAAGCATCGTTGGCATTTCGAATTGCAACCAATTTCCTTCGGCCTGTCTTACAATATAAGCACTCGTTAGTGCTGCAAAAATCATCACTATAGAAACAATAAAAAGCCACAAAATAAACTTTTTAGGGTTCATTGAGTAGGTTGGTAATGCTTCTTCGGTCAATTTATAATCACTTGTCATACTACATCATATCTAAAAGGTAAGCAATCTGTACAACAGGTAAGTAAATGAATGAACTAAACATAATCCAGAGTGCGGATTTTCTTGAATGATCGCGCATCAGATTAAAAGTTGTTGCCAGGAAAAGTACTCCACAAAGTGTCACTACTACTGCCGAGTTAATTCCTGTTAATCCGAAATATGACGGTAATAGGCCTAAAGGCAATAAGAATAATGTATAAATCATTATTTGAATTGCAGTGTTGAAGTCTTTACCACCGCCAGAAGGCAATAGTTTGAAGCCAGCTTTCTTATAATCTTCATCAGCTACCCAAGCAATTGCCCAGAAATGAGGAAACTGCCAGATAAATTGTATGCCGAAAATAATTAATGCTTCATGTCCGATCATTCCTGTAGCAGCAGCCCATCCTAATAGTGGAGGCATCGCACCCGGAATAGCACCCACAAATACGGCAATTGGGCCAACTCTTTTGAGCGGGGTATATACAAAGCTATAAAGCACTAAAGATAGGAATGCTAAAAAGGTAGTAAGAGGATTTGTGTAAATACTCAATAAGGCCAAGCCTGAAAGAGACACAATCGCGGCGAAAGTAATTGCACCTTGCTTACCGATTCTACCCATCGGAATAGGGCGGTTGAGCGTTCGCTTCATCAGTCCATCTAGATCTGATTCCAACACTTGATTGATTGCCCCAGCCCCGCCGGATACTAAAAACCCACCAATAAAAAGAGCTATGAGAGTTTGCCAATCTATAACACCACCAGTTCCCAAAATATAGCCAAAGGCAGATGAGAAAGAAACAACAAAGGACAATCGTGCCTTTAATAATACAGGATATGCCTTCACCTTATCAAGGAGAATATCTGTAAATGATAACTGCTCAGTTGTTGACCTCATTTATGAATAAATTAAAGAATCTTTCATTTTTACTGGTTGATAAAACTTATTCAACTCAAGAAGAATGAAAAACTGAATCCCAATAGCCACAGTTCCTAATAATAAATGAACTGGTTGTAATGCGGGAGGAATGGCAAAATAAGCCATAATTACTCCACTAAAAATTTCAAGTAATACAACTGCTGCAAGTAGAAAAAATGTTGATCTAAACCCACTATTCTTCTCTGTAGCTGCAAACAAATATTTAAACATAAAGAAATGGGCTATCAAAATTAAAATCGAAAATGATCTATGGATTTTAAAATTCAATCCTAATGAATCAATCCAAAGATGCCGATTTGCTTCTCCTAATAAATTAGAAACCTGATCTACCATCTCTCTTACCTGTGTACCTAATACAACTTGTACAGTGGTTAAAACCATACAAATTACTATAAACCAACTAGCTCTATTCAAATAACTAGTTTTTTTAAGTTTACTACCAGTATCTTCTTTCGATTGCTGGTAGATATATATAAGCAATAAAACTATTGCTATTGCTAGTAGCATGTGAATGGTAATCATCCACTCTAGCAAATTTGTTGATACTACTATAGAGCCAATCCAACCCTGAAAACCAACCAACAACACTATAAAGAATGATAAATATGTCAGCTTAGGTTTTGTCTTGAAGGTTTTGATCGAAGATAGAAAAGTGAGAATAATAAAAACACCAATTAAGGCCCCAATTAGTCTATTCACATACTCTGTCCAGGTCTTAGCTGCATTAAAATCCTCTTCGACTAAGATTGATTCATCTGTTCGGATCAATTCTGCCTGTTCAACAAAACCAAACTTATCAAGATATAGAGCGAAACGTTCATTCTTCTCAGCTCTTAAACTGGCATAATGCTCTTTATAATCTGGTGGTAGCTGGGAAGCCTCTGTTGGAGGCACCCAGTTCCCAAAGCATTTAGGCCAATCAGGACATCCCATTCCCGATCCAGTACTTCTTACAATTCCACCAACTGCAATAAGAAAATAAACAGCTAGTACAGTAAGAAAACTAATTTTTTTAAGGCTCGGTAATTTAATGAGCTGGCTCATCCACTACAATCTCATCCCATTCTTTTTCCGTAGGAATCATATCGTTCTCGTGAGGGAAGTTACTTTCCCTTGTATCTGAAAATGGAACATTTTGTGGAATAAAATCATCAGGTGCACCTGGCTTACTATAATCGTATGGCCAGCGATATACTGTTGGAATTTCACCTACCCAGTTACCATGTCCAGGATTGATCGGTGTAGTCCACTCTAGAGTATTCGATCTCCATGGGTTGGCAGTTGCTCTCTTCCCTCTAAATATGCTGTAGAAGAAGTTGAAAGCAAAAATCAACTGAGCAGAGAAAGTTAGAATAGCAGCGACACTTATAAATGCATTCAAATCAGTAAATGAGCTAAATGCATCAAATGATGTAAAAGAATAATATCTTCTTGGGAAGCCTGCAATACCGATGTAGTGCATTGGGAAGAAAACCAAATAAACACCAATGAATGTCGCCCAGAAGTGGATGTAACCCAATTTAGGATCCATCATTCTACCAAACATTTTAGGGAACCAATGATAAACACCCGCCATCATACCAAAGAATGATGCGCTACCCATTACAAGGTGAAAGTGAGCAACTACAAAATATGTATCATGAAGCTGGATATCAACCGCTGCATTTCCTAAGAAAATACCTGTAAGACCTCCGGAAATAAAGAATGATACTAGTCCAATTGAAAACAACATACCTGTAGTAAACACAAGATTACCTCGCCAGAGTGTTGTCAAATAGTTGAAAACCTTAACAGCTGAAGGTATGGCAATGATCAATGTTAAGAACATGAAAATTGTACCCAAGAATGGGTTCATGCCTGTAACAAACATGTGGTGAGCCCATACTATAAATGATAGTACCGCAATACCCAACATAGAACCAATCATCGCTCTATAACCAAAGATTGGCTTACGAGAGTTAGTTGAAATAATTTCGGATGTAATACCCAATGCTGGTAATAATACAATATATACCTCAGGGTGACCTAAGAACCAGAAAAGGTGTTGATATAATATTGGGCTACCACCTGTGTTAGAAAGTGCTTCGCCATTAATGTAGATATCAGATAAGTAAAAACTTGTACCAAAACTTCTATCAAATACTAATAAAAGAGCTGCGGCTAACAATACAGGGAAAGACAGTAAACCAATAATAGCAGTAAGGAAGAATGCCCAGATAGTAAGTGGAAGTCTTGAGAATGACATTCCTTTTGTTCTCATGTTAATTACTGTAGCGATATAGTTGATGCCACCCAACAATGTAGAGACAATAAAGAAGGTCATGGCTATTAACCATAAAGTCATACCCATTTGGCTTCCTTGTATCGCTTGTGGCAATGCACTTAGTGGTGGGTAAACTACCCAACCTCCCGCTGCAGGACCTGTTTCCAAGAACAAAGAAGTAAACATGATAACACTGGAAAGGAAAAAGAACCAGTAAGAAAGCATGTTCATAAATCCTGATGCCATGTCTCTTGCTCCAATTTGTAATGGAATCAAGAAATTGCTAAAAGTACCACTTAAGCCAGCTGTCAATACAAAGAATACCATGATGGTACCATGCATTGTAACTAATGCTAAGTAAAATTCAGGATCCAACTGGCCATCTGCTGATATCCATTTACCTAAGAAGGTACGGAGGAATCCAAGATCCATATCAGGAAAACCTAGCTGTAATCTAAATATTACTGATAGTGCACCGCCAAGAAAAGCCCAAAGCAAACCTGTGATCAGGAATTGCTTTGCAATCATTTTATGGTCAGTACTGAAAACGTATTTTGTCCAGAAATTATCACTGTGCTCATGATCGTGATCATGTTCAGCTTCGTGACTGTGCGCCATTGCGTTTGATGTTGCCATTACTTAATCCCCTTTAAATTATTCTTCAACTTGATTTAAACCCGAAGTAATTGTCGCCAATTCCTTCAAATGATCCGGCACTTTTGCCAAATAGTCTGGCTTGTTAGCCAACCAAGGTTGTTGCTCGGATTTCCACTTCTCGTATTCTTCAGGTTCTAAAACTACCACTTGGAGCCTCATAGAAAAGTGACCTCTACCACAAATTTCAGTACAAGCAATTTCATATGTGAAATCAGGATTACCTGTTTCAGCTCTCATTTCTTCGGTAGTCTTGGTGGGAACAAACCAAAATTGTGTAGGCATACCTGGTACTGCATCCATTTTCAGACGAAAGTGAGGAGCGAATACACTATGCAATACATCTCTAGCTCTAATCCTTAGTAATACAGGCTTACCTTTAGGTAAAACCATATCTCTCGGAGTAAAATCATCGAATGATGCTTTATCACTAAAGTCCATTCCAAATTCATTCTCAGCATCAATTAATCTGAAGTCATAATTTCCAAGATTAGCATCCATACCTGGGTAGCGAACTCTCCATGCAAACTGATAACCCATTATCTCAACTTCTTCCGCATCGTCTGGAGCCTTGCTCGTAATGTCAGACCAAGCTTGCCATCCACTAATTACAAGTACCGTAAGTACAAGTGCTGGTACAATAGTCCAAATTACTTCTAAGCGATCGTTGTGAGGAAAGAAATAAGCTCTTTTACTCTCTTGGAACTTATATTTATAAGAAAACCAGAATAAAAGAATGTGAGTGATTAGGAAAACTACTCCGGTAATTGCCATTGTAATCCAGAATAGCTGATCAGTAACTACACCGTGTTCTGAAGCTATTGGTAATTGATAATTATCAAATTCCTTAATGGAATACCAAAACATTGCAATGAAACTAACTACCAAAAACAATAAGAATAATAGTGCATTGGTATTATTTCCTGTAGGTGCCTTGGTTTTTTTCTCTGAACTTTTGGCTACACTTACAAGAGTTTGAATCCTGAAAATGGTCAAAAGAATTGCTATTACCAGAATTACACCTATTGCTATTACGAACTTCAACATATTATTGAGTGCTTAAAATTTACCAATTAAATGTGATGATGAAGACTTTCCTGTAGCATCGGATGATTCTTTGCTACTAGTGGCGCCTTCGCCAATGAACCAAGGATTACAAATAGGAAGGCGGCTGTATAAATCATTATAAGACCAATCTCCAGGAAGCCAAACCCACCATTCTCACCCAACGTTCCCGGAGTGACCATTTGATAAAAGTCAATCCAGTGACCAATCAAAACTACCGTACAAACTACCTTCAAGAAGATATTGTGGCGTTTTGCATCTCTCGTCATCAAAACTAGAAATGGAAAGAAAAAGTTTAGGATAAGATTGATATAAAATACAGGAGCATAAGTTTCGCTTTGCATTCTTTCTACGAAATAAACTGACTCTTCTGGGATATTCGCATAGTAAATCAAAAGGTACTGCGATAACCAAGTATAAGTCCAGAATATACTGAAAGCAAATACGAATTTACCTAGATCATGAATATGGTTTTGGTTCACAACAGCTAAGTAGCCCTTCTCCTTTAGTATTACTACCAACAGGGTGATTACTGCTAAGCCAGAAACAAACCAACTAGCAAACATATACCAACCAAATAATGTACTGAACCAGTGAGAGTCGATTGACATAATCCAATCCCAGGCAGACATAGAAGAAGTAACAGCAAAAATGATAAGGAAAATAGCTGAAAGCTTCCTCAATTTTCTCCACTGCCCATCACCAATATTATTGTCTTCAAGCAATGCATTTTTTCTTATTAGTCGATGGAAAATATACCATAAACCCAAAAAGATAACCATTCTCACAAGGAAGAAAGGAAAGTTCAGGTAGGACTTCTTCCCGTCTAATATAGGGTCAAATTCTGGACTAGTTGGATCATAAAGTTCGGAATGTGTCCAGTGAAACAAGTCGTGATTAGCTACTAGAAATACAGCAAGAATTAAAATTCCACCATAAGGTAACCAAGCACCAAATGCTAATGGAATTCTCTTGATACCAGCAGACCAGCCAGCTTGCGCAGCATATTGTATTGCCACGAAAAATACACCTATTACACTAATTCCTATAAAATAAATATTGTTGATCCAAAGGCCGGCGAAAAGTCTTTGTGTCCAATGAAAAGCATGGCCAGAAGCTTCATGAGCTGCTTCATGCTCATCATGTCCACCGACATTTAGCATTACAATTCCTAAGGCTAACAAGACAACACCAACGATCCCCAATATTGTGAGGTTCTTTTTAGCTCCGGCGGTGAATAAAAATCTTTCTTCTTGCATGATATAGGTTTTTACCTTTTGAACTATTGTTTTTGCAGGGTTTGAACAAAGGAAACGATTTTCCAACGATCTTCAGGTTGTATTTGAGAGCCATGAGCACCCATACGACCTCGACCTAAAGTAATAGTATGAAATATATTACCTTCTGTAAGTTCAGCAACACGACCCACATTATATGCAGGCACACCTAAGAATACCTCACCAACTTTACCGGCAGCCTGACCATTTGCTCCATGACATTGCTGACAAAATTTATTATAAAGAACTTGTCCTTCAGCTATAAATTCATCTGTAACTTCGAATGGATTTGTCACTTCTACTCCAGCTCTATCATATTCTTCTACAGGCATTCTATAAGGAAGCATACCAGATGAAGTTCTCCTTACGGTATTAGCGGGAGGAGTTCTCATATTGATTTTGTTTGGGTTGTAAGGGTTTGAGTTATGAAACTCACCTTTCTCATCTTCTCTATTACTCAACCACCCTCCCGCATTCTCATCTTGTATTTGAGAAAGCGGAGCATAGGCAACTGAATGATACATTTGAGGAGCATATTCTACACCTGGATCATCTCCAGAGGCAGAACAACCTGCAATACCAAAAGCAATAAAAGCTAAGGCGGGTAAAATGTATTTTTTTCTTAACATCATCTTAAGATTATTCCTCGTCAAAAATTTTCTCGTTCACTTCACTAGCTCCAGCTTCTCCTAAAATTCCTCTTAAATCCATTTCAGGAAGAGCGTTTTTAGAAAGATTGATTGCCATCACATGCTTATCATCCGTACTTCTTAAATCAAAAGTACGCGGCGTACCGTATGGCTTAAGATTACTAGATATAAAGAATGTAGCAACCATACCTAGGGCAGCTAAAAGAACTGTTAATTCAAATGTTACAGGCACGAATGTAATTAGTGGCGTAAAGTTCTTACCACCAATAATCATAGGCCAATCTATGCCCATCATGTAGAACTGCATAGTCAAAGCTAATGAAGTACCCAATACGCCAAACATAAATGCGGCAATTGGCAATCTACTTCTCTTATAACCTAATGCTTCATCCAACCCGTGAACAGGGAAAGGAGTATATACTTCTTCAATTTTAACGCCCTTGCCTCTTATGCCCGAAACGGCTTTTAGCAGGATATCTTCATTATCGAAAATACCTACGAGGTATTTATTTGAATTATCCATTTACTTCCTTTTTAATTTTTTCTGAATCAGAGCCTACAATACTTTTCACTTCTGCCATATTCACTACAGGGAAGAATTTGGCGAACAGTAAGAAAAGGGTGAAAAATAAACCAAATGTGAATAGATACACGCCTACATCATATCTAGTTGGATAGAACATCACCCAGCTTGACGGAAGGAAGTCTCTATGCAATGAGGTTACAATAATTACAAATCGCTCAAACCACATCCCAATGTTTACAATAATTGAAATGATAAAGGTTGCAGCAATATTTCTTCTAATTTTCTTGAACCAGAATAGCTGTGGAGAAATAACATTACACGTCATCATAGACCAATATGCCCACCAATAAGGGCCAGTTGCTCTATTTATAAATGCATATTGTTCAGCTTCTACACCAGAATACCAAGCAATAAAGAACTCAGTGATATAAGCAATACCTACAATAGAACCAGTTATGATGATTACAATATTCATCATTTCGATATGGTATATTGTAATATAGTCTTCAAGTTTGAAAACCTTACGAGTAATAATCATAAGGGTAAGTACCATGGCAAAACCCGAGAAAATCGCTCCTGCTACGAAGTAAGGAGGAAAAATAGTCGTGTGCCAGCCTGGTATTACAGATGTAGCAAAGTCAAAAGATACGATAGTGTGAACCGAAAGTACAAGTGGTGTTGCTAAACCCGCTAAAATCAAGGCTACAGATTCGTATCTGGACCAAGTTCTTGCAGCGCCATCCCAACCGAAGCTCAATGCCCCGTAAATAGTTCTGCGTAAGCCAGTTGCTCTATCTCTGATGGTTGCGAAATCTGGAATAAGACCAATATACCAGAATACTAAAGAAACGGTAAAGTAGGTCGAAATCGCAAATACGTCCCATAAAAGTGGAGAGTTGAAGTTAACCCATAGCGAACCGAATGTATTAGGAAGCGGGAGGGCCCAATATGCGCCTAACCACGGACGACCCATGTGAAGTACTGGGAACATTGCAGCACAAATTACCGCAAATATTGTCATCGCCTCAGCCGCACGGTTGATAGACATTCTCCACTTTTGGCGGAATAGCATCAGGATAGCTGATATTAGTGTTCCAGCGTGACCAATACCCACCCACCATACGAAGTTTGTGATATCCCAAGCCCAACCTACAGTTTTATTTAAGCCCCACATTCCGATACCTTCCCACAGGGTCATGGCCACGGCATATAGACCTACTAATAAAGCTCCAGAGGCTAAAGTGAATGCTAATAACCAAAATTTGGTTGGAGCGCCCTCTACCTGACGACACACATCATGCGTAACGTCATGAACGGTTTTGCCGCCGGTAACTAATGGATCGCGTACAGTTGATATTACTTGCATTTCCTTAATTCGATTATGATTAAGCGTTAACTTTTTCTTTATTTCTGATTTTGGTGAAATACCAGATGTTAGGATTCACATTAATTTCCTCTAACATGTGGTAAGCTCTTTCTTCACCTACAACTTTTGAATCTTCAGTTTCACTGATCTTCAATGTTTGAGAAACCATGCTTTCCGCATCATTCATATCACCAAACGTGATTGCATCTGCTGGACAAGCCGACTGACAAGCCGTTACAATTTCGCCATCTATTGGACGACGACCTTCTTGCTTAGCTTTCAATTTGCCTGCTTGAATTCTCTGAACACAGAATGTACATTTTTCCATTACACCTCTTGCTCTTACTGTCACATCTGGGTTCAAGACCATTTTACCCAAATCGTTGTTCATTGCAAGGTTTTTGTCAAACTGTGTATTGTCATGGTACTTGAACCAGTTGAAACGACGTACTTTATACGGACAGTTATTCGCACAATAGCGAGTTCCTATACATCTGTTGTAAGTCATTTGGTTAAGTCCTTCTGAGCTATGCGTTGTAGCAGCTACTGGACATACAGTTTCGCAAGGAGCATTATTACATTGCTGACAAAGCATTGGTTGGAATATAACTTCAGGGTTGTCCGAAGCTTGTTCCATGGCTTTCAAATCACCCACTTCTGCATCACTGCTATAATAGCGGTCGATTCTGATCCAATGCATTTCTCTTCTATTGATCACCTCTTGGCGACCAACTACTGGAATATTGTTTTCGGCTTGACAAGCGATTGAACATGCACTGCAACCAGTACAAGAGTTCATATCGATAGTCATACCCCAGTGGTGATTAGAATATTTATGGCCTTTCCATAATGAAATGGACGATGGCTTTACAAATTCACCTTCTTTATAAATTCTTGGTTGATATCTACCAGCAAAAGCATCTTCTTTATATTCAGGAAGGGTAGCTTCTTGAACTACAAAATCACGACCCATATAGGTTTGGTGAGTTTGAGTTTGCGCAATTTGATATTTCTCTCCAGTACGCTCTACAGTTACACCTTCGGTAACTGAGAAAGAAACTGCGCCATCCTTGATAGAAGCCAATTGGAAAGCATTAGCACCAAGTCCATCAGCTACTCGGCCAGCATTGCTGCGTCCATACCCAATTGCCAAACCAATAGTGCCATAAGCTTGTCCCGGCTGAACAACTACTGGAAGATTTAGCGTAACTCCATTTACGGTAAGGTTGGCTTTTTCTGTAAAGCCTTCCTTCATTTCAATTCCAAGCTCAGTTGCTTGTCTTTGAGAAATGGTAATGTAGTTATCCCAAGTTGCTTTTGAGATTGGATCCGGCATTTCCTGCAACCATGGGTTGTTGGCTTGTCTTCCTGATCCAATTGCGAGTTTGCTATAAAGAACTAACTCAAGGTTAGTATTATCAGCTTTATAAGTTCTAGAAATAGCTGCACCAGCAGAAGTTACGTCACCTGCAAATGCCATTGCTTCAGCAGTTGCTTCAGCTTCCATTTCTAATACACCGTCGTGTAAAGCTTTATCCCAGAAAAGATCAAAATCACTTAATACACTTTGAGAAGCGAAGAAGCCTGCTCTCCAGTTTTCTCTCAAATAAGTGTAATAATCTGAAGCACTGCCAGCCCAAGTAAGAAGGCTATCTTGACCTTGACGAGTGTTAAATATATTCGTGATTGTTGGCTGAGCAAGGCTATAAGTTCCTCTTCTTGGCTCAGCATCATTCCATGATTCTAGGAAGTGATTATCAGCTGCAACAAAATCTACAAGTCCAGTTGTTTCGTCTGGTCGATCTGTGATTGCAACTTTTAATGTAGCTTTTGATATGGACTCGGTAATGTCTTTGGCCATTGGGTGATCATATGCTGGATTACAGTCATAGAAAATCACACCTTTAACTCTACCAGCTTTCAAATCAGTAACAAATGTTGCCATTTGCTCATCATTACCTAGTCTATTGTGCATTGGCGTTGACAAATTGATCGTTGCGCCGTAATTGCCCAACATTTCATTTATTGCATTCACCAAAATCTGAACGTTAGTGTCATTCGATCCTGACACTACAATAGATTCGCCACGGTTAGCCCAAAGACTTTGCGCTGCTTCTGTGATATTAGCAAAGTCACCATTTGCGGAAACTGATGTTCTACCTGCTCTTTTTGCAATTTCATTGTAAAGAGCTGCTACTGCTAGACCTTCTTGAGAAGCTCTAATGGCAGTTCTATAATCAGCATTTGCACCTGTAAGCGATAATGTAGATTCGAATTGGAAATGTCTTGACATCTCACGCTTCTCACTATTGATCTTACGTGTTTTGCTGTATTGCTTGGTAAACTCAATTGGCGACAACCATGTACCTAAGAAATCAGCTCCAAAACTTACAATAGATTTTGCTTTGCTGAAGTCGTATGATGGGATGATTGCTTGGCCAAATGAAAGTTCATTAGCTTTACTAATTCCATAAGAAGAAACTGCATCGTAAGTAACGTGTTGTGTTCCTGGGAATGCAGTGATAAAATCACCAATTACTGCTTTTGTGCTTGGGCTTAAAATTGAATTTGTTACGATTCGAATTTGACCGCCTTGAGCAGATATATTTTGCAACTGGGTAGAGATCGATTTATCTAAATCTTCCCAAGTTGTTTTTTCACCTCCCGCCATTGGGTCGGTGAATCTATGCTTATCGTATAATGAAAGTACTGAAGCCTCTACTTGAGAATTTGTTCCACCTTGAGTGATTTTTGAGAATTTATTTCCCTCAATCTTAATTGGACGACCTTCTCTAGTTTTTACTACTACCGAGCAATAATCCCCACCCGATGAATAAGTAGATGCGTAGTAGTTTGGCACACCTGGATCTACGTCAACAGGCTTATTTAGGTAAGGAATGGCTTTTCTGACAGGTGTTTCACAAGCAGCTAGGGAAACAGCTGCAATACCAAATCCCATCATTTTAAGAAAATCCCTACGAGAATTTCCTTCTGATTCAGATCCATTTCTTTCTGAAATTGGCAAATAGTCAGGAAATTCCTTATCTGCATTCTTTACGAAGGCAGGATCGTTTGTTAGCTCTTCGATACCTTTCCAGTATCTTTTATTCGATTTTTCCATCTCTATATATATAAGGAGTCGAAAGTTCAATTAATTAATAATGACATTTAGCACATTCCAAACCACCGATGTCTTGTACTCTAAGAGCTGTCTTTTGAGCTCCAGCATGCAAGGCCGATAATTTGTCGTAATAACCATTCTCTACCTTAATTTCAGTATTTCTATGACAATCAATACACCATCCCATTGTAAGCGATGAATATTGATAGACTACATCCATTTCTTCAATTGGCCCATGACAAGTTTGACATTCAACACCACCCACTTTTACGTGTTGGGAGTGATTGAAATAAGCTAAGTCTGGAAGGTTGTGAATACGAACCCATTCAATAGGTTTGTTTTCTTCCATTGCCGTATAAAGCTTTTGAATTTCAGGTGACATTCCTGGCTGACCGCCTACATTCTGGATTGCACTGTGACAGTTCATACAAATGTTTACTGAAGGAATATTTGCACTTGCTGAGATTTCAACACCAGTGTGGCAATACTGACAATCGATTTCATATTGACCAGCATGTAATTGATGAGAGAAAGCTATTGGCTGAGTCGGCTGATAGCCTTGCTGTACACCTACTGTGTATAGACCATCAATAACAACTTTGCCCATTACAGCAACAAAAATCATAGTGATTAAACCAACAAAAGGTGGACTTTTCAAGAAAGCTCCAACATCAAATTTCTGGTTTACTAATTCTTGATCCTCTTCACTTAAGTCTGTTCTTTGTTTTAAGAATCTGTTCATTACTGAGATCAATAAGAACAGAACTACAAGAATCAATACTAATATGATGACTAAGGCAACTAGGATTACAGTAAGGTATTCAGAAGGCATTCCGCCTCCATCACCACCGCCAGTAACTGCGGCACCAGCATCTGCCGTTGCAACCTCCGCAGGTTTGTCTCCTTCAGCTTGAATCCAAGCTAGCATTGCGATAACCTCATCGTCGGTCAAATACTCATGTGAAGGCATCAGCGTTTTGTTGTACTCATTGTACAATGCTACTGCATAAGCATCTCCACTTTGGATTACTTTTGACGAGTTTTTAATGAAATTTAATAACCAAGGCACTTCTCGACGATCGTTGATACCTTTCAGCGCAGGACCAACCAATTTTCTTTCTACAGCATGGCAGGTATTACACTGATTCTCAACGAATAGCGTTGCACCCTTAGCAATAATAGCTTCATCTGTAGGAATTTCTTGCGCTTGAGCTGTAACACCCGTAATCATCAAAACGCCGCATAAAAGCATAAGGCTTAATGTAATACGCGTTTTTAAGAACTTTTTGAGCATGTTTTTACAATTTATATTACTCTTGACCCATTTACCTAAGGTTGCACAAAGGTAGTATCGGACTGTTTTTATTACAAAGAAAGTAGTGATGTTTGAGCATAGTCTAAGGTGCCTATTTTTATCACTAATTCGAGGTATTTCATGCTTTTATCTTAAATATCACCCTTGTGAGCGTAATTTAGAATCATTATAAATAAAATAACCCGAAATCGAACACCTCTTTAACTTTAAAATCGAGGGCAAATCTACCACATATTGTGTTCATGGAATAGGTGAATTTTCAAATTTATATACACGGCTAACCTAATCACGAATTCTTTCGTACAAGAGCCTAATGAATAAATTATTTCTATCCTTATTGCTCATTATTTTGCCTTTTATAGGCATTACACAATCTACAATTAAAGGCACCATTCTCGACGCCGAAACTGAGCAGCCCATACCTTATGCAAGTGTTTATGTAAATGGTAGCACCATCGGTAAAATAGCGGATGAATCAGGGCAATTTGAGTTAACACTTCCTGCTGGAAATTTTGAACTTGTAGCATCATTCACAGGCTATCAATCCTTGGTATATGGTATAAGTTCTGAAAACACGCCTTCGAAAATCACCTTTAAATTAGTGCCACTAGCCATGGACTTAGATGAGGTAGTGGTAGATTCGAAAAGAGATAAAGTTTGGTACGACAACCTTAAAGTATTCGAAACTTTCTTTTTAGGTGAAACCTCCTTTTCTAAGGACTGTGAAATACTGAATAAAGAAAGGTTAATCATGGATTTCGACCCAGCTACTAGCATCCTCAAAGTAATGAGTAATGAACCGATAAAAATTGAAAATAAAGCTTTAGGATATAATATTGAATACCTATTGGCCGATTTCACTTATAATGGTAGAGAAGGGCGAGTAAGTTTTATTGGTTATCCTTTCTTTCGTGAAATGGAAGGTAATAAAAGACAAGAAAGAAGATGGGAGGAAAATAGAAAAGAAGCTTATTTAGGCTCATTCACTCATTTTCTAAAAACACTGATTGAAGATAAAAACCTAGAGGATGAGGGCTATATAGTAAGAAAAGTGATCAGAAAAGAAGTAGAAGAACCAAGAAAAGCGGGAGGAATAAGCATTTCTTCGCAAGAGAACCAATCGGTTAGAGTCACTCCAACTTCACGAAAAAGAATGCAGGATCAGCTTATTATCGACAAGTTATCTCCTGCTGATTTTTTCATTGCTAATAATGGAGAGTATGCATTGAATTTTGATGATATATTACAAGTTCAATACAACTTGCAATATGAAGAACAGGAGTATTTACTATCTACTGGTCAAACATCAAGAAAACGAGCACCACGCACTACGCTCTTATTACTACAAGGTGATTCTGCAATAATCGATTCAAATGGAATTCCAATTAATCCACTTGATATTTTCTTTGAAGGCTATTGGGGTTGGGAAAAAACAGGCAACTTATTGCCGCTTGATTATTCGCTTGAAAATTAGCTTGGCTTATAATAAAGTATTACAGCGGCTTTAATTACTTATTTGAAGGTTAACCCACCTTAAATTATACTCTCGCTGGCGATAGCTTTTAGAATTAGGCTAATTAAATGATTGGTTTGATTCAAGCGGAAATGTCCAATGCCACTGCATTTGTCTGAATCACGCCTGCCTGCCGCAGGCAGGGATTAGGCGGATTTCACAGATTTCACGGATTTTTTTAAACGGATCGAAAGATCCATAGCCCATGGTTGAAACCAAGAGATAATGGAATTGCCCATTCTGCAATTCCAATTGAATAGGAATGCGGCTTTAGCCCATTCACAATGTAAACCAAGAAATTCGGCTTTAGCCAAATGTTGATGAGGCTATTTATTGCCTTAATAGTAGCTTAATTGCCGACTTAGGCAATACACAATTGTCTGAACTATGATTTTTATGATTAAATGATAGGTTATAATTTTTTTCGAAAGCGCTCTCCGCTCTAAACACCTGACGGATATTAGCTAAATGATCATTATGATAATAAGGATACTCATTGCCATACGCCACTGGATTATATAAGGTTCAGACTATCAACAAATTATGCTGCAAGGTATCATTTTCATAGAAAAACCAAATATGACTAAGATATTATAATAGCCTCATTTTATATTATTACTGGATAAGAAATATGTGTTTTGAGTTTTAAGCAGTATGAAGCGACTAGAATATTGACCTTGCATTTCTAGTATTCATAAATTTAGGGACAGGATTCAACAATTTCTGATATCTTCTATCAGTTAAAGAAGTACAGTAGTAAATAACATCAATTTCTTAAGAATCTGAACATGAAGGCTTCTGAAATCTTGATCCGTTTCATTTAAGACTTCATTCGCTATTTTCACCTCTTGTTCATTATCAAAGCAAAGGCTATCTGTTACATTAATGTATTACTAGATCCTAATATTTTCAGAGATTAAAATTTTGATTTATAATTTCATTAAACTAATTTTAAAAGGTTATTAACCAATTAAAACAAAAATTTATAAAAAAGCTTAAAAGAAAATCTTACGCTTAGCATTAGGACTGTCAAATCTATTGCGTTTAGCCTTAATGCCAACAAAGACAAATGCCATGGACCTAGGTAAATTGGAGAGTAAACACAGCTCTCCTCTTCTTTAAAATATTCTTATGAAAATACAGTTAATATTTCTTTTGTGCATTATAATCTTTTCATGCAACACAAATTCCAATGAAAATCCTAAAAATATAGTTTTTCCTATAGAGGTAGATTTGGTCGGAAAAACAATATTGGAGGATGATATCACTGTAAATAGATTACACTCTATTGACACACTACTCTTGGCTGAGTTAAGGGGAGACTCTCATCTTTATGCTGTTTACAATCCCAATGATTTTACACAGCTTTTCAAATTTGCAATTGAAGGAAGTGGCCCGGATGAATTTATTATTCCGTTGTATTTTACAGATTTTACTATTGAAAATGAAAATTACATGTGTTGGTTTTATGAATTAAATAAATATAAACTTCATAAGGTTAATCTAAGCGAGTCGCTAAAAGAAGGGGAATTAGTAATTGAAGACATTATTCCACTTAGTCAAAAAGCAAATTTTAGTAAAGTCTTCTATTTAGACAGTACAAAACTTATCGGGACTATAACCAATATGGATATAAAGATGGGCAGGATGAGGCTATATAATCCTTTGGAAGAGGAAATTATTAAAACTGTCGAAAATTTCCCAGAAGTTGAAAAAAAGTCTGATGACGTCAATTACCTATACTTTCGTCACAACTACCTATATGTAGGAAAGCCTGTAATTCATCCTGAAAGGAATAAGATAGCTTCACTCCTTAACAGGTTTGATAGAATGGATGTGTTTGACACGCAACTCAACCTTCAAAATTCAATATCCTATTCATCTTTTAATGAAAATGGTGTTATTGACAATTATTTAACAGTTGAAAATGTGAATGATTCTGACATAAAGAGTTACTATGTTGATGCTTTCGGCACTAAAGACTACATATATGCACTATACCAAAACCAACTATTTAGAGATTATGGTACAGAAAAGCCTGTGGAGATAAGAGTATTTGATTGGGAGTTAAATCCAGTTGGTTTGTTCAGGATACCTGATTATTTAGCAAACTTTACGGTAGATGAAAGTAGAGGAAAAATATACGGCGTAAAATCTAGTTCAGATAATGCTATCCTAGAATACAACTTTCAAAAATTTTGACATAAGTGCCAAAAAAATATTGACTTTGGTTGCTGTTTTTGCTTTGAGGTTTTTGATAATGAGGTTTTTGTGCTAGGTTGTCTTTTCCTCAAGTTCAAAAAGCATGGCAGCCTTGAAATCTTTTAGATAAACCTCTTCCTCGCTTGGAAAATCACCTAAAACGGCTATGTTTCGATAAAGTACCTTTGGTTTACCATTGATTGTCACATCAAATACAGCTTTGGAACCTCCCATGATGATGGGCGTACCTTGGGGCTCATCACTTCAGGAACGGGATTGAAGGCTTCCATCAAACCTATGAAAAGAGATGCCATTGGGCGCATTAAACACGAGGAGACTATCCCTAAAGAATGCCGGGCCATGATAAGGTCTGCTCGAAAATTTCTTAGAGCCTGGATCCAATATGAATTGCTGGATGATTTCACCATTTTCATCAACGACAAGGTATGCCCCTCTTCGTTGGTCATTGAGTAGGTATTCACCACGATCATTGATGTCGAGTAAACTCAAATATCCTAAGTAATCAACTTGCAGGGAATCTACAATCTTTAAATCATAGGGCTTCACTAGTTTGCTTATCTATCTTTTCTTCTCTTTCAGAACTTTGACAAGCAAAAAATAAGGATGCTTTTAGACCAAAAACAAAAGTAATTTTACTTCTCATAATTCCGTAATTCAATATTCTAAAGTGTATCTAACTGATGGTATTTGTAAAAAACATACTAAAAGAATAATTTTCAGGATGGCAAAAAATTAAAAGTCCAACCTGTACAATTGAATAAAATCTTCCTCAAACTCTACGCTTTCTTTTTTCTGCACCCATATTTCCTCATTTCGTATAATAAGTTC
The DNA here is from genome assembly GCF_049340005.1 of Peijinzhouia sedimentorum. Taxonomy (NCBI): domain Bacteria; kingdom Pseudomonadati; phylum Bacteroidota; class Cytophagia; order Cytophagales; family Peijinzhouiaceae; genus Peijinzhouia; species Peijinzhouia sedimentorum. Next base: position 204,106 of record NZ_JBMPIY010000002.1, read on the forward strand.
GAAAGCTTTATGTGTTACAGGAATGGCAACATCCCTTATTATCTCTCCACTTTTACTTATGATTTGTAAACGGCTAGGGATTGATTCAAATAATTTTGTGGCATATTCCTGATGTGCAGCCATTCCATCGGTATCTTTTACCAAGTTCATACTTTCTCTTTGTGATTTGCTATAACCTGGAAAATATACCAAAGCCAAATCATCACCATAGGCAAATATGCTTTTCACACCTTGCATGCCCTTTTTATAGCTGATGACACTATGCAAATCAAGATCCTCAGGACTGAGTGATTCTGGCAATTCATAACCAAGCATTTTTAGGGAAATAGATGCGATGGGTTCGAGATCATTAATAATGCTATAAGCTCTTAATATATCCTCTCCACCTAAATTTAACCATAAGGTATCATTGATTACTGTGTAGGTAGAATTTAGATGTGAATAATTATATGCCCTTCCATTGAAAAACCTGCTGTCCTTAGGTAATGGAAGAATGTGCTCCAATTTTCCACTTTCAGGATCCAATACACTCAGGCTTCGCCATTCGTCATAAAAAATTTCTTCAGAAGGACTATGTGGCATATGCTTTACTGGTGGAAAAAGGAATTTCTCTTTATTTTGAAAATTTATTGGATAGATATAATTACTTGGTAAAGGGTAAAGTAGGGCTGGGAAAAGTGGTTTTTCATGTGCAAAATATCGTTCTACATTTCCATTATAATCATAAAAAATAAGACCTCTTATGCCTCCAAATAAAAGTTCAGATTCATTATGAAATGAGGGCGTTCGAAGTGTGTAACCCGGATGTTCTTTATCTGTATTTATTTCGAAACTATATGTTATTTCAGCAGCATCTCGATCCCAAATTATGTAAGAACTTCTTGCATAATCTACAAGGAAAAATAAGGATGCATCACTTGAAACATCCAGTAAACTAACTCGACCTAAAATGTCAATTTGGATACTGTCAATATTAACAAGTGCCTCTTGTGCATTTTCATTTGTTGTATTTTCAAGCTTTTCAGGACTTTGACAAGCAAAAACAAAGGCAATAGGCAGGAGAAAAAAAATGGTAATTATATTTCTCATAATTCTCTTATTTCAAAATATCATTCCGGCAACAGTTTAACTTTATACCATTTTACGACATCTTCTTCCATTTCTTCATTGGGTACAGATGAAAACCACAGAAAGCCATCGCCCTCGAAAATGAAACTTTCCAGCTGAGAAGGCAATTCCCCTCCTCCCGCTTTTTTTCCATCCTTAAATACCACATAGTGATCTCTTGGTATATTGTCGGGATCTTCAATCCGGCTGCCATCAATGCCTTCTATGGTTTTGGCTAATTCGCGTTCTTCCTCAGGCAGACCTGGATTATATTGAACCATGATAAGGTTCTCTTTTAATAAGGCCACGTTTCTAACCTCAGACTCTCCCAGTTTTAAGGTAAAAGTATTTATTGGGGGTGGTGGCGCACCTGGCTTATTGGGTACACCCTTATCTTTTTGCTCATCCAAATAGAGGATTTCGTCTTTCATGGATAAGGTCTGATTCAATAAAGCTGAATCTTTTGTCAAAGTATAGTGATACACATTAGGATCTTTCTTGAACACAATCGCCAACTGATTTCCTTCAATATCAAATCGATTCTGCATTCGGTATGGATCATGGTATTTACCATCCCTGTAGGTACTTTCATTTTCCAATCCAACAAGGCCTTTAGTTTGCTGTGAAGAGGGATTAAAGCGGTTGATCGCTTGAAAACTATCATAATATTCTTGGGTATTAGCATCCCCATTAAGGAAACCCATCCTGTTGACCAAGAGGTACTCTTCCCCCTCAATACTTGCTTCAAAAATGGCTTTGGGGCCCATGCGCAAAGCAAAGACATTACTTTCTAGTGGCTCGGAGGTCTTGAATTGAAAGTTGCCGTCAAAATCAAAGAAATATAATCCTTTAGATGCATAAAAAATGATCAAATCATTTTGAAAAAAGGCTGGGTTCTCAAAGATAGCACCCGGGAAATTCTTATTATCGGCGGTCATGATAAATTGATGAATAATTTCGCCCTTTTCATTGGCTACCAGATAGGTCTCTCTCTGAGGATCTAGAAGCAAAAATTGCCCTCTTTCATTCCTATCAATCAGTTGAATTTGACCAAGATATTCAATTTGGAGTGAGTCAATAATTTGCAATGAATAAATCGCTGTGCTCTTTGTAGCTCCTCCGACATTATCATCTGAAGAGCAACTTATAATGATGATTAGTCCAAAAGCTAGGGCTAGGAATTGTAGAGGTTTCTTTTGTTTGATCATTTAATATAGGTTTTGGTATCAACGAAGCCATTAATGTAATTATTTGAGGGTGATTTTGCAAAAAAAATCATAAAATCTTATTCTTCGTCCTTAATAGTTTCTTTAGGAAACTAGCTTCAACAAGATTATTATGTAGATAATCAAGTTTTGCCTAAATACACTTGCACTCCTTAACTCAATTGGCTTGTTGTGCTGTTGCCAAAATTGCCTCTACTTTACATTACTATTTTCGCACCTGATCTTTCCTTCAGCCATAAAAGCGGAAATATCAATAGCCTAAGGTTATAACAGTGGGGTAAGGGAATGGAACAAGTCATTTTACCGCATTTGTTTGAATCACGCCTGCCTGTCAGGCGGGCATTAGGCGGATTTCACGGATTCTTTTTTAATTGGAGCGAAATATCCATAGCCCATGGCTTCAACCGTGGGTGGGATAATGGAATAGCCCATTCTGCAAAACTAAATTGAATAGGAATGCGGCTTTAGCCCATTCACATTGTAAACCATAAAATCCGGCTTTAGCCAAATGATGATGAGGCTATTCATTGCCTTAATAGAAGCTTAATTGCTGACTTAGGCTAAAGCCAAAAAACACACAATTGAATTCCCCCAGATAAATCTGGAGGCAATTTAATTTTTAGAAAAGAATTAAAACCAAAGTTCGATTTTCGTGCTGGCGAGTTCGCTGCGCTCGGTTCGCATCCGCTCTTCCCTTTGCTATCGTATTAACGAAAAAAGCTTCACCTTTTCAGATGAAGCTTTTGACTTGTGAGGTCCCGAGCGGATTGCCTGCATGTGTTTATTTTAAAGGTGCAGGCGAGCTCACTGACGTTCGGTTCGAACCGAGCGGTTCGCATCCGCTCCTTCCTTAGCTATCGTATTAACGAAAAAAGCTTCACCTTTTCAGATGAAGCTTTTGACTTGTGAGGTCCCGAGCGGATTGCCTGCATGTGTTTATTTTAAAGGTGCAGGCGAGCTCACTGACGTTCGGTTCGAACCGAGCGGTTCGCATCCGCTCCTTCCTTAGCTATCGTATTAACGAAAAAAGCTTCACCTTTTCAGATGAAGCTTTTGACTTGTGAGGTCCCGAGCGGATTCGAACCGCTGTAGGAGCTTTTGCAGAGCTCTGCCTAGCCACTCGGCCACAGGACCATTTTTTAATGGATTGCAAAATTAGTAAATACCTTTTCTAATCAAAAGGTTCAGAGAAAATAAAAAAGCCCGAAATTAATCGGGCTTTTTGTAATAATATAAATTTAGCGATTATTCACTTTTGCCGTCTTTCAATTGCTCTTTCAAACCAGCTAATGCGTCCAAATCACCTAAAGTTGTTTTATCAGCTTCTTTAGCACTTGGAGCTTCTTTCTTAGCAGCAGCTTTCTTCTTAGGAGCAGCAGCTTTCACTGGCTCAGCAGCATGCGTATTAGTATGAGAAAGTACTATTCTCTTATCATCTTTAGAGAATTCTAATACTTTGAAATCTAACGTTTCGCCAACTTCAGCAACTGTATCATCTTCTTTCTTCAAATGCTTAATAGAAGCGAAACCTTCGATACCATATGGCAACTCAAGTACTGCTCCTTTATCATTTTTGCTAGTGATGGTACACTTGTGCTCAGAACCTACTGTAAATACTGTTTCGAAAGTATCCCAAGGATTTTCTTCCAAATGCTTGTGACCAAGCGCAAGACGACGGTTGTCAACATCAAGTTCAAGAACTTGTACTTCCAACTCATCTCCTACTTTCACAAATTCAGATGGATGCTTGATCTTCTTAGTCCAGCTAAGGTCAGAAACGTGTACTAATCCGTCAATACCTTCTTCAAGCTCTAAGAACAAGCCGAAGTTTGTAAGGTTACGAACGATACCTTTGTGTATTGTTCCTACACCATATTTAGTCAATACATCTTTCTTAGTCCAAGGATCTTCGCTCAATTGCTTAATGCCCAATGACATTTTACGCTCTTCACGATCAAGAGTAAGTACTACCGCTTCCGCTTCGTCACCTACTTTGATAAAGTCTGATGGATTACGCAAATGTTGAGACCAGCTCATTTCTGATACGTGAATCAAACCTTCAACTCCTGGATGGATTTCAAGGAATGCACCGTAATCAGCTACATTTACAATTTTACCTTTTACTTTAGAGCCCACTACAGTTTCTTCACTTAATGAATCCCAAGGATGAGCTTCAAGCTGCTTCATACCTAAAGAGATACGCTTCTTCTCATCATCAAAGTCAAGTACAACAACATTAACTTTCTGATCAAGCTTAAGCACTTCTTCCGGATGGTTGATACGACCCCAAGAAATATCTGTAATGTGCAATAGACCATCTACACCACCCAAATCGATGAATACACCGAAGTTTGTCATGTTTTTGATTACACCTTCAAGTACTTGACCTTTCTCAAGGTTGTTCAAGATTACAGCTTTTTGCTTCTCGATATCTTTCTCGATTAGTACTTTGTGAGATACTACAACGTTGTCATTTGCATAGTTGATTTTCACAACTTTCAATTCCATCGTTCTACCTACAAATACATCGAAATCTCTAATAGGCTTCACATCGATTTGAGAACCTGGCAGGAAGGATTCCACACCATGAACATCCACGATAAGACCACCTTTTGTACGTCTTTTTACAACACCTTCGATTACTAAATCCTCTTCATGAGCCTTAGTAATGGTTTCCCATGCTTTTACAATCTTAGCTTTACGACGAGAAAGCACCAACTGTCCATTAGCATCTTCTTGCTCCTCGATGAACACTTGTACTTCGTCACCAACCTTCAATTTAGGTAAATCACGGAATTCAGAAAGAGGCACCAAACCATCTGATTTGAAGCCAATGTTTAGGATTACGTCGCGGTCGTTTACACCTACCACAACACCTGTAACTACCTCACGTGGAGTGATTTCAGTTAAGGTTTCTTCGTAAATCTTTTCTAGTTCTTCGCGCTTAGCTTTGGAATAGCCTTCGCCAAAACCTTTTGATTCGTAGTCTTCCCAGTTAAAATCTTCAGGAGAATTTGACATAATATTATTGTCGATCCATTAATTACGATTCTGCTCTCGGATCAAAAAACAGAATGCTTTTTTGGTAAATTTTCACAATTTGTGAACCATCCATTTTGAACGGACTGCAAAGGTACTAAAAATCTGAATATTAGGTATTTTTTGACATAAAAAAAGCTGAGAAATTCTCAGCCTTTCTTATCTGTATTTGATAAATGACTTAGTTGAAATTAATCGTTACTGAACCGCCTGATGTAACCAAGCTCACAGGTGTACCTCCGTTGCCGATGGTTCCATCAATCTTATCTTTCTTTATATCACCACGGAAATTGCTTAGGTCATTCACTCTCACGCGTGAACCTCTGGCATACAAATTCATATCTTGTGTTTTATCCAAATCTATAGAAATTGAGCCTCCGCTTGTTTTCAAGTCCAGTTTATCCAGTCTAGCCAAGCCATTTGCTCTTATTGACCCACCACTCGTTTTGCCTTCAATCTCACCTGAGCAGTCTTCAAATCTTACACTACCTCCAGATGTATACAAGCTCATAATTCCATGCGAATTATTCACTTTGATAGAACCGCCACTCGTTTTACCTGTAACTTCTCCTTCAGTATTACTTACTCTAATAGAACCGCCACTTGTCTTCATTTGCTGATGGCCAACCAAATTATCTATTGTCAATGAACCACCTGAAGTATGCAAATTCACAAAAATTTCCTCAGGCACTCTTACATCGAATGACACCGATCTGAATTTCATTCCTCCAAATAACCATGAACCACTGCTTGAGCTATTGTATTTTATGTACAATCTGTCTGCACTGCTTTCAATATCAATATCCAGCTCATCGAACAAGCGTTCTATTTCACCTTCAGTTAGGTCATTGGCTTTATTTCCTCCTATCCGGAAATCAACAATGGCTCTATCTAAGCCCTTTTCACCTGTTACTTTAATAGAACCGCCGGAAGTAATCAGCTCCACATTTGCTCCTTTATTGATGGGGAATTCCTTCGTGACCACTGCATTATTCGAGATATCGCCAAAGGACATATCGATGGTGCAGGCGGTGAACAAAAAGATCAAAAATACTAATGGGATGGATGGTATCGTTTTCATTGCTGTTGTTTGTTTGTTGCCAAAAGGATTACAAACGCGGTGCAGAAAATAAAAACTGCCTAAAAAGCTAAATTTTGAAGGTTTCATGATTTACAGGATTATAAATTTGTTCAAAAACGTACAGTTAACACTCATAATCGGACACTAAAACATTGAACCTCCTAGATAGAAAAACAGCGGGAGGTTTGGAAATGATCTTATAACAAAGATACCTTTTCTGCCAGAAATGGCTCCCATTCCTCACAAGTATATCCTGAATGATCACGCAGAAATATCGTATAGCTGGGCTTGTAAGGTTTGCTCAGCAGTTTCATTCCAGCATGCTCAGGAGAGAAATCGCCCTTACGAGAATTACATCTCTTGCAAGCCGTAATCAAATTGGCCCAAGTAGATTTTCCACCTTTTGATCTTGGAATAATATGATCAATCGTAAGATCTTTAGTGGCTGTGCAGTATTGGCAGGAATGTTTATCACGCTTGAAGATATTCTGCCGTGTGAGCATTACACCTTTGTAAGGCACATTTATGTAGCGTTGAATTCTGATAACAGCGGGCATTTCAAATTGCCTATCCACGGTTCGTATTTTGGCAGCTTTATAGGGAGCAATTAATTCTGCTTTGTTGAGAAAAACCAACAAAAAGCCTCTATGTACTGTGCAAATAGTAATAGGACTGTAATCTTGATTCAAAACCAACACCCGTTGCTTCATATCATTTATTTATGAGTCGTCTAACTCCTTTTAATTTATGGGTAAATTCACCTCCCGCATTCTGAATACCTACCTCACTTATCGTGTCTATTTTCACATGACCACTTGCATGGATTATTCTATTTTCTTCTAATATCAAACCCACGTGATCAATTTTATCATCATTTCCGAAAAATGCTAAATCTCCTGCTTTTGCATTTTCAAATTCAATTTCTACTCCTTGCAAAAACTGTTGTGAAGCATCTCTGTTTAGCTTGTAGCCACAAATTTTAAATACCTCTTGGGTGAATCCTGAGCAATCGATCCCGAATGGGCTTCGGCCACCCCACAAATAAGGTGTGTTTAGATATTTCAGCGCCAACTCCTTCATTTGAGGCATTTTCCACTTTTGGCTCAGCGGTTTCGATTCTCCACCAAAGGCCAAGGTTTCCTCCATTTTAAAAAGCTCATTGCTTCCAAATGGCAATACCGAACCCAACAAAATATTCATCCTCTCCTTTTTGAAAAGAATTGGTGAAGATAAATCTAGGCTTACTTTATAATCAGATGATTCGATTTGCTCGAAGTAGGCTTCGCTAATTTCTGTATGCTGTAAACGAGAAATCCAGCCTTCGTAATTATCGAATGCACAGATAATTCTGATCCAGTCCTTTTCCGTATCATTATCTAAAACACGATAATGTTCACCAAACAAAAGTTGGGAAACCATTTCGCTTCGGTGGGAAGCTTCGGCACGAATAGGGACAAGAGACTGACGAATAATACCAAACATATAAAAGGAATAAAATCTACTAAAGGTATTTTATTCTTTATAATATGGCAAGTGTAAAAATGGACTATTAGTATTTAATGCGATCCATTTCGCGCTTCATGTCCTTGTCTTTGATAGAATCTCTTTTGTCATGAATCTTCTTGCCTTTGGCGATGGCAATTTCCAATTTGGCCAATCCTCGATCGTTGATGAAAAGGCGGGTGGGTATTATGGTCAATCCTTTTTCTTCCGTTTTGGCTACGATCTTCCTGATTTCCTTCTTGTTGAGTAATAATTTACGCTGGCGCATGGGATCCGGTGCATTGAAACTCAAATTGCTGTAAGCTGTGATGTGAAGATTTTTGACAAAAACTTCCTCATTGGCAACAAAGCAAAAGGCATCGGTAATATTCACTTTTCCTTCTCTGATAGACTTAATTTCCGAACCCAATAATTGAATACCAGCCACATATTTTTCTATAAACTCATATTCAAATGAAGCTCGGCGATTTTTGATATTTATAATATTTGAGAATCTCTCGTCCTTTTTAGCCATTTTTAATCGAATTAAATAATCTCTCCAACTTCTCTTTTTTTAGAATTTTTTGCCCTGTAGAGCCTTTGGCAATTACTCTAGATGCTACTGTCACTTCTACGTTACAAATAATTTCATGCCCGTTGATTTCCTCAATAATTGCTGTAATCTGAGCTTCCTCATTAACGAATGCAGGCGATTTATGATCTATATTTATAAAAGTACCAATACCTTGTTCGTCATCTTCCAACATATCGAGGACAAATAACCTCCCGCTCCATTCCATATCCCGAGCAAGCGCAAAGGTAGCATATACTGGGTGCACTGTTTCTCCATGAAATGCCGCAACATCCTGTTCACTTACCTTATGAATATAAACTTTTTTGTCACCCTTTTTAAAGATGCTTTTCATTTTTCAAAATTAGGCTATTTAACACTCTATTAAACAAGAAGAAAACTCTGCTACTAAAAAGCCATTCGTGGATTTGGACTTACATTTTGCCCTACAAAATCGCTTGCTTGGTATTTAAAATAGGCTGCCATGGCTATCATTCCTGCATTGTCTGTACAATACTCGAATGATGGAATAAAAATAGACCAATTATGCGTCTCGGCTAATTCCTGCAATCGGCCTCTCAAACCACTATTTGCTGCAACTCCACCCGCAATGGCAATCTGATTGATTGAATGTAATTGAGTGGCTTTTACTAATTTACCCAAAAGCATTGACACCAATGATTTCTGAATACTCGCTGCCAAATCCTCCAGATTCTCTTGAATAAAGTTCGGATTCTTCTTTTGTTCATCGCGCAAGAAATACAAAATAGAGGTTTTGATTCCACTGAAAGAATAATCTAAATCAGGCATTTGAGTTTCAGAAAAAGTGAAACGATCAGGATTACCTTTTTGAGCCAGTTTATCCAAATGAGGTCCACCAGGATAAGGCAAGCCTAGCATTTTGGCAGCTTTATCAAAAGCCTCACCAACTGCATCATCCTGTGTCTGCCCAATTATTTCCATATCTGTAGCACTCCTCACATTGATTATCTGCGTATGACCGCCACTTACTGTCAGGCACAGAAATGGGAAAGTCGGCTTTGGGTCTTCAATAAAGTGCGCTAAGATATGCGCTTGCATATGATTAATTTCAATTAATGGTATCTCCAATGAAAGCGCTAAACCTTTTGCAAAAGATGCTCCTACCAAAAGTGATCCCAACAAGCCCGGCCCACGTGTAAATGCAATGGCCGATAAATCTTTAGCTTCAATATTTGCTCCTTTTAGGGCTTCACTCACTACTGGCACGATATTTTGCTGATGTGCACGAGAAGCAAGTTCAGGTACAACTCCTCCGTAACTCTCGTGTATTCGTTGCGTTGCTATTATATTATTGACTAATTTTCCACCCGCAATTATTGCGGCAGATGTTTCGTCACAAGAAGACTCTATTGCAAGTATAATTTCACTCATTTTTAGGCTTTGTCAGAAAAGAAATCTAAGGCGCAAGTTATCAAAAAAGGTATTGCTAGAGCAATATCGTGGACGATTATAACCTTATTGACCTTAGTCTTAGGATTGGTACTACTACTACAAGTTCCTTCTTTTCAAACATATGTAGTTACAAAGGCAGCAGATTACCTCACTGAAAAGACAGGTTTCGAAACAAAGTTAAGTAAAGTTAGCATCAAATGGCTAGATGAAATTGAACTACAAGGGCTCGAAATAAGAGACACTCAAGACAGTTTGATGTTGGGGGCTGATAAGATTTTGCTTGATTTCAATATCACCGATTTATTTTCACAGCAAAGCATCAATTTAGATGAGCTCCGAGCCGAAAAGCTAAAAGTCCAGCTCATAAACAATGCTGAAGATGGCGACTTAAATATCAATGAGTTTATCGCTCAAATTAGTAACCTCTCTAAATCATCAGATACAACTGCAGCAGCAAAACCTTTCGAAATTGATCAAATTCGATTACTGCAAAGCGATTTCATAATAAGTAACCCAAACCTCGACACAATTGAAAGTGGCATGGATTACAATCACTTACACTTTGCTGATCTTTTTGGAGATATTAGAGATCTGCGTGTAAGCAATGATACGGTAGAGTTGAGAATATTAGGTCTTGAAGGATTAGAACCTGAAACAGGCTTTCGAATCAATAACCTCCGCACCAATTTCCATTATTCCAACACCAAAATGGGCTTGACAGAGCTCAATTTGTCAGCTGGTACAAGTGTAGTGAAGGATTCACTAGTTTTCAGATATAGTAATCCATCTAATTTGAGCAATTTCATAGATAGCGTTTCAATAGAGGCTAGCTTGAGTAATTCTAGAATTTATTCTGAAGACTTGGCGCTTTTTGCTCCTGCCCTAGCGGGTTACGATCAATTTTTCATTTTGGATGGTATCGTATCTGGTCCAATCAGCAATATAGCGATGAGTGATTTCCGACTTGGTTTTGGTAGAGCCAGCCACGTATCTGGCAACCTCTCTTTCGAAGGATTACCTGATATTGACAATACATTCGTATTTGCCAATTTGCTCAATTCATCTGTGGTGATGAATGATCTGAGTCCATACCTAGATCGCGAAACCTTGCAGCAAATCGCACCACTTGGTAGAGTAAATTTTACTGGAGAATTCATTGGTCTATTCCAAGACTTTGTCGCCAATGGAAGTTTCAAAACAGCAATAGGCAATATCGATTCCGATATCAACATGAAATTGATTCCTGGGCAGATCCCACAATATAAAGGTGCCTTGGCATTGCAAAACTTCAATTTGGGTAGGTTTATCAATGACACCGAAAATATTGGAAGCGTAAGCATGAAAGGCAATATCGAAGGGAAGGGCTTTACCCAAGAAGATGCGGATGTTTTACTTGATGCTTCATTTTCCAAACTTGGACTCAAAGGCTATGACTACACCAATATTACAACGGATATTCGCTTTGCAGATAACCTATTCCAAGGTGATATAGATATTGAAGATCCGAACCTTAAATTCACCGCAACAGCATTTATTGACCTCCGCAACAATCTTGATTTGATCAATATCACTGCTCAGCTTGATACTGCATTTCTAAGAGAATTGAACCTTACTGAAGAAGATATTTTCATCAGCACCCGCATCTACACGGATTTACGAGGCTTACAAATCGACAGTCTAACTGGCTATGCGGAGTTTCTCGACAATTATGTAGTGTACAACGGTAGGAGCTTTACGCTTGACTCGCTAGAATTTCAGAGCATTAAGAAAAATCAAGATCGTCAAATCAAACTGACTTCTAGCTTATTGGATGCAGAAATATTTGGTCAATTTAATTTCACCACGATTATTGAAGATGCTCAAATCTACGCCAAAGAAATTGAGCTGGCGTTGATTAATGATCAAGAAGCAATCAATGCATATTACGCAGAGAAAAAACTTGAAGAAGAAACTGAATACTATCGAGCCGATTTCACTTTCACCTTAAAGGACGCCAACCCCATCATTCAACTTTTTGACCCATACATATATGTTTCAGAGAATACGCGGGTGGAGGGAAGCTTCATCAATGGTTACACTTCCATGTTTGCCTTGAATTCTGACATTGAGACATTCCGCATGGGCACCAATACTTTCAATGATAACCTGATTGACATCAACACTTCCAAAATCGCAGATAGTACAGACATACTGGCGAGTGCATATATCGAGTCAAAAAGATACGATGCAGGTTCAGACGAAGGAACATTGGAAGATATGTATGTAAACTTAGTTTGGAGTGAAAAGAAAATAGACTTTAGTAGCCGAGTAGTTCAAGAACCAACCAATAGTATTGCGGAGGTATTTGGCTCGATTAACTTATTGCGGGAGGGTACTGAAATCAAATTCCAGCCTTCCAATTTATTGGCTTTGGAGCAAGATTGGCAATTTGCCGACAATAACAGAATTTTTATTGCTGGACGCGAAATCGATTTTGAGAATTTGAGGATCGTTTCCCAAGATCAGAGCATCTCTCTAATTGGCAGCATTTCAGAAGATCCTAGTAAGCACCTACGCTTAGAAATGGACAATTTCCAAATCGAAAACCTCAACCCTTTTAGTCCTTATCCATTCTTTGGAACTGCCGATGGATATTTAGACATCCAAGATTTCTATAACAATCAGATATTTGATGCGAATTTGGATATTTTGAAATTCAGTATTGACAAATTCTTGGCAGGTGATTTTAGTTTAGTTTCTGAATGGAATACTGAAGAGCAGCTAGTAGAGATTGCACTTGGGATAGTTCGAGAAAGCCGCAAAGTAATTGCCATTGATGGGTTCTATTATCCAAATCAAACTAATGATCAGCTGAACATAATCGCAAACTTAGATAATGCCAATATTAATATTGCTGAGCCATTTCTAGCAGAGCTATTTTCAGAAATGGCTGGCACTGCAACTGGACAGATTAAAGTAACAGGCTCCTTAGATAACCCAATTGTAGAAGGTACGGGAGAAATTGATGCTGGACAGCTTAAATTCAACTATTTAAACACCCTATATGATATTGATGGAAGCATTGTATTTACGCAAAATGAAATAGGTTTTAGAGGCTTGACTTTGACAGATAAGGACAACAATAATGGGCAAATAAATGGTGGTATTTTCCATGACGGCTTCAAGAATTTCGTTGTTGATCTTCGAGGTAGTATGGACAACCTACTTGTGCTAAATACTACTATTCAGGAAAATGAATTGTATTATGGTACAGCTGTCGCCACAGGCACTTTCAATGTTCTCGGACCGTTTAGTAATCTGGAAATTGGCGTAAGAGCCACTACCAATCGCGGTACCAATCTATTCATTCCAATTAGCTCTTCTACAAGTGTTGAGCAAAGCGAGTTTATTCACTTCGTCGATTTTCGTGACAGCCTTGTATTGGCGGAAATCAATATGGAGCGAGATGTAGTATTATCTGGACTTAAGCTGGATTTTGACATTGCGGTAACTCCAGATGCTTATGCAGAAATCATTTTTGATCAAAAAGCAGGTGATATTATTAGAGCTCGTGGCAGAGGAAATTTAAAATTGCAGATTGATACAAATGGTCAATTTAATATGTTTGGTGATTATGAAATTACAGAAGGAGCTTACAATTTTGCTCTGTATAGTATCATCACCAAAGAATTTATTATTGAGCCCGGCAGTAAAATCAGTTGGCTTGGTGACCCATATGAAGCTATACTCGACATTCAGGCTTCTTACAGACAAATGGCCTCACTTGCGCCATTAGTCCGAAATGAAACCGCCTTGAACGACCCTGCTGTTCAGCGTAGATATCCGACCAGAGTTACCATGGATCTTACTGGCTCTATGCTTTCTCCAGAAATCAAGTTTGGCATTGCCATCGACGAATACCCTCAAGGGAATATAGAATTAGAAACTTTGGTTTCGAGCTTCAAATTCAGACTCGAAAACGATGAACAGGAGTTAAATAGGCAGGTTTTCTCTTTGATCATTTTGCGAAAATTCTCACCTGAAAACTCTTTCGATACTGGAGGCGGGGGCGGATTTGGTCGCTCTGTAAGTGAATTCTTCTCCAGTCAATTGAGCCATTACGTATCGCAAATAGATGAGAACTTAGAGGTAAACATAGACTTGGCTGGCCTTGATGAGCAAGCCTTAAATACCTTCCAGCTACGGCTTTCCTATACCTTCCTTAATGGAAGACTACGCATTACTCGTGATGGTGCCATTACCAATTTGAGTAATGAAGTGAATGTTTCAAGTCTGGCAGGAGACTGGACAGCTGAATATCTTTTGAGTGCAGATGGCGCATTCAGGGTGAAAATATTTAGCCGTACAAACTTAAACATGGCGTCAACTGCATTGAATAATACAGCCACAACTACGGGAATCAGCTTAATGTACACCCAAAGTTTCGATAAGCTAAATGAACTTTTCTCAAGCATTAGAAGCAAAAACAAGCGTGAAGCGATTCGCAGGGAAAGCCTAACAGAAGAAGAATTGGAAGCTGAAAAGAACGAAGAAAACAATAGAGAAACCGGGGACGAATAAATAATTTCTTTCTTGTAATCTGAATTGGCAAATCATGCGTATATCATCCAAAATATATTCAATGCTCCGATTGTTTTCCCTCCTTCTACTTATTACATCACTCATTGCTTGCCAAGGCGAAAGTCTAGGGCAAGCTGGTACACAAGCTCCAAATCATGATGCATGGACAACTCTTTTGCAAAATCATGTGGACGAAAATGGGAAAGTAAATTATCATGGATTCATTCGTGATAAAGCAAAACTTGAGAGCTACCTAAGTACCCTCAGTAATACTCCACCTGATAGAGCCACATGGACTGAAGCAGAGCAACTAGCCTATTGGATTAATGCTTACAATGCCTTTACCGTAAAATTGATTGTGGATAATTATCCAGTCAAGAGCATTCAAGATTTACATCCCACACTCAAAATTCCTATGCTCAATACCGTATGGCATAAAAAATTCTTCAAAATTGGTGGCGAAGATGCCAGCTTAGACCAAATAGAGCATAAAATTCTCCGCAAAGAATTTGAAGAACCTCGAATCCACTTTGCCATTAATTGTGCTTCAATTTCCTGCCCGCCACTCAGAAACGAAGCTTATACCGCAGCCAAACTTGAGCAGCAATTGGAAGAGCAAGCCAAGCAATACATCAACAACCCTGCATACAACAAAATACAATCGACTCAGATCGAAGTTTCAAAAATATTCTCGTGGTTTTCAGGTGATTTCACTAAAAATGGCAACCTAATTGACTATTTGAATAAATACAGCAAGACGCAAATAAGCCCAAATGCTAAAGTAAGCTACATAGACTACAATTGGGATTTGAATGAATGATGGAGCTTTCCAATTTAAGATTAGCCAAATTTAACCTCCCGCTTCTTTTTCCAGTAAATTGATAGCTGTCCGAGCAAATGAAGCAATTTAGCGGAACATTGCCTCCACATTCCTGTTTTGATTCATGATGGAAAAAATTAACATATTCTGGTTTAGAAGAGATCTTCGACTAAATGATAACATCGGTTTACATTATGTTTTGCAAGATGGGAAAGCCGTTTTACCGATTTTCATTTTCGACAAAAAGATACTCGATAAGCTAGCAGATAAAGATGATGCTAGAGTGAACTTCCTTCATGACCGCATTACTGAAATCTCAAAACAATTGCAAAAATATGGAAGCAGTTTGCACGTATTTTATGGAAATCCGCGGGAGGTATTTGAGAAATTAATCACTGAATATCAAATAGATGGCGTGTATACCAACCGCGATTATGAGCCTTATGCCAAGGAGCGGGATAGCGAAATCGATGCATTTTTGAAAATAAAAAACGTTGGCTTTTACACATTCAAAGATCAAGTGATTTTTGAAAAAAGTGAGATCCTCACCGATGCTGGAGATTTCTATAAAGTGTTCACTCCATTTAAAAGAAAGTGGATTCAAGCATTTGAAGAGAGCAATATTTCATCGTTAGGATTGCCAAAACCTCAAGCGCCTTTCTTCCAAACCGAACCATTTGAAGTACCGAGTTTAGCGCAAATGGGATTTAGTCCATCAAGTATTTCCATTCCATCTGCCGTAGTGGATGAAAGCATCATTGCCCAATATGACCAAACGCGGGATTACCCGGCAAAAAAAGGAACCACACGAATGGGTATCCATCTGCGATTTGGCACTATAAGCGTTCGTGAATTAGCGCTAAAGGCATATAAACTCAATGAGACTTATTTGTCAGAACTTATTTGGCGAGAGTTCTATATGATGATTCTTTATCACAATCCTCAAGTGGTGAACAATGCTTTCAAGCCTCAATACGATCAGATTCCATGGCGTGATAGCGAGGAGGATTTCCATAAATGGTGCGAAGGTAAAACTGGATATCCCATAGTAGATGCCGGCATGCGCGAACTGAACCAAACTGGTTATATGCACAATAGAGTGCGTATGGTGGTGGCAAGTTTCCTAACCAAACATTTGCTGATTGACTGGCGATGGGGAGAAGCCTATTTTGCCAAAAAACTGCTGGATTTTGAATTGGCATCTAACAATGGCGGCTGGCAATGGGCGGCTGGCACGGGCACTGATGCTCAGCCTTATTTTAGAGTATTTAACCCAAGCTCGCAAACTGATAAGTTTGACAAAGAGCTAAAGTACATCAAAAAATGGATCCCAGAATATGGTACGAGCAAATATCCAAAACCCATGGTGGAGCATAAATTTGCTAGACAAAGAGCGATTGACACCTATAAAGAAGCGCTTGCTTAGTATCTTCGCCACATGAAATCAAGGCTATTGATCCTGCTCTTACTTATTGGCAATCCAATATTGGCTATTGGCAATGTGGAGCACATTAATAGTGATAGCATTGATAATAAGCGATTGACTTGGGTATTGGCGGGAGGTGGAGCCACCTATGCATTAGGCATGGCAGGACTGAGTGCCACTTGGTATTCCGATCAATCCACAAGAAGTTTTCACTTTTTCGATGACTTAGCTCAATGGAAACAAATGGATAAGCTGGGACATATTTACTCGGCCTATCATATCAGTTTTGCTGCAGCTGGCACTTTTCGATGGGCAGGAATGGACAATCGAAAAGCAGCTATTTGGGGAGCAGCTACAAGTGGAATAATGATGCTGCCGGTAGAGGTTTTGGATGGATTTTCTGAAGATTATGGCTTCTCTTGGAGCGACCTGGCGGCAAATAGCCTAGGTGCTGGAATATTCCTAGTACAAGAGCTCGCTTGGGGCGAAGCTCGCATACAACCCAAATTGTCATTCCAGCGGACGGGCTACGCCTCCCAAAGACCTGGCACCTTGGGAGATGGCCTGCATGAGGAATGGCTCAAAGATTATAATGGACAAACCTATTGGTTCTCAGCCAATCCCTATTTGCTATCCAACAGGAAAAGTAATTTACCCAAATGGCTAAATATTTCTATAGGCTACGGAGCAGCAGATATGATCTATGGCCGTGATCAAGAAAATATAGCCGCCGGCTTAGACCCTTACAGACGATATTTCTTATCAGTAGATGTAGATTTTAGAGCTTTCAAAGGTCAAAACAATTTCCTAAATACCCTGCTCGATGCACTCAATCTAATTAAAATCCCTGCACCGACTTTAGAATACAATCGCAAAGATGGATTGAGGGGATATGGTTTGTATTTTTAATTATTCTCAAGCTTAATTCGCAAAAATTTCATTTCATCTTCTTTGTAGCCTTGGAAATAAGGAAACAGAATTTCATCTTTAAAAAATAATGGAGATAGAAGATAATTATTAGGAAGAAATGTATAACCAACTATCTCCATATCCTTATTGATTATTTCACAAATCCTCTTTTGGTTTCCTTGTATCTTTTCACTCCCAACTCTTACAAAGCCTTCTGTGTATGGATTGTAAAAATTTTTACCGTAAGTCCTTGAAGTGGAGGAGTAATAGGCCATTTTTGTTGATTGGTTCTCAAAATTACTTTTGCTAATAGGAGCAATTTCAACAACAAAATATTCGTTTTTTAGAGAGTGTGATCGAACTTCACCTGATTTGGTATTTAGTATGTGAATCTTATCGTCTATTCCAAAACTAAAAGCTAAGCAATCCTTACCACAGACCGTAAATTGCAGAAATCCTTCTGTAGGGAAAGATCCATCTCCAATTTGATATTCATCTTTTGGGAAATAAACTTCATACTGAATCACCTCACCAGTTTGCATATCCATAGAGCCCAATACGGGAAATTCATAAAAAACATCTTCATATACGCCCATACCAAGTTCATTTATTAGTCTGAACCCTAAAGGAAAAGAAGTACTATTTAACACTGATTGCTTTAATCCATCTGAGCCTAAAATTGCTTTTGTGTAATCATGATTTTTCATTGATTTACTCCCTCGAGTAGTTTTACTCCAATTCGATAGTAGTTTTCCATTATTATCAAGCCAGAAAAAATCAAAATTAGTTTGTATAAAATACCCTTGATCATTCTTAGCAAATGTATTAAAGCCATTCAAATTCAAGGTATCTGAATTCAGGACTAAACTATCTACTACGGCCTTCTTATCAATCGAATACTCAAAAAAGGTCTTTCTATAATCATCCCATATAATGATATTCTTTGTGTCAGAATTGGGTACTTCTGAAGTTACATTCCAAGCATTGGTCATGTATGGAGGAATAGGAACTGTAAATTCATCAAACTCAATCAAGTCTGGTTTAAATGAATTTACATTTTCCTCCACAGAGTTGCAGCCATAAACAAGCCATGTGAAAAGTAGAATAATAATGGTTTTTAAATTATTTTTCATAGCACAAGAAATTAAATTATCAGTCAAAAAAAAACTTCCACTCAAAGTTTTTCTTGAAATAATTAAGCAAATCTTACCTATCAGGATAATCAAAAATTGCAAATTTGAGTATTCACTTCTCCTATTAATTTAGCCTAGAAAGCGCTTTCACTTCCATAATCCCTATCTTTGCCAAAAGATCTAAAAATGCATGTAGGTGATAAAGTCCGTATGCTCCATAGCAAAGGACAAGGTGTAATCAGGAAAATTCAGAATAACGGAATTGTAGAAGTTGAAATTGAAGATGGATTCGTTATTCCGGTTTCTGTGCGAGAACTAGTACTCGTAGCGAGGGAAGAAAACAGCTTTTTTGAAGATGAAAAAGTGATCCCAATCAGACAGGACAGCGTATTTACACCCAAGAGGGAAATTAAATCTAGGCAAGGTATTTATCTAGCCTTTGTTCCCAAAAACGATCGAGAGCTGGATTGCCAACTAATAAATAACACGGATTATAGACTGATATTCGCTCTATTCGAGAAACGAGGAATAGAAGAAACAGGTCTTGCAAATGGAATATTAGAACCTAAAAGTGCCGTAAAAAGCACTTCCTATTTCCTTGAAGGATTCGAAAACTGGCCAGAATTTATAGTAGAGGCTATTTATTATGCAGCTGAAAGCAAAAGTAGGCCATCAACCCTGCGCAAAAACCTAAAACCTAAGGCGAATAACTTTTTCAAGCTCAAAGCCATGGCTCCAGTCATTAAACAGGAGGCTCATTTGTACCAGCTTGATGCCGAACATATAGAAGTGCCAATCCAGCAATTGAAGGAAGCGCTAAGTGGAGATGGTCACAAAATCACTTCTAAAGAGGATGGCCGAAAAGCCGTGCCCGATACGATTGTTGACCTACATATTGAGGCTTTGGTACCCAATGCGCATTTGTTTGGTAATCAAGATATGCTGCAAATTCAATTGGAAGCTTTCGAAAAAGCATTGGATGGAGCAATCTATCATAATATGAATGAAATTACTTTTGTGCACGGCGTCGGCAATGGCATACTCCGCCATGAAATCCACAAAAGATTAAGCAAACTTGCTCCTAGACTTACCTTTAAGGATGCTCAAAGGGAGAAGTTTGGCTATGGCGCAACTTTAGTGAAATTATTGGGCTAATGAGTGTTTTACCTGTCAGCTTTACCGCTCGAATGCAACAACTATTGGGAGACCAATTTGCTGCCTTCGAGCATTCACTTCAATCGCCTTCGCCCACTTCTATCCGAATCAATTGCGACAAGGTGAAGTCCCTTGATTCCTTAGAAGCTGTCCCATGGGCAAAAAATGCATATTACCTCCCTCAAAGGCCTCTTTTCACTGCCGATCCATTTTTGCACGCTGGTGCATACTATGTGCAAGAAGCTTCGAGCATGAGTTTGGAATTGGCCATTAATCAATGGATCGATAGTAATAAAGCCCTTCTAGCTCTTGATTTGTGTGCAGCGCCAGGCGGCAAATCTACCCATTTACGCAGTTTACTTTCGCCAGATGCTTGCCTTGTAAGCAATGAAGTAATCAAATCACGCTCGCATATTTTGCAAGAAAACTTGAGCAAATGGGGTCACTCAAATAGTGTGATTACCCAAAGCGATGCCTCAAGATTCAAAGGATTGCCTTCATTTTTCGATCTTATTGTTGTGGATGCTCCTTGCTCTGGTGAAGGCTTATTTCGAAAAGATGAAGAAGCTATAAAGGAATGGTCGGAAGATAATTGCAAACTATGCGAAGGTCGACAAATGCGTATTTTGGAAGATATACTTCCCGCTTTGAAAGATGGCGGAACGATCGTTTATAGCACGTGTACATACAATCCATTGGAAAATGAGCTTTTAATAGAAAAATTCGCCAAAGCCAATAATTTAGAAATTCTGCAATTAGCCAGTCCTGATATCCATCAGCTCACGCCAAAAGAAGCGGGAGGAAAGATTGTTGGCTATCAATGCTATCCGCATAAGATAAAAGGTGAAGGATTTTTCTTTGCCGGCATACGTAAAAAAGGAACTGATGAGTCGTACAGCTACGGCAAAGTAAAGCAAAACTGGATAAGCAATGCTTCAAAAAAGGCTACTGAGTCTTTACCTGTGCTTTTCGATGGAGATGATTTGGGCTATTATATGGTTGGCAATGAACTTACTGCCTT
This sequence comes from Peijinzhouia sedimentorum, assembly GCF_049340005.1. Taxonomy (NCBI): domain Bacteria; kingdom Pseudomonadati; phylum Bacteroidota; class Cytophagia; order Cytophagales; family Peijinzhouiaceae; genus Peijinzhouia; species Peijinzhouia sedimentorum. The sequence continues at coordinate 225,070 of NZ_JBMPIY010000002.1, forward strand.
TCCGCAATATTGGGAAGATGCACTTTACCAACTCGCTGCACAAGTAAAAGTATTACAGGCTGGTTGCCCTGTGGGATCTGTTATTCACGGCAAATTTAAACCCGCTGCGGAACTTGCTTTATCCTCCCGCTTTCTCTCCAAAAACTTCCCTAGCCTTGAGCTTGATTTAGAGAATGCTTTGGCATTTCTATCTCGTCAGGATTTTGATCATAGTGAAGCCAAAAATGGGTGGAATCTTATTAGTTATCAGCAAATTCCATTAGGTTGGATCAAGAAAATCGGCAACCGTGCAAATAATTATTGGGCTACAAACTGGCGCATCAGAATGGGAATGGATGAGTTGCTCGAAGCGTCTATAAATAACCCATTACCAATACTTCAAACCATAAAATCATGACCAATCAATATTTCATTATCCACAAGCCTTATGGGGTTTTGTCGCAGTTTACCGATGAAGATGGCAATCCCGGTTTGGGGAGTGTATTTAAGCTTCCGAAAGATGTATATCCCGTAGGCAGGCTGGACAAGGATAGCGAAGGTTTGTTGATTATCACTAATGATAAGAGCTTGAATAATCAATTGCTTAATCCAAAATTTATGCATTGGCGAAGCTATTGGGTAGAAGTGGAAGGCAAGCCCAGTGCATTTGCTCTGAGCAAATTAGAAAAGGGTGTGGAAATAAATATGAAGGGTACCATCCACCGAACTGCACCAGCGAAAGTGAAAATTTTACATCCGCAACCCGTTATTGCAGAGCGCAATCCGCCAGTGAATTATCTCAAGCACCCTGAAAGAACTTGGATAGAAATTAAATTACGTGAAGGTAAAAACCGACAAGTTAGAAAAATGACGGCCTTGGTTGGGCATCCTACTTTGCGTCTAATTCGTGTAGCAATAGAAGGGCTGCAATTAGGTGAATTGCAGCCCGGTGAATTTTTAGAATTAAGTGAAGCATCTATCAGAGCTTCTCTTTTTCAGCATCAAAGACATTAATTGTCAGAAAAGGGATTTTCAAGATTACTGTCTAAATATGCATCTATCGGCATAATAATCTTGAGCAAACCATCTTCAAATTCAGCTTCGATTGCTTGCATATTCACTTCGCTTGGCAATTCCATATAACCTGCCATCAAGCGAATATGTCCATCTACTTGATTGCCTACATTCGGCATTTCAAGTTTGTAATTGATGCGCAAATTTCGCTTATCCAACTCCACATCGAATCTGTTTTCTCTCAGGCCGGGAATTTTAGCATAAACCAGCCAAAATCCATCCTCCTTCTGCAATTTGATATAAGGCGCTGCACATCCTCCCGCAAGCGTATTCTGTACATCTAGCACCTTCATGTCTAATTTGAAATCATTTGCAAAACGCATTCTTCCTCCTTTTTTTGTTTACTTACGCATAGATCATTCCATTGGATTTTTACTAAAATATTCCAGCCAATATGGCCATATTCAATCTTCTAAATGCCATATTGGCCTAAGTTCACTGAATGTGGGTTGCAATAATTAAATTCTGGGTCTTGAGAATTTAAAATTTCACTATCAATAAGAATTAATAAAATACCGTAAGGGTTAATTATATTGTATTTTTGCAAAGATGTAAGCCGTCTTATCGCCTCCTGAATGCGGGAGGAGGAAAGTCCGGGCAACATAGAGCGCCATGCTTCCTAACGGGAAGGGTTTCGTGCAAACGGAATACAGAAAGTGCCACAGAAAATATACCGCTTTGGTCTCGGCTAGAGTAAGGGTGAAATGGTGAGGTAAGAGCTCACCGCGCCAATGGTGACATTGGTGGCAGGGTAAACCTCATGGGTTGAAAGATCAAATAGGTTTCATATCTACCTTTGGGTGGAGCGATGCGGCTCGTATCGATATGAAACGGGTAGATCGATGGATTGTGTGGGTGACTGCACAACTAGATAAATGATAAGGATTTGTCTACGGGCAAATACAGAACCCGGCTTATAGGCTTACATCTATTTTTTATATTTACACAAATTGAAATTATGACAAAGATTCTGATCGTTGACGATGAAAAAAGCATAAGAGCTACACTGAGAGAAATACTTGAGTACGAAAAGTATGAAGTTGATGAAGCATCGGATGGAGAAGAAGGCTTACAAAAAATAAGTAAAGGCAATTACGACCTCGTGCTCTGCGATGTGAAAATGCCCAAAATGGATGGTGTGGAATTGCTCGAAAAAGCAATGGAAGCCGGCCATGGAGCTCAGTTCGTAATGATTTCTGCTCACGGCACCATTGAAACTGCCGTAGAAGCTACTAAAAAAGGCGCATTCGATTTTATCCCAAAACCGCCAGATCTTAATCGACTGCTATTGACATTGAGAAATGCCTTGGACAAATCTACTTTGGTGACTGAAACCAAAAAGCTGAAGAAAAAGCTTAACAAAACCTATGACATCATAGGCGAATCAGCTCCACTAATGGAGGTAAAAGCCATGATCGAGAAAGTAGGCCCAACAGATGCAAGAGTTTTAATAACTGGCGAAAATGGCTCTGGAAAAGAACTTGTTGCAAGATGGCTGCATGATAAAAGTGCAAGAGCAGAAGCTCCATTTATTGAGGTAAACTGCGCTGCTATTCCTTCGGAATTGATAGAAAGTGAATTGTTTGGCCACGAAAAAGGGAGTTTTACATCGGCCGTGAAGCAGCGAATCGGGAAATTTGAGCAGGCCAATGGCGGCACTTTATTTTTAGATGAGATTGGCGATATGAGTCTATCGGCTCAAGCCAAAGTATTGCGCGCTTTGCAAGAACATAAAATCACCCGGGTAGGTGGCGATAAGGATATAAAAGTAGATGTGCGAATACTTGCTGCTACTAATAAGGATTTGAAAAAGATGATTGAGGAAAAGCTTTTCAGAGAAGATCTTTATCATCGTTTGAGTGTAATCCTCATCCAAGTGCCTCCATTAAGAGAGCGTAAAGATGATATTCCACTTTTGGTTGACAAATTTCTAGGTGATATCGCCAAGGAATATGGAGCAGCGAAAAAGGAAATACAAAAAGGAGGATTAAAAGCTCTACAAGGTCATGACTGGACTGGAAATATCCGTGAACTACGCAACGTGGTAGAGCGACTGGTTATAATGTCCGAAAAGGAAATTACCGAGGCTGACGTGAAGAAATATGGGGATTTGAAATAAGCTAAAGCCTTATTTCAAATTTGCTTTATACGTGACGTACGCTACGATCACCTGGCATTTCAGTAGCATCTGTATATGCTGGGCAAGGCGCCTTGCGAGCACAAGATGAAAAAATACAAGTAGCAAAAACCAATGCAAGGATAAAAAATGCCTTTTTCATAGTAAAAATTTATTTGGAATCTCGTGTTTAAACGTTGGGTTGAGTGCTTTGGTATAAGCAATTTAATAAACCAGCAAATTGCAACCTCGCAAATCTGAGTTATCAATTCGACCCAACACCTCAAAAGTACCATCCAAATGTAGCTTTCCCAAATCTTGTGTTTCAATAAATGCACATGTATGGAAATTTGCTAGATCTATTACATTAATTGCCCCATAAGCACGACTGGGTTGGAAATCAAAAGGGTCATTTACATCTCGAAGAATAATTCTCATATCTGAAGTTGGTTTGAAAATACCATCTCCCATAGAATATGCTTGCGAAAAAAGCTCCGTCATTCCATATTCAGAATGGATGTAATTGACATCAAATGCACACTTCAATTGATCATGCACTTCTTCTCGGATCATTTCTCGGCGCCGACCTTTCATCCCGCCAGTTTCCATTACAATCAACTCTGGATAGGATATTGAGTAGCGATCTGCAAAGTCGAGCAGTGCGAAAGTCACTCCCAGCAAAACCACCCGCTTCCCTCCTCCTTTCAATTGAAGCAATTCATTTTTCAATCGCTCAAAGTCGTACAAATAAAATCCTGAAGCTTGTACACCACTTTTTTCAATAAAATGCTCCGCCATCAAAACCAGGGAAGATCCCTCCCGCTCAAGATAAGATGGCAACAAGCAGAGAAAAACGGTATCTTCGATGGCGCCATAATATTGTTGAAAGCATTTTTCACATTGTCGCAAATAATCTGCTGTAGATTTCACAAAATGCTGAGAAGTAATTGATCCTGTGGTTCCGCTGCTTGTAAAAATTGTTTCCTCTCGCCAATTACCCGTTTTTACTTCATGCTCTTTGAAAAATTGAATGGGTAAAAATGGAATTTCACTGATTCGATTAATGCTCTTCGCATCTTTGCCCAAGGCCTCTATATAGGCTTTGTAAATGGGGTTAGCCGAAGCCTGCTGATGAAAAAGTGCTAATGCGCGAGAATCGAATGAATGCATGTAGAGAAATTTCGAATTGTTCAGATCAAATTCGCTCAAATATCGTTATTATTGAGGAATTGCTAATTTTGCTTTTATATTGATTGAAAATAAATTGAATGTGAAGAAATTACTCTCTCTAGGCGGCCTTTCGCTTTTAATTATCTGCATTACGGTATCATGTTTTGAAGAGCCAAATTTAGGCTTTGCTCCAAAAATAGACTTCGACCGAGTGGAATTCGTGGAAGCCGGTTTCCTCGATTCATTGATTGTTTTCGTCAAATTTGAAGATGGCGATGGCGATTTGGGACTTACAGGTGACGAAACTTTCCCTCCTTATCAAGCTTTTGATTTTGTAAGAGATAATGATGGAGATTTGATAAGCTTTGGAAGTAGGCCGGGATTACCGCCTTATAATCCGATAGATTGGATTATTAATCCTGAAATAAACGGTGAGGTAGTTCAAGACACTTTGTTAATTCAAACCAATGAAAATCACTACAATTATTTCGTGGAGTTTTTAGTAAAGCAAGCGGGAGGAAATTTCACCTTATTCGATCCACGAGATCCTCCATTTTATCAAACGTTCAATGGCCGATTCCCACTTCTGAATCGCACTGGAGAGACTAGACCACTTGCTGGCACTTTGCGTTACGGCATGGTTTCATCGCAGTTTACTAACTTGTTTGGCAACAAAACCATCAAACTGAGAATCCAAATACAAGACAGAGCTCTCAATAGAAGCAATACCATCGAATCGAATGAATTTACTTTGGCTGAGATTTTAAGGGATTGATTGACATCCATCAACATTCGGCTAAAGCCGGTTTTCTCTTTTTTTGTTAGGAACGGGCTAAAGCCACATTCCTATTTAGGTTGGTTTATAGAATGAATTTATGCCTCCATGCCTATTCAAATTGGATCCTGAATCATAAGAGCTTTATTTTATTCATTTTGATTTATGGAAATTGAATTACCTCCAAGTTTATCTGAAGGTAAAATTTGTTCATTTTCTGGCTTTAGACAAAATCTGATGTTAAGGGAATGAATTGAATCATTAACATTCAGCTAAAGCCGGCTTCCTATTCAAATTGGGTTTACAGAATGGGCTACAGAAGGTACAGGATGACTTGCGCTAATCCATTACCCTATGATTGAAACCACAGGCTATGGATATTTCGCTCCGTAGGAGAGACAAATCCATAAATCCTAATCCAGACAATTTCGATGGCTGTATATAATTCGCTAAAACACATTCTCGGATTGCAAATCCTATTTATCTGAAGCTCGCCACTACAAATGTCGAACAGCCGCAATAGTTCTATTCAAATTATTTTCTAAAAATTGAATTTCCCCCAGATTTATCTGGGGGAAATAGTTTGTTTATTTCTTGGCTTTAGCCAAATGCATGATTGAGCATAATGCTTTATTTGTCCATAGAGGATTTAATTTTAAATAAATTTCAACCACACAGCCATAAAAAAAGGTGCGAATTTCCATCCGCACCTTTCTTACTATAAGAACTTTATCGATTAGTAAATCTCTGGGAATCTGTTGGGATCTACCTCGTGCATCAATTGGTAAATTCTATCAAATACCGTTTCTACATTTGGCTTCGAGAAATAATCTCCATCTGATGAATAGGCTGGCCTATGTTCTTTAGCCGCAATGGTAACTGGCTCGGAGTCTAAATGGAAATAAGCCTTTTGCTCTTCCAATACTTTCTGCATCATATATGCAGAGGCTCCACCTGGTACATCTTCATCTGCAAATACCACTCTATTGGTTTTCTTTACAGAATCTACAATGCTATGATGTATATCAAATGGCAATAAAGTTTGTACATCGATTACCTCCACAGAAATTCCTAATTCAGCCAATTGCTCAGCAGCTTCCATCACTACTCTGCACATGGAGCCATAAGTGACTACAGTAAGGTCTTCACCCTTTCGCAATATTTCCGGTACACCTAATGGAACTGTAAGCTCTCCAATATTGGAAGGGATTTGCTCCTTCAATCTGTAACCGTTCAAGCATTCTATGATCAATGCAGGATCGTCAGATTGTAGCATTGTGTTATAAAAACCTGCCGCCTGAACCATATTTCTAGGAGTGAGTACATAAATACCGCGAATGCTGTTTAAAATCATTCCTATTGGTGAGCCTGAATGCCAAACTCCTTCAAGCCTATGCCCACGCGTACGAATAATTAAAGGTGCCTTTTGACCGCCCTTGGTTCTGTATTGCAAACAGGCTAGGTCATCAGATAATATCTGAATAGCATAGAGTAAATAATCAAGGTATTGAATCTCTGTGATAGGTCTTAGACCACGCAATGCTGCGCCAATCCCTTGCCCAATAATGGTACATTCACGAATACCTGTATCAGTTACCCTTATTTCACCAAATTTTTCCTGTAGGCCAGCAAAGGCTTGATTCACATCACCGATTTTACCGACATCCTCGCCTATGGCAAACACTTTTGGGTCACGACTAAAGGCTGCATCGAAGCAGGCTTGCAATACCTCCCGCCCATCTACACGTGGTGAGTCATCATTATATTCAGGTATTATTTCTTGAACTTTCAGTGCGCTTTTGTCGGATTGGCTATACAAATGTGAGCTGAAGAAATCTTCATTCTCTTCCAAATTAGTATTAAGCCAATCAAGCAATGCTTTTCTCTCACTCGAGTTTTCATTACGCACTAGTCTCAAAGCCTTTTTTGCAGCGCGAATATTGTCCATGCGGATTGGGTTCAATGCCTCATCCACTTGCTTTTTGATAGTGAAAAGCGCTTCAGACTCTTGACTATTTTCAGCCAAATTTTGAAGGAGAGCACTTACTTCCTTTTGCTTTTCTTTGATTTCGCCTATAAATGCCTTCCATGCTCCATCTCTTGCTGCTTTTGCCGCAGTTACTGCTTCGGCTTCGATAGTATCCAATTTAGCTGCATCAGCAATTTCTTCAGTTAATATCCATTCACGCATTTTCTTAATGCAATCGAACTCATCTTCCCAAGCCAAACGCTCTTTAGACTTGTAGCGCTCATGCGAGCCAGATGTAGAGTGCCCTTGCGGTTGCGTCATTTGCACCACGTGAAATAATACAGGCACATGCTCCTCACGGCAGATTTTCTCAGCCTTACGATATGCTTCAAGCAATGCTGGATAATCCCAACCATTCACTTTGAAAATCTCGTATCCTTGCCCACCTTCATTTCTTTGGAAGCCTTTGAGAACTTCTGAAATGGACTGCTTCGTCGTATGATATTTTTGAGGTACTGAAATACCGTATTCATCGTCCCAAACATTGATAAGCATAGGAACTTGCAATACTCCAGCAGCATTTATGGTTTCGTAAAACATGCCTTCCGAGCTGGAGGCATTGCCAATAGTACCTACTGCGATTTCATTTCCATTTATGGAAAATTGAGAGAAATCTGCCAGAGCTTTGTTTTGACGATAGAGTTTGGATGCATAAGCTAAGCCCAGCAAACGTGGCATTTGAGAGCCCGTAGGAGACACATCAGAGCTGGAATTTTTCATTGCAGCCAATTCCTTCCATTCGCCATTTTCATCCAACGAACGGGTTCCAAAGTGGCCGTTCATCAATCGTCCTGCTGAGGCAGGTTCAGCTTCTACACTTGGATGGGCATATAATTGGGCGAAATACTGCTGCATGGTAAGCTCACCAATTGCAAACATAAATGTTTGATCACGATAGTATCCGCTTCTAAAATCGCCATTTTTGAAAATCTTGGATAAGGCAAGTTGGGCTACTTCTTTACCATCGCCAAAAATTCCAAATTTGGCTTTACCCATAAATACTTCTTTTCGACCAAGCAAACTTGCTTGCCGACTTTCATTGGCCAATCTATAATCTGCCAAAATTTCTTCTACAAATGCCCTTGTTTTCTTTATAGTTTTTGTCGTAGCCACAATTTCCTTTCGTTAATCAGAATAAAATTTCGTAGGGATTTCTCACCGTCCCCAAAAATAGCCAAAAATTTAACCTCTATCAAGTAGAAACGTAAAGAGAAAAGTCGAATATCTTTGGCATTTGGTATTTATCCGAACATTCAATTTATATTTGTAGTACAAGCATTTAGCACAAAATAATATTGCTATGAAAAATAAAATCACGATTAGCTTACTAATATTTTTTTTCTCGAGTATAGCAGCTTTTTCTCAAGCCAAGATTGAATTTGAAGCTGAGACTCACAACTTTGGAGAAATTCCTGAAGGGCCAGTAGCTCGACATGAGTTCAAATTTAAGAATATTGGCACTGCTCCGCTGATTCTTTCGGGGGTAAATGCTAGCTGCGGTTGCACCACTCCTACTTGGACAAAGGAGCCAATAAAGCCAGGCGAAACGGGTGTGATTGTAGCGGAATACGATAGTCGAAATAGACCAGGAAATTTCAATAAAAGTATTTCTGTATGGTCCAATGCGGAAAATGGCAATAAAGTTCTTTACATAAAAGGAACCGTTTCCAATATTGCAGCAGAAATTCAGAATACAAATCAGACACTAACAGCTGCCAATTCAGATTTTGTATTGGGTAAAATGGAAAAAGGTTCTTGGGTACCATTTACGGCAAAGCTTACCAGCCCGGAGAACACCAAAGTGTTAATTGTAGCCTTAAAATCTACCTGCAATTGCATCAGATTAGATCCAACTTCAGAAAGTTTAGTGCAACCTGGAGAAGAGCGGGAGGTTAAATTTCAACTACTGGCTCAAAAGATTGGCGACTTCAAAGATGAATTGATTCTCTATGGAGCAAATAGTAAAGAACTTATCAAGATGAATATAAGTGGTGAGATTGTGGAAAAGATAGGAGCTCAATCGATGTTGAAAACAGGCGGTAATTAAGCTGATATATACATCTTCAGGAATAAAAAAGAGGCTTTCCCATTTAATTGAGAAAGCCTCTTTTACAACCAACAACCATGAATCTTTTTGGGATATGTCTCCCGCTTAATGTTTAATTCCTTTCAGTAATTGTGAACTGAATTCGCGCTCTGTCACAATTACTTGCTTTAAAACAAAGCCTGTGCCAAAAGGAGTTGATGTAGTAACTATTCCTTATCGAAGTGAGTCTTTGGCATTTTGGTAAGCCAAAGAAAGATAAAGCCAAGCACAAAGAAAGACCCTAAAGCCACTGTGCTATTGCGCATACTGCCAGTTAATTGTTCAATCACACCATAAGAGAAAGTGCCAATTACAATCGCCAGCTTTTCTGTAACATCGAAAAAACTAAAATAAGAAGTATTATCAATCGTATTTGCTGGAATCAATTTAGAGAATGTTGCTCGAGATAAAGATTGAATTCCACCCATTACCATCCCTACAAAAAAGGCAAGAGTATAAAATTCAGTTGGTGTATAAACAAAATAGGCTAAAAAGCATATTGCAATCCAAATGAGAATCATAGCTTGCAAGCTTAATTTATTGCCTTTTAGTTTGGAGACATAGGCAAACAAATATGATCCTATAATTGCTACAAGTTGGATAATCAAAACAGTCAAAATCAATTGATCGCCCGACAGTTTTAATTCCTTATCACCAAAGCTTGCTGCCAGATACATGGTAGTTTGCACACCCATCGAATAGAAGAAAAAAGATAAAAGAAATCTTTTCATAGTATTCAGCTCTTTGAGACTTTGGAATACTTTACGAATCTCATGGTATCCTTTCTTCAATAAACTTCCCTTTGGTTTCCTTCCGTGCGGATTGTTAGGTAAAGCAGCAAATGTAATTTGAGCAAAACCTGCCCACCATACTCCTACCATTAAAAAGGAAATTCGAGAGGCTTGACCAGCATCTACAAGACCGAAAGTTTCAGGACTGCTTATCATCACCAAGTTCACTATAAGGAGCAATACGCTGCCAATATAGCCTAATGAAAAGCCTTTTGCACTCACAAAGTCGAAACGATCTGGAGTGGTGATTTCCGGTAAATAAGCATTATAGAAAACAATAGAGCCCGCATAACCAATACTGGCCAATGCTGACAGAATAATTCCATATTCTACACTTGAACCGTCAAAAAAATATAGTAGCAAACAAGAAATGGAGCCTAAATAGGCAAAGAATTTCAGGAAGGTTAATTTCTTTCCACCATAATCAGCAATACCTGATAATAATGGGGATAAAAAAGCAATAACTAAAAAAGAGGCCGAGAGCGAATAGGAGTACAATACAGTATTGATGACTTCAATACCGAAGAAAGTAACCATATCAGAATCATCTGTAGAGGTTACATTATTAAAGTAAATAGGGAAAATGGTCGAAGTAATCACCAGACTATACACTGAGTTTGCCCAGTCGTACATAGCCCAGCCATTAATCTGCTTCTTTTGATTTACCATTGGCTTGAAATAAAAAAAGTCTTCCCAAAACTAGGAAGACTTTTTATTAAGATTGATTTGATTATCTGTCAAGCCTTTGAACAGAGGTATAAAGAACTTTCAAGGCATTAACCTCTCTTAACTCTTGCTGAACATCAGACACAATACCCATTTTGGTATCAACATCTACTTTCATGGCAATCCAAATTGCATCTCGTTCCGCCTCGTTCATTTTATCCTTTTCTTGTTGCACAAACAAAACAACGTCAGATGGATCTGCTAGAACATCATTTAGCTGAATTCTTGCCTCAGTTCCATATAACTCTGGATTCTTTGGCTCACCAATGTAGATGTAACTTACCAATGACTTCTTTTCAAGTTTAGTGAGCTCCTCTACTCTTGGCACATTTTGCTTCACAAGAATATCTGTTTCTCTCAACACAGTAGTTACCATGAAAAAGAACAGGAGCATAAAGATAATATCCGGCAATGCTGCCGTAGGTATATTAGTATCTGCTTTCGATTTCTTTTTAAACTTCGACATGATTAACTTCCTCCTGCTGTTTTAGTAGGTTCTGCAATTGAGATTTGTCTAGGAAAATCCTCTCTAGCTTGATCATACAAAGCTTTCTCTCTAGGATTGTTCAAATCAAGGTTTCTGAACTGATCAGGAGTTAGACCAACTTTTTCTGCATAACATTCATTGTATGCTGCTAAGATTATATCATACAATTGGATATAGACATCATAGCTTGTTCCCCTTTCTGGTTTAACGGAAACCACTGCATCCTTCGGGCTATCAGATAATGTTGGATCTTGCCCATTATTAGTAAGAAACCTCTTTATCGGATTTTTGAGAGTTGTAATATCGTCTGTGAAAGGCTCATCTTCCACCAATAATTGATCGTTGGAATTGATAAGAATTTTAAAGATGTTTCTTTGATTAAACTCAACTTCCGGTGGCGGTACATTCGGATCCTGTTTGGGCGGCAATATCAAAGGCAAGCCCTTGTCGGATGCGATAGTGGTAGTCACAAGAAAGAAAATCAAGAGAAGGAAGGCAATATCTGCCATCGACCCTGAGTTTATTTCTTGGCTTCCCTTATTTCTGCTTCTTGCCATTATTTAAATGCTTTTGATACTTCGGTATAAACAATTCCTAAAAGTGCTCCGAACAATAATATATACATCATTGTCATAATACCTCCAACCATTTTCGACAAGCTGGCGTCAACGCCTCTGTCAATATAAGTTGGAAGAACTTCGTCTCCTGAAATGCTGTACGCTATAAAGAATACAACAAGAAGAGCAACAACACCAATACCTGCCTTTAAGAGTTCCTTAGGATTACTAAAGGACTGGATCAGTGGAAGTAATACAGCTGCAGCCGCACCAACGATAATTAGTACGTAAGTTATATAAAGTGCTGGACCTATAAATGATTCCATGAATACGATTAATTTAGATGGTGAATATTACTTCTTTGTAAGATTGTATCTTACTAGGATGTCAACAAGGGAGATAGATGCATCTTCCATTGAGTTAACCAACCCATCAATTTTAGAAACAAGGTAGTTGTAGAATAACTGAAGAATTACCGCAACAATCAAACCAGCAACTGTTGTCAAAAGGGCGATTTTAATACCACGTGCTACAAGAGCAGGAGATATATCACCAGCAGCTTCAATTGAATCGAAGGCTTCGATCATACCGATTACAGTACCCATGAAACCAAGCATTGGAGCTAGGGAGATCATAAGTGAAATCCATACAAGACCTTTTTCAAGACGTCCCATTTCTACAGAGCCGTAAGCAATGATTGACTTCTCAACCATTTCGATGCCCTCAGACATTCTCATAAGACCTTGCGTAAAGATAGAAGCAACTGGGCCTCTTGTTCCTTTAGTAACGTCTTTTGCTTTTTCAACTCCACCTGATTCAAGAGCTTCTTCAACTCTTGCTAACAACTTCTTAGTATTAGTAGTCGCTAAGTTCAATGTGATGATTCTTTCGATGGAGATTGCAAGACCTAGGATCAAACATACAAGTACGATACCCATGAACTGCCATCCACCTTCAATAAATTTTTCTTTTACAACTTGATGGAAACCGAGTTCTTCGGTAGCGACTTCGTCAGCCATTGCATCTTGTAACATAGTGGCATCGATAAACGCCAGTTCAGCGCTTGCATTGGCAACATCTGCCGAAGCTACTGATGAGAAACCGAAAGCTAATATTCCGGTCAAAGTGATTAAGGCAAGTAACTTTTTCATAGTTTAAGTTTTAGTAGACTGCTTTAAGGTTTAAAGGTTCTAAATTTAGAGATTTCAAAATTCAAATGAAACTAATATTTCAATTTGTGCGGAGAGAGAGGGATTCGAACCCTCGATACCCTTTAGAGGTATACACACTTTCCAGGCGTGCTCCTTCAACCACTCGGACACCTCTCCGTTTTTCATCTTTCGAATGAAACGGAACAAATAAATTACAAATTTACTCGCAATGCAAGTACTTAGTTTATTTTAGGTGAGAATCATTTACAGACATCTCCCCTGCAATAGGAATTTGTAAGCTTTTCTTCACCATTTCAATGTCCGAATATTTCCCAAATAAATACATCATTTTAGTGATAGCTGCTTCTGCGGAAATATCCATTCCGCTTAGCACTCCCATCTTTTCTAATGCACTACTCGTTTCGTATTTCCCTTGTAATACATGCCCTCCATTACATTGAGACACGTTGAAAATAATTATCCCACGGTCTATTGCCCTTTTCAAACATGCTAAGAACCAAGGATATGTAGGCGTATTGCCAGAACCAAAAGTTTCTAAAACTAAACCCTTCAATCCTTTTGTATTTAATACTGCATTTACAAACTCTTCATTGATTCCTGGAAATATTTTCAGCAAGGCAACATTAGAACTAATTTGATTTTGAACCCGCAATTTTGGCTTGTTTTCTACTTGTTTTAAAGCGGAAAAATTATACTCAATTTTTATTCCTGCTTCAGCTAAATTAGGGTAATTTTCAGACTCAAAAGCATCGAAATGGGTACTTTGAACTTTCTTTGAACGGTTGCCACGAAGCAAAATATGGTTAAAAAAAATACAAACTTCTTTTACCAATGGTTGCCCATCAGCAGTTTTTTCGGCTGAAATCTCTAAAGCTGTCGCCAAATTCTCCCTTGCATCGGTTCTTGCCATCTCAATTGGCAGCTGCGCACCCGTAAAAATCACAGGTTTGGAAAGTCCTTCGAGCATAAAACTTAATGCCGAAGCACTATATGCCATGGTATCTGTACCATGAATTATTATAAACCCATCGTAACTATCGTAATTATGATCGATAATATAAGCTATATTTTGCCAATGACTTGGCAACACATTACTTGAATCAATCGGTTCTGGAAAAGAAATTACTGTCAATCGAAGGTTTAGAAATTCTAGGGACGGGATTTTCTCGACTACTTTACCAAAGTTAAATGGAATAAGTGAGCCATTTTCATCGTAAGACATTCCCAAAGTACCACCTGTGTAGATGATCAATATGGATCCACTATCGGCACCAATTGCTTGAGTACGAATATTTACAATCTTATAATTTAAGCCTGGTATAGCCTTTTGGCGTTTTCGGTTGTTGTCCGGCATATTTCTTCTAAACTACAATTGAACACTTCAGCTAACTTCTCGGCAACAAAAGCTGTGTATGCACTTTCATTCCTTTTGCCTCTATAAGGAACAGGCGCAAGGTATGGGCTATCCGTTTCCAATACTATCTTACTCAAACCAACCTCCCGCAATATTTCTGGCAAATTGGTGTTTTTAAAAGTCAGCACTCCACCAATACCGAGATAAAAGCCCATTTCCATTATCTTTTTTGCTTGTACCGCATCACCTCCAAAGCAATGAAATACCCCATGAAAACTGTGCTTTTTCAATTCATCCTCTATCAACTCGATAGTTTCGTCTGTTGCATCTCGTGTGTGCAAAATTATGGGCTTTTGCCATTTTGCAGCCCAAGCACATTGTATCCTTAGCGCTGCTTTCTGTTGTTCGAAAAAGGTTTTATCCCAATACAAATCTATCCCGGCTTCTCCTATTGCCACAAAATCTCTTTTATGGAGCCAATTTTCCATTTCAGCTAATACTTTCTCAAAGTTTTCATCTACATGACTGGGGTGCAGACCCATAGCTGCATGGAAAAAGATTGGATCACGCTCCTCTAATCGAAGCATTGGCTCGATAGATTCTAAGTCAATATTAGGCAAATAAATATCGGTAAGTCCTGCTTCTTTCGCACGGCCAATTACCAAATCTATGTCTTCTTGAAACTGCTTATGATATAAGTGCGAATGTGTATCTATTATTGGATTCATCAGAAAATTCTCAAATTATACAATGCTACATGCCTCAATATTTGCGGCCTTTCCAAACCACCGAAGTTGGCATTATATAGAAAAACATCAAAGATAAGGATAAGCATGCCGAATAAAACTCAAATAGCCATAAACTCCACCAAGGAGTATCTACAGATATACTATTGCCTACTTTTCTGATGAAAATAGATTGGGAGAAAATTTTGAATCCTAATATCAAAGCGGCCAATCCAAGGTTCTGAAAAGCTACAATGATAATAAATGGGAAAAATAAAGCTTGAATCAATAAGGTAAGTACCATAATAAATGGCAGCTGCACTGCGCCAGTCATCCAGCGTTTGCGTTGGTGAAGCAGTTCACCGAGCGAGGTAATTGCATTTGTGTAGCCCGTGATTTCCATTTGCATCAGGTTAATGGTTTTACCTCCCGCTTCTACCACTTTGCGAAAAAGCTGAAAATCCTCTGTGATGCTAAATGGCAATTGATGATAGCCGCCTGTTTGCTCGTATGCCGCTTTACTTATCAGCATATTATTACCCATACTTGTAATTGGCGTACCTAAGTCGCTCACCACTTTCACCATTCCCAACGCCAGCATCCAATCGATCCGCTGCATAGAGGCAAAAAATGAATTCCCTCGGACTACGGTCATTCCTGTAACTACATCAAAACCCTCCACAGCTTTGACAACCATGCATTTTGTCCAAGAATTTGGCTGCACTACATCTGCATCTGTAATGAGGAAATACTCACCATTAGCTATTTGTGCCAGTTGAGCCAACACATTTGATTTACCTTTGGCAGTACCCAGCTGCGTGGTGATATTTAAAATTTTTAAGTTTGGAAAATGCCCTTTAAGTTCGTTGAGGATTTTCAAGGTATCATCTTCAGAAGCATCATTTCCTACCAAGATTTCCATCTTATCCGCAGGATAATCTTGCGCAAGCATGGACTCAATACATTGCCTGATGTTTTTCTCTTCATTCCTGGCTGCAATTAAAATGGATATTTGAGGGAATGAAGAAATTTGAGTGAAAAATTTAGTGGGATTTGATTTCCAAAGAAAAATCAAAACCAAATCCAATGTAGCGGTAATGCATACAGTGATGATGGCAAAATATAGCAAGGCAGTCATAGCGGGAGGAATGAAAAGCCATGAGCCAAAAAATGATTGATGTAGCGTGGTAAGGCAGTTTGCAATCTTTCAGCAGCTTTTATATTATCGTGAAACACCACTATGGAACCAGCTTCACTAGCTTTAATACTTTCTGCTAGGCATTTATCGGCACTTAAGCTAAGATCGAAATCTCCACTCAATACATCCCACATATATATGTTATAATGTGTTAGATTTTTGATTTGTGCTTTGGTGATTTTCCCATAAGGAGGGCGCATCATCAATTGCCAATCGGGTAAAAACTGCTGAATTAGCTCAGTCGTCTTTTCCACATTATCTACATACTCAGATGTACTGTGGTTCCAGCCATTTAAGTGATTGTGGGTATGGTTTCCAATGCTATGCCCATCACTTATTATCTGTTCAAAAATGCTTGGATGTTTATTGATATTTTCTCCTACACAGAAAAATGTAGCTTTCACTCCGGCTTTCTGAAGTGTGTCGAGCACAAAAGGTGTGAGCTCGGGAATTGGTCCATCGTCGAATGTGAGGTAAATTACTTTTTCATTTCCATTCATTCTCCAAGTTAGCGAAGGATAAATTTTCCTCAACCAAAAAGGTGTCTTATGAAAATAAGCGGGAATCATAATTCATCCTCTGTAGTACTCACACGGCATGAAAGAATGGTTAAATCATCGTGATAGGCCAAATTGCCTTTGAAAAGCTGAATTTCATGCAGCAAACCTTCATGCAATTGATCTAAACTTACCGAAGCATTTTCAGAAATATACTTTTCAATTCGCTCAATACCATACTGCTCATCATTCACATTCATGGCTTCTGTGAGGCCGTCGGTATAAGTGAAAATCAAGAAATTATCTACATTTTCAATTTTTACCGACTCGATAAATGGCAAAGGATCGAAGAATCCTAAAATAGTAGTGCCCGCTTCCAGCATCTCAGATTTCATATCTCCATTAATCAATATTGGTGGATTGTGCCCGGCATTTACATAGCTCAATTCCTTAGTATTTGGATCAAACAGAGCAATAAAAACAGTGATAAAATGCTCGCCTTTTGCATTTTGTTTAATCTGGAAATTGAGTTCGCGAACCATATCTTCCAAATCGATAGCTCGACGAGCCAGCGTTCTAAGCGACGCTTGAAAATTGGACATTAAAAGAGCTGCTGGGATCCCTTTGCCTGAAACATCGGCTATGCAAATAAGAAACCTGCCGTCATCCAATGGGATATAATCATAGTAGTCGCCACCAACTGTCTCGTGAGGCAAATAGCTCGCAAAACATTGTACAATTCCTGAGCTCGGCAAAAAATCCGGGAAGAGATAGTTCTGCACATTACGCGCAATTTCCAGTTCCTTTCGAAGTGATTCTCGCAATGCTTGTTGTATGGTTTCCTTGCGAGCCAGCTTTTTATTCTCAATGGCCACCATAATTACATTGGCAAGCGTCTGCACAAATTCCAGAATTTCCTGTGGCTTATCATTTTTTGCTCCATTGTCTTTTAACTCAATGAAGATAATTGCAAGCGGCTTTTTCTTATGAAGCACAGGTATGGCGAATCTAAATTCTTTATCGAAACAGCTTTCTGCATCTGAATTTAATTCAGCAATTTTATCAAGCTTATCAAATCGAGCTTTGAGTTCGGTAAGATCGGGTTCATGATCCAGTCCATGCTTCACTTTGCAGTCCCAGTCCTCATTTTCATCTCGAATGCACAAGCAGAGCTTTTGGATATTCAAATTAGCCAATAAGGTGAATTGAAATATCTTAAAAAGGTCATTTTCCGGTAAATTTTGGTTTATAGCCTGCGTAATCTCTAAAAGCGATTTAAGCTCGAGATGCACAATTTCAATCTTCTTATTAGTACTCTGTAATATATTCATCGACCGTTATGGGCAAGTAAACCTTGCTTTGTAGCTAGGTAGTGATATTTGCGAAACGCATTTTCCAAATCAATTTCTCTCGAAGGCAATTCTTCACTTTTGGCATTCATGCATTTGATCCAGTCTTTGCGAAACAATGTAATGAGTGATGTGTAAAGTCTATCTTCCGTCCAGCCCAGAGCGCGCTTCAACTCATCAAATGAAGTCACAAAATAGAGCTCATCCAACAAATCAAATTCATCGGAGGTCATATTATCGACGAAAAACTCTTCCTTTCCACTCATATTTCCCAAAATTAGCAAGCAATCCAAAGAAAACCACATAGAAGGAGTATATAAGTTCTAAAAGGAGAAAATTAAAAAATTTAATACGATGGCCGAAAAACTCGGTGATGTCCTTCAGAAATAACCAATTGGTAAAAATTCTTAATACAAAAGCTGCCAATATGATATCGGTTTGTGCTTGACCAAAAAAGAGAAAAGCCAAGCTCAGTATCCAAAGAAAATGATAGACGAAAATAGAAGCTGCTAATTTGGAAGCATCTTTATTTTTGTACTGTCCCCATTTACCAGCCCAGCGCCTTCGCTGCTGAATAAACTCACGCAAACTAGCGGGTGGATTGGTACGAACAATAGCCTCAGGATTCTTCAAGAATCTGACACCTTCGCCATCCAAAGCAAATATCTTATGCATAAGGAACTCATCATCGCCTGAAGCAATATGCTCTGTGCCTGCAAATCCTCCCGCCTGTTCAAAGCTGCTTTTGCGGTAAGCTAGATTTGCGCCATTGCACATATTGGGTGATTTCAAATGCATAGATGCCGCACCTGTTCCTACTAATGATGCGAACTCAATTATTTGAAAATTCCTCCACACCGATTCTCCCTCATGAAATGTAACTGGTCCGCTTAGCATTTTCACCTTTTTATCAGAAAACTCCATAGCTATAGTTTGCAGCCATAAATCATTTACTCTGCAATCGGCATCTGTGGTTAAAATAATATCACCCGTACTAACTTTGATCCCTTCAGCAATAGCTCTCTTTTTTGGACTTCCTGTTGTCGGTTCATCAAGGGGAATGAGTTTAATAAGCTGTGAAAACTGAGTAGAATAAGCCTCTACAACAGATCTACTATTATCTGTAGAGGCATCGTCAATTACCAAGACTTCGAAATTGGAATAGTTTTGCTTAAGTAAATCTTGAAGGAGCTTTTCAATATTTCCTTCCTCATTGCGCATTGGTACAATCACAGAAAATCGACTTTTCAATTCAAGGCCTGCATCTGGAAATTTGATGGGTATGTCGTGCCAAGCATTTCTCAGTTTCAATACCCAATAGGCATAAATCAAACTCGCTATTAATATGATCCAAGCCATAAATTATCTGTTGGTTCTAATGGTTTTCATGCTAAATACGAAAGTGGTTCCTACAATAGTGGGTATCAAAATATTGACGATCCATACGAACAAGCTGGCAGAGATAATGAGCAATGGATCCACGCCTGTAGTATCGAAAAATAAAAGTGCTGAGAATTCTCTCACTCCCAAATCGCTCAGAAAATTAAATGCAGGGATTACTGATTTCGCTAGAAATATAAATCCAATGCCCATGCTTAAAATCTCAATTGGCAGATCGACATTAAATAGTAGAAGTACAATTAGAAACTGAGCAGAAAAAATCAAATAGCGAAGTAGAGAAATGGCGAGTAACTGTAGGGAATCTTTAGACGAAAAATGTGTGAGCACTTCCATAAATGAGTACCACTTAAATTGACTCAAAAATATCCCAAGCCATGAAGAAATGTTTCCAATATAAATAATGCATAAAGGCGTAATAATAGCAAAAACAACGCACAAGAATAAAAACAGATTATCTGCTCCCGGTGTGATATTTCCTGAATTGCTGAGTAAATAAAAGAAACCTGGAAGACCAAAAATCAAGGTTATAGCCAATTGAGCACCCCGAGAAAGAAGAATTCCGCCTAAAGCCTTTTCACGATTTTTTTCTTCCATTTGCCAGATCCTGCCTGCATAGTCTCCCCAGCTATGTGGCGTGACGAAGCCCAGCGAAAGTCCGGTAAGTACTCCCTTTAGTGCCTGCCAAATACTCAATTTTTCAATCTTAGCTGCGACTACTTTCCATTTCCATGCTTCTGCTAGCCAATTGGCGAGCATCAACAAAAGGATGAAGGCGATAATCCAAATTGAGCCACGATTAAAGACACTTTGCAGTTCGCTCCAAGTATTTTCAAATGAAACAGATTGCTCTTCTAATTTCATATAAATAAATAGCGCTACAGCAACAAGAGTGGCAATTCTGATCGCAATATTGATAAAGCGAAAAACCTTTTCTTTTCTGTACGGTGCTATCTGTTTAAATTGCATCGATGCAAAATAAGAATAAAGTAGGAGGAAAGATTATACTTGGGGTGGATCCTGGCACCACAGTAATGGGATACGGCATCATCGAAGTGGAAGGTAGAGAGCTGAAATTATTACAATTCGGTGTGATTCAACTAAGTAAATACACTGTCCACGAATTGAAGCTCAAAAAGATTTTTGAAAGAATTACCAGTTTAATTGAAGAATACTTGCCCGACGAAGTCGCTCTCGAAGCGCCATTTTATGGAAAGAATGTGCAATCCATGTTGAAATTGGGCAGAGCGCAGGGAGTTGCAATGGCTGCTGCATTGGCTAGGGAAATACCAATTACAGAATATGCTCCTCGTAAAATTAAGCAGTCAGTCACTGGTAATGGTAATGCATCCAAAGAACAAGTTGCGGCGATGCTTAAAAATATCTTCAAGTTTGATGATGCTCCCAAATTGCTTGATGCTACGGATGCTTTGGCTGTAGCAGTTTGTCATTATTATAATGGTGGTATAAAACAAAAAGGCCAGTCCACATGGAAGGCCTTTCTCAAAGATAATCCGGATCGTTTTAAGGTTTAAAACGAAATCTCTTTTCTAATTTTATCGCCAGTGGCAGCCAATTCTTCTTGGCTAGGCTTTAGTTTAGCTCTTGTAAAATTAATGTCGTTCATGGTTTGCAATGGCACCAAATGCACATGCGTGTGTGGCACTTCTAAGCCAATTACTGCAACTCCAATTCGTTTGCATGGAATTGCTTTTTTCAAGCTTTTTGCCACCTTTTTAGCAAACAGCATCAGGCCTGTATAAGTATCATCTTCAATATCGAAAATGTAATCAACCTCCCGTTTTGGCACCACAAGCACGTGACCTTCAACCAATGGCATGATATCCAAAAAGGCAATGAAATTATCATCCTCAGCTACAATCTGCCCAGGAATTTCTCTATTGATTATTTTCGTGAATATAGATGCCATAATAGATAATTAAGATAAGCTAATATCTAGAATTTCGAATTCAACTTTTCCAGCTGGGGCTTGAATCTCAGCCGTTTCACCTACTTTCTTTCCAAGCAAGCCTTTTCCAATTGGCGACTTTACTGAAATCTTACCTGCTTTTAAATCAGCTTCTTCCTCAGAAACAAGCATATATGATACTTGCATGCCATTTTTCTTGTTCTTGATTTTAACTGTACTCAAGACAGAAACTTTTGATGTGTCAATTTGAGATTCGTCAATCAACCTCGCATTACCTACCACTTCTTCAAGCTTAGAAATTTTCAATTCAAGTAAGCCCTGTGCGTCTTTTGCTGCATCATATTCGGCATTTTCACTCAAATCTCCCTTATCTCTAGCTTCTGCAATTTGCTTGGAGATATCTGCTCTACCTTTAGTTTTTAGAAATTGGAGTTCGTCTTTAATTTTTTTAAGACCTTCCTCTGTGTAATAAGATACTGACATAATATGTACGTATTTAAAATTTTATTGAGCCCTTGCTCTGTATTATCAAATTATATTGTGAAATCAACAGGTTACCCTTCGGCCTTAAAAAACAAAAGAACGGCATCCGATGGAAACCGTTTCTCGTAGGTGGGCGTTATCTGTGATTTTACGTTCTTTTATTAACTAAAGTTGTACTGGCAATCCTTTATGTTAAAAGCTTTTGCAAAGGTACTATTTTGTCCTGTAAAGAAAAATTATTCGTTCTCAGTTCTATACAGTGAGTGAATTTTGTCAACCAAAACCAAATTAATCTTTTCGTAAGATTCGAAAGTCCATCCGCCAACGTGTGGAGTGAATAAAACCTTACCTGTTGCTTTCAGTGCATTGAGTGTTTCTGCTTCTTCTATGGATAACTCGTCCAATTTTTCATTTTCCAGTACATCCAAGGCAGCTCCTCTTACTTTTCCTTCATTTATGGCCTTTAGCAAATCCTTAAGCGGCAATACTTCTCCTCTGCTAGTATTTATTAAAAAGATGGGTTTGGAAAAAGTAGATAGAAATTCATAATTCACCATGCTCTTGGTTTCGGGTGTTAAAGGAACATGAATGCTTAAAATATCAGATTCCTCGAAAATAGCAGAAAGATCTACCATTTGCGCCAATGAGGTTTTAAGGTCTGCTTTATATTTATCGTAGGCTATGATGCGGGAGGTAAAGCCTTGCAACTTTTTAGCAAAGGATTGACCCATATTGCCAAAACCTATCAGCCCGATGGTTTTGCCCATAATTTCATAGCCACGATTAGCCTCACGATCCCATTTACCTTCCATTATCTGCTGATGAGCTATATGGATTTTATTGAGCATACACAGTAGCATGCCCACTGCATGTTCTCCAAGCGCATCTCTATTGCCTTCGGGTGCATTCAGCAAAGTGATATTTCGCTGCACCAAAGTTTCCGGTTCAATCTGATCTATACCTGCGCCAGCTCGTGCAATAAATTCTAGATTTACAGCCTTATCAATAAGCTCCTTACCAATAGTCATCTTAGATCGCACGACCAATCCATGATACTTTGGGATAATTTCAAACACCTCTTTTTTGGAGATAGAGGGAACCAAATCCACTTCAAAACCACGCTCAATTAGCATCGGCTCAATGCCAGGATGCATTTTATCAATTATTAAAATTCTTTTCTTCATAGATATCAAAGCCCATATAATGCATGAGCAACGGAGAAGTAAACGAGTAGCCCGAGTAAATCGTTTGCCGTAGTAATAAATGGCCCTGAGGCTAAGGCAGGATTAATTCCAAATTTATCTAAAACGATTGGTGTGATTGTGCCCATAAAAGAAGCCAAAAGAACTACACTAAATAGGGCAATAGACACGACAAAACCCAAGCGAGCTTCGTGACCAATTAGCAAATTCACTCCCAAAACGAATAGTGCTAGTACTAGTCCATTCAATACAGCAACTGCTAAGCCTTTGAGCATTCTCTCTTTTGTGGTGCTATCGAAGATCGATTTGCTTGCAAGCGATTGTACGATAATGGATGAACTCTGAATACCAACATTACCACCTGTTGCAGTAATAAGAGGAATAAAAAAAGCTACGGCTGGGATGGCAATAATATCGGCTTCGAACAAGCCTATAAAACGAGCACCAAGCATACCTCCACCCAAGCCTACCATTAACCAAGGCAATCTTGCTTTTGTAAGCATCCACACTGAATCGCTCTCCTCCACATCAGCAGAGATACCCGCCATGATTTGTCTTTCTTCATCGGCCAATTCCTGCATCACATCCACCACGTCATCAATGGTAATTCTACCAACAAGTTTTCCTTTTACATTTACTACGGGAATAGCTTCAAAATCATACCTTCGCATAATTTCCGCAACCTCCCGTTGATCTACATGCGTTTCGGTACTTATAACATTGGGATCGTAGATATCAGCAATTTTGGTTTTGTCATCGGCCAAAATGATTTTCTTAAGGCCAACTCTACCCAATAGTCGATTGGAATTATCTACTACATATACGGAGTAAATTTTCTCAACATTTTCGGCTTGTCTGCGAATTTCTTCAATACACTGAACTACGGTCCAGTTGAGGTTGGCTTTTATTAATTCCTTTGCCATCAAACCACCCGCACAGTCTTCCGGATAGTGGAGTAGTTCTTTGATATTCGAAGCAATTTCTGCGTCCTCTAATACACCAATTATTTCCTCCCGCTGCTGTACGTTGAGTTCATTTAGTATATCAACCGCGTCATCAGAATCGAGATATTCTATAAAGCGAGCGATTTCATTGCTAGAAAAATGCTTCAGGAATTTAATCCTTGTATCATCTTCCAAATCGCTGATGATTCTAGCACCACGCTCTTTATCTAAT
This sequence comes from Peijinzhouia sedimentorum, assembly GCF_049340005.1. Taxonomy (NCBI): domain Bacteria; kingdom Pseudomonadati; phylum Bacteroidota; class Cytophagia; order Cytophagales; family Peijinzhouiaceae; genus Peijinzhouia; species Peijinzhouia sedimentorum. The sequence continues at coordinate 249,344 of NZ_JBMPIY010000002.1, forward strand.
AAGTCTACGACAAATTTGGAGTCCTCCGAATCAAATTCGTAAAGCAAGGTGCTGATATCCGCATGGTTCACATCCTCCAGCGACTCCACTATAAAAGCGGAATCCTGCGAAGTGATAGCTTCTTGCAGCAACTCTACGTATTCTTTGGACAATTCAAATTTCATAGGCTTCTAAATTTTTCGATGTCTTTGGTAAGCGTAATAAAATCCTCCACACTCAACTGCTCGGCTCTTTTTTGCAAAATTGGCATTTCTGCCATTTCGGTAGGCAAATTTAGGCTTTTCAGTGCATTCCGCAATGTTTTTCGTCTTTGTTGATAGCCCGATTTTACCACACTTTTGAAAAGTGATTCATCGCAGTCTAGGGTTTTACGATCGTTTCTTTGTAAGCGAATTACACCCGATTGCACTTTCGGTGGCGGATTAAAAACGCTTGGATCGACGCTAAAAAGATATTCACAATCGTACCAAACTTGCAATAGAATACTTAAAATGCCGATATCCTTTTTACCGGGTTTAGCACAAATTCTCTCAGCTACCTCTTTCTGCAACATGCCAACTACTTGCGGGATATCATCTCGGTATTCTAGTATCCGAAAAAATATTTGCGAAGATATATTGTATGGAAAATTTCCAATTATTGAAAGTGGCGAACTTATAGTTTTGAGCAAATGAAATTGAAGAAAATCACCTTCAATTATCCGATCTTCCAAAGCCGGAAAATGTTTCTGCAAATAGGGAATAGACTCTCTATCTAGCTCAATGAGGTATAATTCTTCCTCCCGCTTCATTAGATATTTGGTGAGCACACCCATTCCTGGACCTATTTCCAATACCTTTTTGTATTGGTCATTAGGTAGCAAACTATCTACTATTTTCTTGGCAATTCCTTCATCTTTCAAAAAATGTTGACCAAGGAACTTTTTTGGTTTTACAGAGGTCATTTTAAATCTTCTTATTATTGCAGAACTAGAAGCGATAAAGCTAAAACAATTCATGTTGCCAACCATAGAAATTTTAAATCAAGCGAAGGATTCTGACTGTAAAGTAATATTGCTGGAGAAAAAGAAAGCTCTTGCAAACTATTTTGGGAAAGATCAATTATCAGCATTACAAGCTCAATTCGCCAAAAACAAAAAACTGTATATCAATAGTGGAGTATCTTTCGAAGCCTATTTTTTGAAGGAAAGTGATGAGGATGCCTATGAGGAAGCAGAAAGCCTTAGACATGCAGGATGGGAGTGTTTTCAGAAGCTCAAAGAAAACCAGCAGGTTAGTATTCAAATCAGATTGGAGCTAAAAAATGAAGCTCAGGCTTTGGACTTTTTGGAAGGTTTGCTTTTGAGTTGCTACACATTTGAGAAGTATAAATCCAAAAAATCTGATTTTAGCTTAACAAATATCAGTTTGGTTTCGTCGAAGATTACGGCAAAGCATACAGAGGAATTGCTGAATGTGGTGAAAGCTACTTTTGTAGCGAGAGATTTGGTGAATGAGCCTGTGATTTCCCTTACTGCGGAGCAATTGGGAAAAGAGCTAATCGAGCAAGGAAAAATAAGTGGTGTAAAAGTAGAAGTATTGAATCACAGCAAAATAAAAGCGCTAAAAATGGGCGGTTTGCTTTCAGTGAATTTGGGCAGCTTACTCCCTCCTACTTTTTCGATTTTAGAATACAAACCTAAAAATGCCATCAACACCAAACCCTACGTATTGGTAGGCAAAGGAGTAGTTTATGATACTGGAGGATTGAGCTTGAAACCAACGCCCAATTCTATGGACATGATGAAATGCGATATGGCAGGAGCTGCAACTGTAGCGGGAGGAATTCATGCCATTGCATTAAATAAACTTCCCGTGCATGTAATAGGTCTTATTCCTGCTACAGATAATCGTCCAGGCCAGAATGCCATTACCCCAGGCGACGTCATCACCATGTTCGACGGACAAACAGTAGAAGTACTCAATACCGATGCAGAAGGCCGATTGATAATGGCAGATGCTATTGCATATGCAGACAAATATGACCCAGAATGGATTATGGACTTTGCTACGCTTACTGGTTCAGCCGTTGCTGCAATTGGTCCAGAAGGAGCAGTAATGATGGGCACTATGGACAACCAATTGAAGACGCAATTAACAGAAGCTGGAAATAAATGCAGAGAACGCTTAGTAGAATTTCCACTATGGAAGGTTTATCACAAGCAAATTGAATCTGATATAGCTGATTTTAAGAACTTGGGTGGCCAATATTCAGGAGCAATTACAGCAGGAGTATTCTTGAGTAAATTCACCAAAAAACCATGGGCTCATGTAGATTTGGCTGGACCAGCTTATATTAAAGGAGTTGATAGCTATAGAGGAAAAAACGGGACAGGTTTTGGAGTTAGATTAATTTATCGTTTCATTCAATCGTTGGTAGAAGAAAAAAATGGAAAATCCACAAAGAAATAACGACGACATAACAATTGGAATAAGCATAGGCGATGTAAACGGCATTGGCCCGGAGGTGATAATCAAAACTTTGTCTGACACTCGCGTTTCCAAATTATATACACCAGTAATATACGGCAATACAAAAGTGCTTTCATATTACAAAAAGGCGCTTGACAACAACGACTTTGTTTATTTCAATCCACGAGATGGGCAGTTTGCCAAGCATAAAGTGAATGTGATCAATGTCTGGGACGATCATGTGGATATTACTCCAGGTGTCGGAACTGTGGAAAGCGGCAAACGCTCCCTCCAATCTCTAGAAGCTGCATGCTCAGATCTGGATAATGAAAATATTGATGCATTAGTCACTGCTCCAATCAATAAGCATAGTATGCAAGGTGAAGATTTCAATTTCCCAGGCCATACAGAATTTCTCACCAGCAGATTCAAAGCTGACGATAGTCTAATGTTTTTGGTAAATGAAGATTTCAGAATTGGTGTAGTAACAGGCCATATTCCGATAAAGGATATTAGCCAAGCAATCACCAGCGATTTGGTGCGCAAAAAATTGAAACTAATGATCAACAGCTTGAAAGTTGACTTTGGAATCAAAAAGCCAAAAGTAGCAGTATTGGGTCTCAACCCTCACGCCGGCGAAGATGGAATGCTCGGCAATGAAGAAATTGATGTTATCAAACCAGTAATCGAAGAATTCAAACAAAAAGGCAATTTAGTTTTTGGGCCGTTTCCTGCTGATGGATTTTTTGGAACAGCCTCACAAAAGCAATTTGATGGAGTATTGGCCATGTATCATGATCAAGGACTGATCCCTTTTAAGCAATTGGCTTTCGATAATGGAGTGAACTTTACCGCCGGCTTGCCAATAGTTCGAACCTCGCCAGACCATGGAACGGCCTATGACATTGTGACCAAAGGATTGGCAAATGAAGAATCATTCAGAGCGGCCTATTTTCTAGCTGCCGATATCGTAAAAAACCGTCGCGAGCAAAATAAAGCTGGAATTGGTCAAAGCTAAATCGCACAATCTTTTATTATTTAGAAATCTATGATTAATTTTGCGTCCCTTTAAAAATACTGAGGTGGATCAACTAAAAAAATTTAATATCGAAATAGTGCGACTGAGCAATAAAAAGCATCAGTATGACTTCGATTTTGATAATGATTTTTTTGCAGAATTTGAAAATAGCCTTATTTCTGAAGGTGAGGGAAAGGTAGATTTGGAGCTCGATAAGAGCGAATCAATGATTTCCGCTACCTTTGCAATTACGGGCTTTATAAAATTGACTTGTGATAGAAGCCTCGATTTGTTTGATTTTCCACTCAATGTAAATGAAAGAGTCATTTTCAAATACGGTGATGAAGAAGGTGAGCTTACAGATGAGATACAAATAATTAGCAGAGATGCACATCGGATCAATGTAGCACAGACAGTTTACGAACTGATTACTATGGCTATACCGATGAAAAAACTTCATCCTCGATACGATGGTGAAGATAAGGATGAGGAGTTTATTTTCCAGACAGATGTCGAGGAAGAAGAAGCTCCAATAGAGGCAGTCGACCCAAGGTGGGCGGCACTCGAAAAATTGAAAAACGAAGGAAAACTTTAATTACAAATATTGTCATGGCACATCCTAAACGGAAAATTTCCAAAACTAGAAGAGACAAAAGAAGAACACATTATAAAAGTGTAGCTGCTACATTTATGGAATGCTCAAACTGTGGAGCACCTGTACTTCGTCACAGAGTTTGTTCTGAGTGTGGACATTACAAAGGTAAACCAGCTATAGAAAAAGAAGTGGCCGTTTAATAGCCGATGAAAATCGCATTAGACGTAATGGGCGGTGATTTTGCTCCCGATGTAACTATCGAAGGAGCTATTACTGCTTTGGCTGAACTTGACTCCAATGTTCACATCATTCTTATAGGCCCTGAGGAGCTTATCCGCTCTAAAGTTAATGAGGAGGAATATAACGGGAGGATATCAATTTACGATGCGCCGGACGTAATTGGTATGGGCGAGCATCCAACAAAGGCATTTTCACAAAAGCCCCGTTCTTCAATAGCTATTGGGTTTGGATTGCTCAAAACAAAACAAATTGATGTATTCTGCTCGGCAGGAAACACAGGTGCCATGCTGGTTGGCTCTATGTTTACCATCAAAGCCATTGAGGGAATTATAAGGCCTGCAATTGCAAGCTTTGTTCCTCGCGAAAATGGTGAGTACGGAATAATATTGGATGTAGGTGCAAATGCTGATGTAAAACCTGATGTGCTTGTTCAGTTTGGAGAATTGGGATCATTATATGCCAAGCATGTGATGAAAATCGACAATCCAAAAGTTGCCTTAATGAACTTGGGCGAAGAAGAACAAAAAGGCACATTGCTTACTCAAGCAGCCTATCAGCTTTTCAAGGTTAACAGCAAAGTTAATTTTGTTGGCAATATCGAAGGCAACGATATATTTTCAGATAAGTCTGATGTAATCGTTTGCGATGGTTTTATAGGAAATGTAATCCTCAAACAAGCCGAATCGATTTATGCATTAATGAAAAAACGGAATATTAGCGATCCGTTTTTCGATAAATTCAACTACGAGGCCGTAGGGGGTAGTCCTATTCTAGGGGTGAACGCCAATGTGATAATTGGTCATGGAGTGTCTAGTAGTATTGCCATAAAAAATATGCTATTACAAGCTAAGAATATGGCTGACTCTAAAATTCATGAAATCATTAAGAAGGCTTACGACGAATAAGCCTTTTTTTATTATACCCCTTACTATGAAAGAACAAATCAGAGCTGCAATTACAGGAATCAATGGCTGGGTACCCGACTACGTACTTACCAACAAAGAACTTGAAACACTAGTTGACACCAATGATGAGTGGATAACCTCCCGCACTGGCATCAAAGAGAGAAGGATTCTTAAAGGTGAAGGTCAAGGTACATCCGTTATTGCTGTAAATGCGATAAATGGTTTATTAGAAAAAACCAATACAAAAGCCGAGGAGATTGATTTGATTCTTTGTGCCACGACCACTCCAGACTTTGTTTTCCCAGCTACTGCCAATATTATCGCTAATGAAGTAGGTGCGAAAAATGCCTTTGGATATGATATACAAGCAGCTTGCTCAGGTTTTTTATATGCCCTATCTACAGGAGCTCAATTTATCGAAACAGGTAAATACAAAAAGGTAATTGTAGTAGGTGCAGACAAAATGTCTTCGATCATTGATTATCAGGATCGTACCACTTGCATCATATTTGGCGATGGTGGTGGCGCTGTAATGCTAGAACCTACAACCGATGATTTTGGAATAATGGATTTCAAGCTTCATTCGGATGGCTCCGGTGCACAATACCTTCATATGAAAGCGGGAGGTAGTAGACTCCCTGCCAGCCACGAAACCGTTGATAAACGTCAACATTCTGTGTTTCAAGAAGGCTCTGCAGTATTCAAATTTGCAGTAACCAATATGGCGGATGTAGCAGCTGAGGTGATGGAGCGTAATAATCTCACAGCCGATGAAGTAGCTTGGCTAGTTCCACATCAGGCGAACAAAAGAATTATCGACGCCACAGCAAACCGTATGGGCTTAGACAAAGAAAAGGTGATGCTAAATATCCATAAATATGGCAATACTACTAGCGGCACCATTCCTCTTTGCTTGTGGGAGTACGAAAATCAATTGAAAAAAGGAGATAATCTTATATTAGCTGCCTTTGGTGGTGGCTTCACTTGGGGCGCCATATATGTAAAATGGTGCTACGATGGCAAATCTGTATAGCTAGATTTCGAATAAATTGAGTAAATTGTTAACCCTTATCAAAAATTAATAATGGCATCAACTGCTGACTTTAGAAATGGCTTGTGCATTGAGTATAACGGTGATCTTTATATCATCACTGAATTTATGCACGTGAAGCCTGGTAAAGGACCTGCCTTTGTGAGGACCAAACTAAAAAACTTACGCACTGGTAAAGTAATTGACAACACCTTTAACTCAGGCGTAAAAATCACAACAGCTAGAATAGAAAGAAGACCTTTCCAATTCTTGTATAAAGATGATCTCGGCTATAACTTCATGGATTCAGAGACCTTCGATCAAGTGGTGATCGAAGAAAAACTAATTGATGCAGCGGAATTATTAAAAGACGGCCAAGAATGCGAAATTCTATATCATGCTGAAACTGAAACTCCGCTTACAGTAGATCTTCCTGCTAATGTTGTGCTACAAGTAACTTATACTGAGCCTGGCCTTAGAGGCGATACAGCAAACAATGCACTGAAACCTGCTACTGTTGAAACAGGAGCTACTGTTATGGTTCCATTATTTGTAGATCAAGACGAATATATCAGAGTAGATACTCGTGACAAATCTTATGTTGAGAGAGTGAAGGTTTAAATAATCCCTTCACATGGTTTTCTGAAAATTAACCTTACAAAATATGAAAGCAAAAGACATCCAAGAACTTATCGATTTCATATCCAAAACTGGACTTGAAGAAGTTAATATTGAAACAGAGGAATTTAAGATAAAAGTAAAAAGGTCTAATGATGCTCCTCAAATTGTAGAGCAAGCAGCTAGGCCTCAAACAAGTGCTCCGGCTCCAGCAGCCGCACAAGCGCCTAGTCCTGCTCCGGCAGCTCCGGCTCCAGCAGCACCTGCAGCTGAAGAAAGCAACAAAAACTACGTTGAAATTAAGTCTCCAATGATTGGTACTTTCTACCGCACACCAAACCCAGAATCACCTTCATTTGTCCAAATAGGTGACAAAGTAACGGCTGGTCAAGTAGTGTGTATAGTTGAAGCAATGAAATTGTTTAATGAAATTGAATCTGAAGTATCTGGCACCATTGTAAAAGTGCTCGTAGAAAATGCCAATCCGGTAGAATACGATCAGCCACTTTTCTTAGTCGATCCTTCTTAATCATTCTTTCATTTAGCTTTCTCATTCATGTTCAATAAAATATTAATAGCAAACAGAGGCGAAATTGCTCTCAGGATAATTCGTACCTGCAGAGAAATGGGAATAAAGACTGTTGCAGTATATTCAACAGTCGATAAAGAAAGCCTTCACGTACGATTTGCCGACGAGGCAGTTTGCATAGGCCCAGCTCCAAGTAAGCTCTCCTACTTAAATATACCTCACATTATCGCTGCAGCAGAAATCACCAATGCAGATGCAATTCATCCAGGCTATGGTTTCCTTTCGGAAAATGCCGACTTCTCTAGAATTTGTGCCGAATCGGGTATCAAATTCATAGGTGCAAGTGCAGAGATGATTGATAAAATGGGTGATAAAGCCACTGCAAAAGCTACCATGCATGCAGCTGGTGTACCTACTATTCCAGGTTCTGATGGCATCCTTAGTTCTATGGAACAAGGAATCAAAATAGCCAATGAAATGGGTTACCCGGTAATCCTGAAAGCAACAGCCGGAGGTGGTGGCCGTGGAATGCGTATTGTAAAAGAAGAAAAAGAATTCAAAAAAGCTTGGGACGATGCACGCCAAGAATCCGGTGCTGCATTTGGCAATGATGGACTTTATCTGGAGAAATTCATCGAAGAACCTAAGCATATCGAAATCCAAGTAGTAGGCGATTCTACAGGCAGAGTGTGCCACCTTTCTGAGAGAGATTGCTCCATCCAAAGAAGACATCAGAAATTAGTTGAAGAAACACCTTCTCCAATAATGACAGATGACTTAAGAAAAAGAATGGGTGAAGCTGCCATCAAAGGTGCTAGCTCAATCAAGTATGAAGGTGCTGGAACTATCGAGTTTTTGGTAGACAAAGACTTGAATTTCTACTTCATGGAAATGAATACGCGTATCCAGGTAGAGCATCCAATTACTGAAGAAGTTACCGATTTTGATTTGATCAAAGAACAAATTAAAGTAGCTGCTGGAATTCCAATCTCAGGTAAAAACTATACGCCTAAGTTGTATTCGATGGAATGCCGTATCAATGCGGAAGATCCAGGAAGAAACTTTATGCCAAGCCCAGGTAAAATCACCAACCTGCATTTACCAGGTGGACATGGTGTAAGAGTTGATAGCCATGTATACGCTGGCTATACCATTCCACCAAACTACGATTCCATGATTGCCAAACTTATTGTTTCGGGACAATCGCGGGAGGAAGTACTGGTAAGAATGAAGAGAGCATTACAGGAATTTGTAATTGAAGGAGTAAAAACTACCATTCCTTTCCATATCAAATTAATGGATGATCCTCAATTCAAAGCTGGAAAATTCACCACAAAATTCTTAGAAAGCTTTGATTTCTCCGACTTAAAATAAATTAAAAAACCGCAGAAGCGGTTTTTTTTTTGCTTTATGATAAAATTTCTAAAAACCGTTTACTCCAATCATACGTAAAATTCTTGCAGATTCGTTATTAACTGTCTTCGCTCGCACCATGAAAAATTGAAGACCTGTTTACCATGAAGATTACTGGAAGAATAATAAAATATTCACTTGCCTTTATTTTTATCTTGGCTTCATTCAGCCAAAGTCAAGCTCAGTACTTTGGGCAAAATAGAATTAAAAATAAGCGGCTTGATTTCTCTGTTACTCAAACGCCAAATTTCGAAATATATCATTACCTACAAAATGATGAGGTACTGAGAAAACTCATAAACGATACTGAGAGATGGTATCAAATGCACCAAATAGTATTGAAGGATACATTCAATACTTTGAACCCAGTAATTTTTTACAACAATCACGCTGATTTCCAGCAAACAAATACCATTTTTGGAGACATTGGCGTAGGCACTGGTGGCGTAACTGAAGGCTTGAAAAATCGAGTGGTTATGCCAATAAATGAATCAAATCACCAGACTGATCATGTGCTTGGGCATGAATTGGTGCATGCTTTCCAATATCACTTGCTACGAACTGGAGATTCCACAAGTCTCAACAATATTCGAAACCTCCCGCTTTGGATGGTGGAAGGAATGGCGGAATACATGTCAATTGGCTATTTGGACAGCCACACAGCCATGTGGATGCGCGATAGTTATCAAAATGATGACCTTCCCACTTTGGAGCAATTAACCACAAACGGTAAATATTTTCCTTATCGGTACGGCCAGGCTTTTTGGGCTTATGTTACTGGCATTTGGGGCGACCAAATCATCGAGCCTTTATTTACCACTACTGCAAAATACGGATACGAAAAAGCCATACCGATGGTATTAGGATATGAAGCAGATGTCCTTTCTAATATGTGGAGAACTAACCTAAAGGAATTTTATGGTGATTTCTGGGAAGGAATAGATACAGTAGCTGCCGGAAAAAATATTCTCAATGCCAACAATTCAGGTACTATGAATATATCGCCAGCTATAAGTCCTAATGGCAAAATGGTAGCCTTTCTTTCAGAAAAAAATATCTTTTCCATAGACCTTTTTCTAGCAAATGCAGAAACTGGGAAGATTATCAAAAAGCTATATAGCACTAGCAGAAATGGCCATATTGATGATTTGAACTTTTTAGAATCAGCCGGTACTTGGTCGCCAAATAGCGATCAATTCGCCTTTACTGCATTTAGCGGTGGTAAAAATAAGTTGATCGTGGTAGATGCAAACCATCCGAATAAGACTGAAACTTATGATTTGGAAGGACTCGATGCATTCAGCAATCCAGCTTGGTCGCCAGATGCTAAGCAAATCGCTGTTACGGGATTAGTAAATGGCCAATCTGATATTTTTCTTTTTGACATTACAACGCAACGGGTAAAGCAAATCACCAACGATAAGTACTCCTATCTACAGCCCAATTGGTCGCCCGATGGAAACCAACTAATCATGGCTACTGAAAGAAACCAAAATGGAACCTCTTCTCGTGGTTACAATATTCTTATTTACGATTTGAATACTGGTAATGATAATTTCATCGATATATTCGAAGGTGCTGAAAACTTGAATCCGATTTTTGCACCCGACGGAAATTCAATCTATTTTTTGAGCAATAGAGATGGGTTTAGGAATCTTTACAATTACAATTTAAAAACAGAGGAGCTAAACCAACTCACTAGATATTTCACTGGCATAAGCGGAATTACAGCTTTATCACCAGCAGTTAGTATCGCAAGGGATGAAAATAAGTTGAGTTATTCGCATTTCAACAATGGGCAATACACCATTTACACAGCTCAACCGGATGACTTTGTATATCAAATAGTTGACCCGAAAGATGTGACTTTTGATGCAGCCATCCTCCCGCCTTCTTTGAGAATGGGAAGAGATTTAGTTGTAACAAATCTGAAACAGCCGCAGCTGTTTTCTATTCCTACTGATGATCAAATTGAGCATATTCCTTATGAAAAACGCTTCAAATTAGACCATATTAGTCAGCAAGCTGGCGCTGGTATATCTACCAATCGCTTGGGTGGAGGGCTAGCGGGAGGTGTCAATATGATTTTCAGTGATATGCTAGGTGACAATCAGTTATTTGGTGGCTTTGCAGTAAATGGCGAAGTGTATGACTTTGGAGGACAAATTGCATTTGTAAACCAAAAAAACAAGGTGAACTGGGGAGCATCGGTTTCTCATATTCCCTATCCTGCCTACAGAACCTATTGGCAGCAAGATACCATTAGAGTGAATGGAGACACATTACAAGTAATGAATCTCGCTCAGGAAGTTTGGCGAACCTTCCAAGATCGAGCCGCTGCATTTGCGTATTTCCCAATTTCTAAATCACTGCGATTCGAAGCTGGAGCGTCATTTTCCAGATACTCCTACCGAAGAGATAAATTCAATAATTACTTCCTTGATGGAAACCGTGTATTGCAAGACCGAGAAAAACTGCCTGCTCCAAATGGTTTTAATCTGCAACAAGTTGACGTAGCTTATGTTGGTGACAATTCTCAATTTGGGATTGCCTCACCAATGAATGGATTTAGACATCGCTTCCAAGTAGAGAAGTACTTCGGTGGACTGGATTTTTATAGTCTTCTGGTTGATTACCGAAGGTATTTTTGGATAGACCCTTTCAATATCAGTTTCCGCGCATTGCATCAAAATAGAATTGGCAATGACGCTGCCAATGGAATACTTCCTCCTTTTGCTGTATTCTACCCAACCTTGGTTCGTGGCTACGGCTGGAACAATTTGTATTTGCTTGAACAGGGAGAATCAGGTTTTAATACTGATGACTTACTTGGCAGCAAAATGCTTGTTGGAAACATAGAAATCCGAATTCCATTTACAGGGCCTGAAAGATTGACGCCTATCAAATCTAAGTTTTTGTTTAGTGAGTTGACGCTCTTCTTGGATGGTGGCATGGCTTGGGGCAATTGGAATAATGAAAATCAATTTGAGCAATCGGTCTTCTCGCAGAGCTCATCCTTCGGTAAACGAAAACCTATTTTCAGTACTGGAGTGGCAATGCGTGTGAATGTGTTCAATGCCATGATTCTAGAGCCTTTCTACGCTATTCCACTTCAAGGCAAAGGTTTGAGTCGTGGCAGCTTCGGGCTGAACTTCACTCCCGGCTGGTAATCAAACAAAATCCTTAGCGTCAGGATCGGTGGTGGCCTCTTTACCATTACTTCTCTCTTTTGATTACGATCAGTCGGATTGCAAATCCTCCTTATCTAAAGTTCCACATTACAAATGTCGAACAGTTTCTAATCTGCGCAAATCTGCGACATCTGCGGGCAAAATTTCTTGTTTTTAACCGCAATGAGCGCAGAATTTTATACAAAGTTCGCAAAGGGTTTAGTTTCTTCTCTGCAAACTTAGCGTCTTCCCTTGGCGGCCTCTGCGTTTAAGTTCTCCCTTTTTAGAATTCAATCGGAAGTTTATTTGCTATTAAAGCCTAAAGGAAACCGGCACCGTATATTCAAATGCTGCGGGCTCACCATTGTGCGTTCCTGCCTGCCATGGTTTAAGGTTTCTCACCACTCTCACAGCTTCTTGGTCTAGATTGAAATCAACACCGCTCTCTACACTTACATCTATCACTTTGGCGTTTTCGTCCACTACAAATTTCACGAAAACTGTTCCTTGTTTGGACATTCTTCTGGAAATATCCGGGTATTTTATACTTCTTGAAATATCTCTAACCAAGCCTGGATAGCCTCTGTTGAATTCCGCTCCTGTTTCTACCACTAACTCAGTGCCTTTCAACTTGCCAGGTATTGGCTCAAAAACGATTTCTTCCTCTATTCCAAATAAGGCAGCACAACTACTTAAAATCAAAGTAGATAATAGTAATGATACGACACCAGCAAAACGGCTTCTATTCATATTGTTTTCGATTTTTCTTGGCAACTTCAGTTTCCAATTTAGCATACCATTCTTCTCCGTATTTTCTTACAAGCGCATCTTTCAAAAACTTATACACTGGCACCTGAAGCTTATTTCCCAGATCACAAGCTGCACTACAAATATGCCATCTATGATAATTGATAGCATCATATTGATCATATTTGGTTACTCTGATTGGGTAAAGCTGACAACTTATTGGTTTGCGATAATGGGTTTTTCCAGCCTTCCACGCTAGTTCAATACCGCATTGGAGCATTTTATATTTGTCGTACACCGCATAGGCACATTCCCTCCCGCCAATGGTCGGCGTGGTATAATCTCCCTCAATGTCCTTCAAATATAGGCCTTGCTTTTTGATTTCTCTTTTGCCCTCCTCACTTAAGAATGGCTCTACATCATCGTAAATTTCTTCAAAAATCTTTAACTCATCATCTTCTAGTGGTGCTCCGGAATCACCCTCCACACAGCATGCTCCTTTGCATTTTGCCAAGTCGCATACAAATGCCTGCTCCGCCACATCATCGCTCAGTACCGTCTTATCTACAATTATCATTTCTAAATATTTGATACAAAATTACGATAATACCGCTTGGTATCGCAATCTTCTAAATTAAAGAATCTACGGCAATCAAATTTGTTTAATTTTGTAGCCTATGTCCCAAGCTGTAAAACTATCGGCTGTAATTATCACCTACAATGAAGAGCGGAATATCGAGCGATGTTTGGCTTCATTGCAGGGCGTGGTGGATGAAATTGTGGTGCTGGATTCCAACTCTACGGATAGCACCAAAGATATTTGTCTTCAATACAATGTCGCCTTTCATTCGCAGGCATTTGTAGGGCATATAGAGCAAAAAAATAAGGCGGTTTCATTAGCAAAATACGATCATGTACTGGCCTTGGATGCAGATGAGGCCTTGTCGGATGAATTGAAAAAATCCATCATCGCAGCCAAGAATAATTGGCAAAATGACGGCTGGAGAATGAACCGACTCACAAACTATTGCGGGAGGTGGATTCGCCACGGCAGCTGGTATCCCGATACCAAAACGAGGCTCTGGGATAGACGAAAAGGCCAATGGGGAGGAATGAATCCGCACGACCAAGTGACATTAGCTGATGGCAGCTCCCTCGCCAAATTGAATGGAGATTTGCTGCATTACTCCTATTATACTGCGCGAGAACATGTAGAGCGCTCCGAAAAATATGCATTTATCGCAGCAGGAGCGATGGCCAAATTGGGTAAAAAAGCTTCCATCTGGCAAATTATCTTTAGTCCAAGCTATCGGTTTTGGCGAGATTACTTATTGAAAGTCGGATTCAAAGATGGCTTCGAAGGTTTTTTTATAGCCACTATCAGCGGATACAGCACATTTCTGAAATACGGCTACCGTTATCTTCATCAGCAAGGCAAGCAACAATTATAATATGGCAAAACTAGCTCCACAGGAAATTACCGTTATGGATCAACCTTGGTTCAAATATGCTATTTATGGACTAACTGCCTTATTGTATTTCACCAATTTCGGCACCAATGCTATTTGGACACCCAATGAGAGTTTCTATGCAGAGGCCGTCAGAGAAATGTTTGAGAGTGGTAATTACTTGGAATTCTTTTACAATTATGAACCACGATTCAACAAACCTCCGCTTACCTATTGGCTTATTGCAAGTTCAGTTATACTATTTGGGCTCAACGAATGGGCCATTCGCTTGCCGATAGTCCTGCTCGCTTATCTCACCAATTTTGCAGCCGCAGGAATTGCAGGCAGATTATACGGCCCAAAAGCCAGCTTATGGACTTTTATTACCATGGCCTTTTCCTTTCAATTTGTAGGGAATAAGCAATATGCCTCACCTGAAACGCCGCTTACTTTCTTTTTTACATTATGTATGTTGCTTTTTGTAATCGCATGGCAAAGCCGTAATAAATGGTGGTTGTTTTTAGCTTTTGTTACCCTCGGATTTACAGTCCTTGTAAAAGGCTATCCATATTTTATCGTGATAGGTGCTATTATCACATTATTTGTGCTTTTTTATCAAAACTGGCAAATCAAAAACGCTTGGAAGGAGCTACGGTTTTTCATCCACATTCCGGGTATTCTTATCAGTTTGTTAATCGGACTGAGCTGGATTATTTATATGAATTCTGCATACGGAGAGGCTTTTCAAGAAGTACTCAATGCCGAAACAATCAATAGAGCTGTAGGAAAAAAGCCTTTTTCATGGGAAGATCCATTCTTTTATCCTGCCGTAATTTCTTGGAGTTTCTTGCCATATTCCTTGGCCTTTTATTTGGCTCTTATCCTGATCGTAAGGAGAAAAAAATGGCGGGAGGAGTTGGCCTTACCACTAGCTTGGTTTTTTGCTATGCTACTTATTTTCACCATAAGCAGTGGGAAAATACCGACCTATTTTATTCAAGCGCATCCTGCAATGGCAATAATGGTTGCTTGGGTTTTTGTAAATCCTGATATACTGCCTAATCGTAAGTGGAAAATTGCTTGGAATGTGAGCTTACTGTTTCCAGCTATCCTACTTTTTGCGAGTGGAATTGCATTAGTCATTTACCTTGACTTAAGTCGCAATTGGTTAGAAATACCTTTAGTAATTGCGCTACTTATTGGCTGGCTTAGTTATAGAGCTGGGAAAGAAAACACCATCCGCTTAATTCCATTTATGTGTGTTTTTGTACCGCTATTTATTTTCAGTTTAGCAGTATTGCCTCAACTAGAAAAGTACAGACCCTACAAGGAGATCGGTACGATTATAAACCAAACCGTTCCTTCCGCCTCCACGCCTATTTTTATGCAAGATCGCATCCTGCATAATTTGCCCTTTTATGCCAAAAGGAAAATGATCCGCGATGCGAGTAAGGAGGAATTAGTAAATAGCTATAATACAGCAGGTGAATTACTTGCTTTAGTAAAAACAGACACTTGGCAAGCAATGGGCAGCCCAGAGCCCTTATGGAATGGCTACATCTATGAAAAAACCTCCGAAAGCCGTTTTGCTATTTTTGTAAGAGCCCACATTCAAGCCGAGCAAGGTAATATGGACGCTTTTGAGATGTATTATTTGGTATATAGTGAAGCAAATAAAGCTGACCTCAAATAAGCATACAGCTTTTTAATTTTGTTCATTCAAATCTTTTAGATAATAAAATTTCAATCAAACGAAATTTTTCTAAATGTCACAATTTAAAGTAATGCAAAGCCACATTGACTAATAAATAATTGCCCAAGCATATTTTCAATTCTATATTTATTGAAAATACATAAACCATGAAAAATCTATTATTTGTGCTTGGGCTCTTCTTAGTTTTAAGCTCATGTCAACAGCAGCAAACCTATCAAATCGGCAAAATTGAAACTCGACTTGGCGAGGTATATATTTGGCTACATGAAGGCACTCCCAATCACAATCAAAGCTTTATCGACCTAGCAAGTCAAGGATATTGGGATTCGCTTACTTTCAATAGGGTAATCCCAAACTTTGTCGCTCAAGGTGGCTGTCCGGATACCGAAGAAGGTTTTGGAGATTCTCCCTACTTGCTCGAACCAGAATTTGTAGATAGCCTTACTCACGTCTACGGAGCTGTAGGAGCTGGCCGAGATGATAATCCAGATAAGCTATCCGCAGCCTGCCAATTCTATATTGTGCAAAACAAAGATGGTGTGCATCGATTGGATGGTGACTATACCATTTTTGGGCAGGTGATTAAGGGAATGGACATCATTGATGCGATTGTAGCAGTAGATCGCGATAGAAGTAATAGACCCATCGAAGACATCAAATTGAATGTATCGGTGGTGGAAATGACTGCTGAGGATTTAGCAGCAATAGGCTACAAATTGCCATATTAATTCCAATTATTTGCCGAATCCACCTCCCGCTTTTACCTTTGGATATCAAATGAAGATATAATGGAATTAAAAACTGTTGCCCTTAATGATCTGCATCAAAATCTTGGTGCTAAAATGGTTCCTTTTGCGGGATACAATATGCCTGTTCGCTATAGCTCCGATATAGAAGAACACAAAACTGTTCGCGAAGCGGTAGGTATTTTTGACGTTTCGCACATGGGCGAGTTTTTAATTACCGGTCCAAAAGCCCTCGACCTTATTCAACTTATCAGCAGTAACGATGCTAGCAAATTGATAGATGGGCAAGCGCAATATTCATGCATGCCCAATGAAAATGCAGGCATTGTAGATGATTTGCTTGTCTATAAAATTGCTGATGAAAAATACCTTTTGGTAGTAAATGCCGGCAATATTGATAAAGATTGGGCTTGGGTAAGCAAGCAAAATGAAACGGTAGGTGCAGAAATTAAAAATCTGTCTGATGATTATTCGTTATTTGCGGTGCAAGGACCAAAGGCAATAACCACATTGCAAAAGCTTACAACGGTTAACTTATCAGAAATCAAATTTTACCATTTCGTAGTAGGCCCAATGGCTGGCGTGGACTATGTGATCATTTCGGCAACTGGCTACACTGGCGCTGGCGGATTCGAAATCTACGTGAAAAACGACAAAGCCGAAGCTACTTGGAATGCCATAATGGAAGCTGGAGCAGAGTTTGGGATCAAACCAATAGGGCTAGGAGCACGTGACACTTTGCGCATGGAAATGGGCTATTGCTTGTATGGCAATGACATCACCGACGAAACCAACCCGCTGGAAGCTGGTCTAGGCTGGATTACCAAATTCTCAAAAGACTTTATAGCCTCAGACAAACTAGCTGAAATCAAAGCTGCTGGTGTAAGCCGCAAGCTTATTGGCTTTATCATGGAAGATAGAGGCATTCCACGTTCGCATTACCCAATTGTAAATGCAGCAGGCGATGTGATTGGTGAAGTAACTTCCGGCACAAGTTCACCATCTATGGGCGTGGGCATTGGTATGGGTTATGTGAAAACTGATTCTGCAGCACCTGGCACTGAAATTTACATTCAAGTTCGTAATAAGAACCTGAAAGCCCGGATAGAAAAATTCCCACTTTACAAAGGAAATTAAGTATAAATCTCATTTAGATCAATTGATAATCTCATCGCAATCCTCCACCGAAATTGAAGTTTGTTTAAGTCCAGAGCTACTTCATTTATATGATTTGCAGGGAAAAATTGTAGTGGTAACGGATATATTTCGAGCAACATCTTGCATCGTTACTGCCTTGGCAAATGGCGTGGATCATATAGTACCTGTGGCAAAATTGGAAGAATGTATTGCGCTAAAGGATCAAGGCTATGTATTAGCTGGAGAAAGAAATGGCGAAAAAGTAGAAGGCTTTGATTTGGGAAATAGTCCATACCACTACTTGAAAGCTAAATATAGCGGGAGGAAAATTGCCATGACTACTACCAATGGCACGGTTGCACTTACGATGGCAGCACATACCGCCAAGCAAGTATTAGTTGGCTCTTTTCTGAATATAAAAACTGTCGCCAATTATCTGAGAAATAAAGAAGAATCTGTGGTAATAGTTTGTGCAGGTTGGAAAGGAAAATTCAGCATGGAGGATAGCCTCTTTGCAGGATCATTAGTAGAAGATCTCAGCAGAACACATAAAATAGAATGCGATGCTGCATTGGCTACACAATCGCTAATCCAATTAGCCAAATTCGACCTTTTTAGCTATTTACAAAAATCCTCCCATTACCTAAGGCTCAGCCGATTGGGCTTAGAAAAAGACATGAAATTTTCTCTCCAATTCGATCTATTCCCAATTTTGCCTGTGTTTGAAAACGGGAAATTGAGGGTTTTATAATTGATTCATCAATGGTTTTCAGTCCCGTAGGGACTTAACATTACATAACGCTGGCTAATGCTGGCGCACGCGTGTCGCGTGTGTCTCCGTTTGAAGCCATATCTCAATGCTAGTCTTAAAACTACCACAAGCCTTGATCCTTTATGGTTTGCCTGTCACAAGTGACTCCATTTCAAGTGGGTATCTTTGAATAATTAGAGATCAGCTATTAAATTTATTTGATATAATAGGTAATCAGTAGTTGAATTGCTTAAAGTAATCAATGCTTTAACCAAAAACCAAATGAGCGGAAAGTATAAATTTTACAACAAGGAAGGATTGTATTTTGTCAGCTTTGCTACGGTCAATTGGATAGATTTATTTGTTAGAGAAGAGTACTTTTCAATACTCATTGAAAGTCTAGATTATTGTAGAAAAAACAAGGGTCTGGAAATTTATTGCTGGTGTATTATGCCAAGTCATGTTCATTTAATAATAAGAGCCACCGAAAACAATCCAGAAACTGTGATTGGTAGATTCAAAGAGTTCACTTCAAAAAAATTACAAAAAGAGCTAGAAGAGAATATTCAAGAAAGCCGCAAAGAATGGATATTGTGGATGTTCGAAAGAGCTGGGCTAAAAAGCAGCAAAGTTAAAAGCAGGCAATTATGGCAACATACCAATAAACCGATAGAACTTTGGAGTGCTCAAGTTATTGACCAAAAAGTCGATTATATTCACAATAATCCTGTTAAAGCAGGGTTTGTTACAGAGCCATTTTATTGGAAATACAGCAGCGCAATTGATTATAGTGGAGGAAAAGGGCTTTTAGAAATTGATTATATTTAGTTATTGCAATTGGCTTTTGTTTAGCAGACCCAATCCTCGATCTCATCATAGGGGACACACGCGACACGCGTGCGCCAGCGTTAGCGTTTTATCCATGACTCCTCAATGCTCCCCATAGGTAAGCTCTCCCACAGGAATTGCTATTGGAAGCATATTTTGTTGCGGGGGCAATGGGCAGGTTGCAAATTCAGTAAATACACAGGGTGGACTGTAAGACTTATTAAAATCGAGCACCACCTTATTGTTTTCATCAGGAAAAGTGGTGTACATATATCTACCTGCACCGTAGGTTTCTTCACCATTGGTCAAGTCACCAAAAATGATAAAATATTGATCGTCTTCGATGATTACATCTAATTGATAATCGCTGTCATCATGACTGAATTCCAAATAGCCTGGACAAATCTGCGTTTCTACCGTGCCGATGATATTTTGTACTTTCAGTTCCTTACCTCCTTCATACGGTTTGAAAGTAGCTATTTTACGCCAAGCAGGATCAATTGGGAAAAAATCTGTGCCTTGAAATGCTCGTAGGGTTTTGCTTTTACTATCACGCACTCGAAGCCCAACTTTACCTTGTCGCTCGATTACCAAAAAAGAAATACTGCCAAGTTCAACAATAGGTGTTTCCTCACCTTTTATCCAAATAACTTGTCCATCCTCAATACCTTCTCCATTTATGGTCATCAGGCTGTCAGCTATTGGAAAAATCCTCACTTGCTCATTTTCCAGTACTAGCTTACCCAATTGATCAGGCACATTATCACCAGCAATTTTCAAGTTATTCTCCTCACTCCCGCCAAAAGTATTTTCACCTTCTTCCATCCACTCTAAGCCAACCAATGAAAGCCAGCCATCAGGTGCATTCAAGGTATTAAATCTACTCTTGAGCCATTCGTTCATTTCTTGCGCATAGGCGACTTGATCGATGGGTTCCTCCCGCTCTGCACAGGCTTGCAATAGCAACAGGCTTGCAAAAAATACTAGCAATCTCTTTAAAAGCATATTATTGTAATTTCTGATTGTTCTTGTGTCTATTTTTATCCCGATCGGTTTTCTTTTCGAGGTTCTTCCTAAAAGCGTCTTCCAAATCGACTCCTGTTTGATTTGCCAGGCACATTAACACCCAAAGCACATCCGCAAATTCATCCGCCAGCTTTGCATCCGATTCACCTTCCTTAAAAGATTGCTCTCCATATTTCCTTGAAATAATCCGAGCTACCTCACCCACTTCCTCGGTGAGAATGGCCATATTGGTCAATTCATTGAAATATCGAACGCCAATGGTTTTGATCCATTCGTCCACTTTTTCCTGGGCTTCTTTTATGCTTAGATCCGCCATTATTTTTTGTCTTTACTGTCTATAATAATCGTAACCGGACCATCATTTATAAGGCTCACCTTCATGTCGGCACCGAAGGAACCAGTGGCTACTTTCTTACCTAGCCCGAGCTGAATGGTTTCTACAAATTGCTCGTACAATGGAATGGCTATGTCAGGTTTAGCGGCTTTGATATAGCTTGGTCGATTTCCCTTTTTGGTACTGGCATGTAGGGTAAACTGGCTCACAACCAAGAGTTCGCCATCAATTTCAAGCAGACTTCTGTTCATTACACCATTTTCATCTTCGAATATTCTTAGGTTCAAGATTTTCTTACTGAGCCACTCAATATCCTCTTGCCCATCGGCCTCTTCTATTCCAAGCAATATCAATAAACCCTTGGCGATTTGCCCAATCACCTCACCATCCACTTTCACTGCTGCTTCGCTTGTGCGCTGAATTACTACGATCATTTCTCTGCTTTGATTCGGAAATAAATACTAATTTCATGTAAAACTAAACATAAATTACATGAAGCCTTTGCCAAGATTTGGAATGGTATATTTGGCATTTGTCGGTTTGGCTTGCTTGGCTGCATTTGTTCTTCAGCCCATTCCTAATTTTGAGGAATTGCCCTTGGCAGACTATCATCATTATTTAGCGGCTTTCGATTATTTCGCTGGCTATGTAGATGCTTTTGAAGTACGTTATCCATATAATCAGCGCATTTTGATTTCATGGCTTGCAGCTCAATTGCCTGTGGCAAATCCCATTCATGCATTTCTGCTTATCAATCTTGTATTCACAATGATAGGCGCCTATTTTTGGCTCAAAATCTGGGGTTTCCTTAAATTCTCTCAGCTCCAAATCATTGCTCTCCTACTCTTCTTTTCACTTCACTTTGCTGGCTGGTTACGCCTGCATGTTTTCGATCCTGTAAGTACCGATCCTGCTCAAATGGCAATTTATTCCATTGGAATTTACCTAATGCTTTATCGAAAGTATGCATATTTTCTTCCCTTCGCGCTTTTAGCCCTACCAATTAAAGAATCAACATTGGTGCTCATTTTTGCTTTTTTGCTTTTAGCAATTTGGTTGGGTGAGTCCAAGAAAAATATCACCCTTATAGCTGTTGCTGTCCTACTCACTTTTATTGAGCTGATAGTTATAAATGCTCAATTTTCCGGCTCAGGTACACCTAGCAAAGGAGCCATTTATTCCATCTACAACAATCTGAGTTTATTGCTGAATGATCCACAGCTCTTATTACGATGGATTGCAGCATTTTTTGTGGTTTTTGGTGGTATTCCAGCTTTGGTATTTTCCTCCCGCAAGTATTGGGAATGGGATACTGCAGATAAGATTTTAGTAATTACAGGCCTTTCAATTCTTACCTTGAGCCTAATTGGTGGGCAAGATTATACTCGGTTGATTATGTTTTCAGCGCCTGTTCTTTTCACATTTGGGATAAAAAATGTGGATAAAGAAAAATGGGTCTGGATGCTGAGCTTACTCGTTTCCTTACCTTTTCTGCATTTGATTGGCCACATTTACGATCCCTTAAAAAAGCGGGAGGAATTTGAAGCTCTTTTTCCGGAATATGGAGTCATTGAGGGTGTATGGTCTTACTTGATTTATGGAGTGATTGTTAATTTGACATTAGCAGTCATTTTTCATTTTTTAAGCAGGAAGTCAAGGTAAAACTTCAGCCTTAGCGATTTTAGGAAGAAGAATTTAAACGCGGAGTTCGCCAAGGGAAGACGCAGAAAACGCAGAGAAGAAACCAAAACCTTTGCGTCCTGGCGCCTTAGCGAGATTTCTTATCGGGAAGACCAAAGAATATTATTCCTATTTCGACATGATAAAGATTCCATAATTAGAACTCTTGTATACGACCCGACTCAAAAACTTGCGTTCCTTTATGAGCTCTTTTAGCTTGAATCTGCATCGCAAAGGCTACTTGTTTTCCAATTATAGGTTTGTACTTTTTCAAAGGCCCAATATATGGGATCAATTTCATCACTACTTTGCCTATATCTTCACCCACCCGTTTTTCATTTCTATCACCAAGTAATAACGAAGGCCTAAATATTAGCAGGCTTTCAAAGGGCAACTTCTTCAACTCTCGTTCAATTTCACCTTTAACTTTATTGTAAAATATTCGTGAGTCTGCATCTGAACCCATTGCGGTTACTATCAGGTATTGTTTTGCTCCAGCTTCTAGCGATTGCTCGGCAATAGCAAGCGGATAATCATAATCTACCTTGCGGAATGCCTCTTTTGTGCCTGCCTTTTTCATGGTAGTACCCAAACAGCAAAATACATCGTCCACCGCAAAAGCCTCAGGATAGCTCTGTAACTGATCAAAATCCACCACAAATTCCTTGAGCTTAGAGTGCTTAAGCTCTGTAGGCATCCGCACTATGCTGTGGACTGATGTATAATAATCATCCTCAAGAAGCATCTGTAACAACTCCTTTCCTATCAATCCCGTGGCTCCCGCAATTAATGCTTTCATATCATTTCAATTATCATTTTCAATCTACTATATTTCTTGCAATTGACTTTGCTTATTTGCCCAATTGGCTAGCAACTGCACGAATTCCGCTTCTAGGGCTGCTTGCTTATTGCCATTGTACCATGCATGGATTTCCTCATATAGCTCAGGCATTGTTTTGTCTGGAGCTGCTTTGTATGCCATTACCCGATTTTGTACTATTTCAGGTCTTGGGCCCCAGGTGCCCAGCAACTCTGCATTCGTGGCATCTAGGCAAATTAATTTTGGAATAGATTTGCTGCCATTGGTAAGAAACTCATCCATAAGCTCCGGGTGCTCATCTCTAAGCACAAGTTTCATTGTAATTGCATCGCTCAAATCTGCAATTTTCGCCAATGCCGGTATATTATGCGCAGCATCGCCGCACCAAGGCTCGGTGATTACCAGCCATATCATTGGTTTAGCTAGCACTACAGCCTCACTCATTGCAGCTGAGGGCGTGTAGGTTTTGTTCCAACGCTTCATACGCTTGAGGTTGAGCTTGGTATAAGCAATCATTTCGGGAGATTGATTAGGCCCTGTAGTTTTGCCTTGTGCTAATAATTTCTCGGTAAATTCGAAATACTGCGGATAGTCCATAGCGCTATCGGAAGCAGCCAAATCAATATATTTTTGCATAGCGAATAAACCCTGCAGGAGGTGAAAGGGTTCGGAAGAGTTGGTAATTATCTAATTAGAGGCTCGAAATTTCTCAAAGTACAGTAATGATATGATAAAATTTATAAGTACAATAAATTATACTAAATAATAATCTTAAAGGAAATTAAAACAAAAGGAAATACACTCGACTTCAGAATTATTCATAGATAAGTTCATAATAATATCGAAATTTTTGTTCATTTGATGGGTCAATAATATTTGGCAATAAACTCTAAAAGCAATAATTACTGCTGAATTAGATAATATTATCAAACTATTAAGTGCCCATTATTAAAAATTATTTAAATAAATTTTGTGTATTATTATTATTATTATTATTATTGAACTATCACTAAATAATATTCCTATGAAAAAATCTATTGCTACCATTTTTGCTAGCTCACTATTCGTACTAATGTTTACATTAGTATCATTTGATGCTAGGTCTGGATGTTCTGCATCGCAAGATTGTGGGGACGGTGTTACAATTCAGTGTAATGCAACAACTGGCACATGCGAACATGTGGAATGTGATTACATTTTATGTAATGGAATGAAATTCTATACACATAATTGCCCTAACTGTGGCCCAGGTAATCCAATTCAAACCTGATTTAAAAGAGGCTGTCTCAAAAGGGCAGCCTCTATTTTTTATTTCTAAGAATTATTTCGGAATAAAAAAGCCATCTCACTTCTGAAACAGCCACTTTCTTATTTTTAAATATTTTAAAAATGAAAAAACAAATACATCTGATTATACTTTCTGTTTTAATAGTATCCTCTTGTAACATTCAAAAGGAAAGGGAACTAGAAGTTTTAACCCTCACAAAAAAATCAGCTCACTTTGATTTTGGAGATGGTATATTTTTCACACGGATTAATAGCATTCGAATTTTGCCTGATTCTTATATTTTCCTTGATAGACACATCAATAAAATATTTAAAACAAATAAGAACTTCGAATTAATTGAGGAGTTTTTAACTGTAGGAGATGGCCCTTTTGAAGTAAGATCAATCATAAAAATAAGTAATATAGATCCTACTAATAATTCGTTTGCAGTTCATGACATTAGAAAAAAAAGCTTTCTAATAATGAGTTCATCAGGTGAAAAACTGAATTACATAACTTTAAAGAACACAAGGCTCTCAGATGGGAATTTCTCCTACTATAATGGCAAACTTATCCTAGACCCAATTAGCTCTGAGTTTTCTGAACAAAGTGCTGTACTGCATATAAATAAGGAAGGTAAAGCTGAACAAGTATGGAAAGGTAATTTATCATTTCCTGAAACCACAAACTATGTAACTAGAGACATGTTTAAAGTAGAAGGTAAGTTTCTCCGAATTGCTAGAGAAAACTTCCCTTCTTATGAAGTCTTTGATGACAATGGCGAGGTTCTATTTACAGGCGATTTGTCCGGCTATGATATTTTCCAAAGCGCTATTGATAAATTCAAAGAATTGGGACCCACCAACCAACTACTAAGCGTAGGTGTTATTAACGAAATAGTAGTAGTTGGCAATCAAATTTTCATTCAGTATATGCATTTTTTTGAGAATGGTAATAGCCTAACGAAAGACCTCGCTGTATTTGAGTTAGACAAGGGTAATTCACTTCAGCTCACCAAGCTTATCTACTTCCAAAATGAAGGAATTTCATATTATTCTTTTGGCACTGATGGAAAGGAATTGCTAATGTATAGTGCTGAGAGTGGTGCTATTGATGTGTATGAGTTAGAGGATTGATCAAGAAAATTGATTCTACTTTAATCAATAAATCCCCCTAACCTCTCTCTTCAATTCGATTATCGCAGCTTGGGAAGCATTGGCATTTTGCTCTATGGCTTTTTGGAGGATGGCTTTGCCTAGCTCTACACCACTAGCGCCTGCTGGCAGTGAAGAAAAGCCCTCTTGTATAAGGCTTTGTACTTGATCTGCTGCATTTCTAATATTTTGCCAGCAAGTATCGCTCATATATACTTGTTGCGAATAATTGTGGCTCAATTCCTCCCGCACTTCTTGCTCCAATATTTGGCGAAATTCCTGCGCAGATAATCCTTGTCTATTCAGCCTCAACACAAGGTTATTTGGCGAAATTCTCTCTAAAAATAGCGTCATCCGCTCATAGGCTTGCAAGCGGATAGGAAGCGCAACTTCAATACTTTTATTCTTTATTTCTAATAAGTTACGTTCAAATTCCTTTTGCAAAAAGGATCTTACCACTAAATACATTCCATACAATACCAAGCCTGCGGGAATAAGAATTGTCAAAAGTTGAATCATTGCCTCCATGTTTCTGATTTAATATTTAGCGAAATTAGCGAGAAATATGCAATTACAAGATTTATGAACTTGAAATGCCCTTGCTTGGTTAAATCTCTGATAGAAAATTAAAGAAATGTTTACACCCATTACTATATCGCCCGAAGCCGCAGTAGAAATTAAGCATATAATGTCGCACAAAAACATCCCTAATGACTACGGATTGCGGGTGGGTATTCGTGGTGCTGGCTGTGCGGGTATTTCCTATATCTTGGGTTTCGACAAGCAAAAGGAAAAGGACAATGCCTATGAAATAGATGGCATTCCTGTATATATCGAAAAAAAGGATTTGATGTATTTGATTGGCTTAGAAGTCTCTTTTTATAATGGCGATGATGCCAGAGGATTCACCTTTGTGAAACAGCAAGAAAATTCATCAACCGAAAATTCTTAATTACTGGTTGGTTACGACATAATTTCCACTGTTTCCACCCCACTAATTCAAGTGACCGCTTGGACCTCTATAGCTACGCAATCCAAAAATTCTATTGCAAGTAATTGATATTCATAGATATTAACATGAAGTCACCAACTGCAGGCAGGCGCTGGCTTGGACTTTATTAGGTTAAGGAAAGAAGAATTTAAACGCAGAGAGAATACAGAGGGAAGACGCGGAGAGCGCAGAGAAGAAACCAAAATCACTAAATTCCACTAGTTCAAGCCTACCTACTGCAGGCAGGCGTCCGCTTGGACTTTTTGATCTTCTCAATTTAATAATTTTATTGTAAATATTTGAATTTCAATTACATTTACACAGAGTCACATGCGGCACACGTGCGCCAGCGTTAGATGCGCCAGCGTGATCTTCATCTTTGTGAAACCTAGCGACAACCCAAAGGTGGAGTCTTAATAGCTTTTCGGGCTATCACTCGGCAGCAAAATGATAAAATCTGCTAAGCCTAAATTCTCCTCAGTCAAGTTTGAAATATCTGCTTGCTCTACCATAGCAATGGTAAGTATTTTCAAGTCTGCATTGGCTTGCTTCAGATACCAGTAAATTCCCTCAAAGTTATTTGAGTGAAAGGTGCCATGATAATGAATGAATGGCGCATCCTCCCGCAAATTCTGCAAGATAAAATAAGCCATAGTCGCATCTTTTGAGGCTTGCGCCATGGCAATATTGGCTGATTGTCCACCTGGAGCATGAGCACCCATGGTCTTGATCATCCATTTGTAGCCTGGCAAGTCCAAATCTACCTGAAAAGGAAGCGGAGCAATGTATTGCTTAGCTGATGCATCTAGTGTAGCCAAACCATCAAGGCCTTGCTTATTTACAACGCTTGCATAGCGACGAGGAATATTTGTGGCAATAAATGGTCTATTGTTATTTTTAGCCAAATCAAGCAGCGGTTTATAATCCGTTTTGAAATTATTCCACATTTTACCTTCCGCTTCAAACTGAGCCAAGGTGATGGTTCCATTCAAATACTCATTCATCAGCAGCTGATTATCCGATTCAAACATTTCGGCTCCAAATACCAAATTGCTATTTGCCTCCATCATCGCCTCACTCAACTTCAATTGCAACCAATGGCCGATGGCATTATTATGCAATTCACCAAAAAGGACAACTTGATGTACATTGCTAGCATCGACCAATTGCTGAAAATCGGTGCTGTTGCCATCCTTATCCAAAATACGATAGCTTGGCAAATCCTGCGCAAAAGAGAAAATTGAAAAGCTGAGGGTAAAAATTAGGGTAAATATTTTTTTCATCTTGATAAGGTTAAGGTGGCGGATGATTCTTTAGCCAAGGCGCCAATTGGCGGATTCATTTTGGCTACTTTTACTTCTATAGAATCTATAAGTGTAATTTCGTTAAGAGCTTTCTCGGCAATTTTAAAAGCAAGATGTTCCAAAAGCTTAGCAGGTTGCGTCATCACTTCCCTAGTGATACGATACAATATACAATAGTCGATAGTACCATTTAGATTGTCTTCTTTGGCAGCCAAGCCTAAATCGCCTTTTGCAGAAATATCAACCACATATCGGTTACCTATTTTTTGTTCTTCGGCTTGCACTCCATGGAATGCAAAGAATTCAATACTTTTGAGTCTTACCTCTCCAGGAGCCAATTTATATTTCATCGAAAAATGAGCCTCCTTTTTTAGGCTTACTAATTGAATTATCAGTGTTTTCTATTTCAGCGTCGTCTTCTTCACCCAATTGATGCACAATTTTCTGGTTGTTAGGATTGGCGGGAGGTGAAACAAAACGAGTTTCTATTTTTTCTTCTTCCTCTGGACTTTCTTCCTCTTTCTCTTCTACAATTTCCTCACTACCATAATGCTCATCGAAGTCTGCCTCAATTTCTTCCTTTCTTGCAAACTTTTGATTGTCCTCAACATCAATATCCTCCACTTCTGCCATAGGCAATTCCTCGGATCTCTCATGCACATTATCCCATGATTCTAGTCCTTTTACTTTGCGAGAAACACTGCGTGCTTGCTTCAATATCCCACCTACATCGTAGTCATCTGCACGTAATTCTAGCTTATCGACTTTCTTGAGTAAGTCGTTCACTGTATTACGCATATCTGTGATAAAATCATTGCGAGTGCCTTGGATGTCCTTAAACGCCTCCTCTAGTAATTTCACTTCTGCTTCCATGGCTGAAATGATATCCTTTGCATTGTCTTCAGCTTGTTCTTGAATTTCTCTTGCTCTTTTTTGCGCATCACTAATTAGCTGCTGCGATTTCATTTCGGCTTCTTTGATGCTTAGCTCTGCAGCTTTGTTGGCCTGCTGCACTACTGTAGCACCAGTCTCTTCGGCTGTTCGTAAGGTTTTAAAAAGTGTAGATTCTACTTGTTTCATTTTTTCTACATCTTTCAAGGCGGCATCAAGCTTTGCTTTCAGCTCATTATTGTCCTCGATCATTCTGTCCCATGCCATCGAAAGCGAATTGAGATAAGACGTCACTTCATCTTTATCGTATCCTCTGAATGCTTTTTCGAAGGTCTTTTGTCGTATTTCAAGAGGTGTAATTTTCATAGTATATGCTGATATTAGAAGTCGATTATAATGAAGATGGGAAATTTATTTGCCAAACCGAAAGTGTACGATCGTCCGAAGCGGAAATCACTTGATTTTGATAATCCGTCCAAAGCAACCTATTTACACTTGTGCCATGACCAGCATGCCTCGATTTGTCAATCACTTTCAAAAGTTTATAATTTTGAGCATCCCAAATCTTTATGGATTTGTCCATGCTACAAGTTACGAAATGTTTATTATCAGGACTAAAGTCTAGATGATTGATGGCAAACATATGAGCTACAACGGAATGTTTCGGCTGATAATTATTTTCTCCATCCCAAACTTTGAAATTAGCATCTCTGCCCGCACTAATCAAATCAGCATTTACACCTTGAAATTGCAAGGTAAACACCGAATTCTCATGCCCTTTGATCAATGCTTTGGGTTCGAAACTCTGCAAATCGAAAAGCCTGATATTATTATCACTATAGCCTACTGCTAATTGGTTTGAAGGCGCATCAATTGCCATCGTTCGTGCACTTTTGTCAGAAGCTTTGATATGCTTGCGAACAGCCATTGTTTGCCTATCGACTACGATCACTACGCCGTCACCCGTGGCTACGAAAATATCGTTGCCAATTCTCTGTATATCAAAAATGGCCGCAGAGGTAATTTTCACTGAGCCAATCACTTTCATTTCCTCCACATTCACTATTTGGATGCCCTCGTAGTTTTGCCCTATAATCAGCTCATTACTAACCTTATCAAAATGCAGCGCATAAACCGAAGCACTTACTTTGGCTATCAACCGGCCTGTTTCGGGCTTATGCAAATCCCACATTACAACAAATCCATCACCTCCCGCCGAGAAAAATTCATGCTCGCTCGGGCCTGCCACCAAAGTGTAAACACAATCGGAATGTCCTCGCAGCGTATGCAGTTTTTCTACCTCAGGTCTAATCATTATGGTAAATTTACAAGCAAAATCCTTTACTTTACCCTGCACAAACATACATTTTTATGCCGCTGTTCCATTTAGAAAAATTAGAAAATGGAGGATATATAAGTATTTGGAAGATTGCTGAGTCGGAAGAAGAATTGGCTGCCGCCTATAATTGGCTAGAAAATGAGCGGGAGGATTTCGAAACGATTAACCTTTCCTCCCGCCGATTAGAATGGCTTAGTTTGCGAATGGCGCTACATGAAATTTTCGAAAATGCAAAACTCAAAGCTACAAGCGTTTACAAAACCAAATTCAACAAACCTAAATTACTCAAACGCTCTTATCATATTTCCTTTTCTCATAGTCATGGATATGCGGCAGTGATTCTGCACAAAACATATCCGGTAGGAATAGACATTGAAACGCATGGTGAAAGGGCATTTCGGATCAAACACAAATTTCTGAATGAAAATGAAATGGCCGCATTTGGGAATTCAGCTGAAAACGCACTCATTGCCTGGTGTCTAAAGGAAACACTTTATAAAATATGGGGTCGCAAAAAGCTGGATTTCAGAGAGCACATGCATATAAAAGTGGCAAATGATGGATATCCAATGTATTTTGCAGGAACAGTGGCAAAAAACAATCAGGTGTCAGCCCATAGCATGGAAATTAGGCGGTACGAAGATTGCATAGTTGCTTTTAACTTAGACTAATATGAAAAAAATATTTTCCCTCCTATTTGCAGCCTTTTTTATTCATTCAGCAAGTATTGCTCAAGTGAAAGCCGTAAGCGACGTGAGCCTGATAAATGCAAGTGATAAAACTGAAATTTCCTTATCGAGCTTCTCCGCTAAAAAAGGGATTGTCGTAATTTTCACGAGTAATTATTGCCCATTTTCGAAATTGTACGAAGATAGAATTAATGACTTGGCCAATAAGTACTCATCGCAAGGAATTCAAATGGTGCTAATCAATTCTAACAGCCCTGATGACAATCCTGCAGAATCCATTGAAGAGATGGCCGCAAAAGTGAGCTCATCCTCTTATACATTTCCTTATTTGAGTGATAAGGAACGCAAAGCCTTAGATATATTCAAGGCTAGCAAAACTCCCGAAGCATTTTTGTTGAAGCCTTCAGCAGATGGCTTTGCTGTTGTATATAGTGGAGCAATTGATGATAATCCGCAAGTTGCGGATCAGGTGAGAGAGCAATATTTGGCTGGTGCTATTGACGCTTTGCTTGCAGGTAGAGATCCAGCCAAGCCTTTTGTAAGACCCGTAGGCTGTATTATCAAAAACTAAAATTATTCATTGTCACTGAGTAAAGAGATCAATTCGTTGATCTCTTCTTTTTTTCTATCTATTGGAATTAAAACCATTAGAGATAATCCTTATTGCGAATATTAAAAATCCTCTTAAAAAGAGGTCTTCCAACGTATTGGAAAATATCCACTTAATTGATGGGTGGGAACACCTTAATTTAATTTTGCAATATTTTAGGCAAATTCCTTCTTAATATTTTCTTTATTTGGCCTACCTAGGAGATTTTTCAGTTAAGAAATTTGTGAAGCATATTTTTAGGGAAAAGATCCTCAGCCTTGACTACCCAAGCAGCCTTGGGTTTTTGCTTATTTCGTATCAAAAGAAAGGAAGAGTTTAGCTATCAATTTTGCTATTACGATCGCACTCTTTTTCAATACAAAGAGTTGCTTATAAATTTCGTTAAGGAATTGAAATTCAATGTTATTTGGAAGTTTCCTTTTTTCTTTTTGTCATTGCCACAAAAAGAAACAAAAAAGTCTAGACAAAAAGAAGCTTCCACCCTCAAGGCCAGCGCCGGCTCGCCTTTTTGTCCTCCCACCTGCAAACAGCCATTGTTAATCTTTTTTTCCTTTCTTTTTCCCAATCGGCCTAGGAGATTTTCCCGCCAAGAAATATGTGGAATAAATAGGCTCTCTTGATTCAAAGACTGTTTGAGCGCAGCGAGTTTCTTTGAATCGCCTATTTATGGAACATATTTTAGGGAAAAGATCCTCAGCCTTGATTTTTTGATTCTTTGGCATCAAGGCAAAAGAACATAAAAGATGAGTTTATCTGTAGATTTCACTATTAGAAATTGCAACCTTTTAAATACAAATAGTTCCTTATGCATTTAATTAAGTTATTGAAATTCAATTCTTTTCGGAAATTTTCTCATCACTCTTTGTCATTGCCACAAAAGGCAACCAAAAAAGTCTAGACCCAAAGAAGCTTCTGCGCACAAGGCCTTCGGTCGGCTGGCCTTTTTGTCCTCCATCCCGCAAACAGCCAAAATTCTAAAAACAATTTTCTTAAAAAGAGGTGACCTAAAGTAAAGAACTTATAAAACCTGTGAAAAAGGATGAAGCTTGGTTGACTGTATTATCAAAAACTAAAATTATTCATTGTCATTCAAAAGGGAGATCAATTCGTTGATCTCTTCTTTTTTGGTGAGCTCTCCAAGCTTTTCGAAGGACATCGCAAGATTGCGCAAGCTTCGAGAGATCAAATCGAAATTGCTGCAAGGCTGATAGAATTTCTCCTCCGGCTGAATCTGCAATTGAGAAATATACTGATCTATATCCTCCCGCGAAAAAATAATTCCACGATTGAAGGCATTGATATAAAATTGAACATCGCCCTTTTTATAAGTTAAAATAAATAAATTGGGCAGATTGACTCCGAATATCGGCATTTTCAATTTTTGAGAAATCAACAAATAAACCGCACAAAGAGAAATTGGATTTCCCTTCTTAGTTTCCAGCACCACGTTAATCATTGAATTGCCTGGCGAATGAAAATTCTTGGTATTTGGGCTGAAACGTAGTTTTGAAAAAATGACGCTATTGATGATTTTAACCAAATCCAGCGGGTGGGCGTCATCCTTAAATTGCATCCAAGTTTCATAGTAGATTTGCTCAATTTCTTTACGCAAATCACTTAGAAGCAAATCGGGATAAGAGTAGGTAGCAATGGCCCAAAGTCCTTCGAGTAGGTCTTGCTCTTCGCTACTTTTCCATTGCAGTAGGCGCTGTTTTACCTCTGTAAACTGAAGCGTGTGAATGAGTTCTTCAATTCGCTTTTGGAGAGAAGGATTAAAGCTATTTTCCCATTTATCTTCCAAAAATGGAATAATACCTGAGCCAAGCGAAATGATTTTGTCTTGCACATGATGAAGTACTTCTCTGTCATCATCTTCCAAAAGAGAAACCAGTGCACTTAGCTCATTATTATTCAATTCTTCTCCTGTCATACGATATTAGGTCTGGATAACACCTACATTAAATCTCTCGGTAATCGGCGCGTTATTCGCTGCTTCAATTCCCATTGAAATCACTTTCCTTGTTTCCATCGGGTCGATAATATCATCTACCCAAAGTCTAGATGCTGCATAGTATGGGCTCAATTGTTCGTTATAGCTTGCCGTGATTTTATCTAGCAATTCCTTTTCAACATCTGGATTGATTACCTCTCCTTTTGCTTTGAGGTTTGCTACTTTTATTTGCAACAGGGTTTTAGCTGCTGCTGCACCACTCATTACGGCAATTTGAGCTGTAGGCCAAGCCACGATCAATCGTGGGTCATAAGCTTTGCCACACATTGCATAATTGCCTGCTCCATAGGAGTTGCCCATTACAATGGTGAATTTAGGAACTACAGAATTGGCAAGGGCATTTACCATTTTGGCTCCATCCTTAATAATGCCACCATGCTCTGCTCTTGAACCAACCATAAAGCCACTCACATCTTGTAAGAATACTAGCGGTATTTTACGCTGATTGCAATTCATTATAAAACGAGCTGCTTTATCTGCGCTATCTGAGTAGATTACTCCACCCATTTGCATCTCCCCTTTTTTATTTTTCACTATTAAACGCTGATTTGCAACAATACCAACTGCCCAGCCATCTACTCTACCGTATCCACAAATTATCGACTTGCCGTAAAGCGCTTTGTATTCATCAAACTCTGATTTATCTACAATTTGCTTGATAACTTCTAATGTGTCATAAGGCTTGGTTCTGTCAGCTGGCATCAAGCCTCTCAAGTCTTTGCCAGTATCAGCGGGAAGTGCAGATTCAGTTCGATCGAAGCCTGCCTTCTGATCATGTCCCATTTTATCAAACATTCCTCTGATTGCATCTAGGCAAGTTTTATCATCAGGGTATTTATTGTCGGTTACACCTGATATTTCGCAATGCGTGGTAGCACCACCAAGTGTTTCATTATCTACATCTTCACCAATTGCAGCTTTTACTAAATAAGAACCCGCAAGGAATATCGAGCCAGTACCATCTACTATTAATGCCTCGTCGGACATTATGGGTAGATATGCTCCTCCCGCCACACAGCTTCCCATAATTGCCGCGATCTGCACGATGCCCATGGAGGTCATTTTAGCATTATTTCTAAACTGTCTTCCGAAATGCTCTTTATCAGGGAAAATCTCATCTTGCATGGGAAGATAAACGCCTGCACTATCTACTAAATAGATGATTGGCAATCTATTTTCCATCGCAATTTCCTGCGCACGCATATTCTTTTTGGCAGTAATTGGAAACCATGCACCAGCTTTCACTGTGGCATCATTGGCCACAATTACACACTGCCTGCTACTTACGTATCCAATTCCCATTACGACTCCTCCAGATGGACAGCCGCCCTCCTCCTCGTACATACCATCGCCTGCAAATGTGCCGATTTCGAGAAAATTACTATTCTCATCTGTCAGGTAGTCAATTCTTTCTCTAGCAGTGAGTTTGCCTTTTTTATGATGTGAATCAATTCGCTTTTGGCCACCTCCTTCAAAAACCTTCTTTCTCCTTTCGCTAAGCTTGTAGCAAAGTTGCTTCATTTCGTCCTCGTTGCGAAGATAATTTAAGTCCATATCAAATTCCTGTTTGCGTGTATTTGGAAGCCAAAATACAACAATCAGAATGAATTTTGGAAAGGAATATGGAAGAAAGGTAAAATGACTTAATCTTCATTCTTGCGACCAAAGACAGAGAAATGAACATAACGATTAGGGTTATCCTTCATATCCTTTAGTAAACTATCCAGGCTTGCTGCACTCTTATTCAGATTGTTATAGAGAGCTTCATCTTCAAGCATTTTTTGAAGTGTACCGTCATTTTCATTGAGCTTGGCGAGAAATAAATTTAGCTCATCAAGCGATTGGTTTATTTTATTAAATGATTCTGAAAAGCTTAATTGTTGAAGAGAATCTGCCACCACATCCATTTTGCCCAATAAAGGACCTATGTCTTTTGAGATTAGATTTAATTCAGCACTTAATTCGGATAGATTTTGGGTGAGCACACGCACATTTCGCCTATTTTCTTGCGCCATATCTCTGATGATATGGGTAGTAGCTTGTACTTGATCTACCATATCATTTACTTTTGGTCCGTTGCCTGAAAAATCTTCTAGAATATTATTGATTGCTCTAAGCGTGGCTCCCAAACTATTGGCCACAGGTAAAGCATTGTCTTTCAAAAATTCAGTAATACTTGGATCTATTTGGGCTATTAATGTGTCTCCGCTTACTAGTCTATTTGTTAAAGACCCAATTTGCAGTTCAATCGCTTTACTTCCTAAGAAATCACTATTGATTAGAAGTGCAACCGTACTATCTCCTAACTCCAAGCCTTCCTCCACTTGGATTTCCACTACTATTTGATTATTATTCTTTTGATCCAAACGTATGGATGAAACACGGCCGACACTCAGACCATTAATGACTACAGGATTGGAAACTGTAAGTCCATCTATATTTTCATATAAAGCATAATATTTTGCTGACTTATTAAATACTTCAATGCCTTTAAGATAATTGAAACCAATGTAGAATATCGCGATGGCAGCAGTAACTAATAAACCTACTTTAAATTCCTTTGAGAATCTCATATTCTAATATCAAAATAATTTAGCAAAATTGACTAGCTATATCTTTAAAAAATTTATTAAAGCCTAAAATTAGGCTGAAGAATTAGTTTGTTCCTTCAAGTTCATTCTTGTAGTCCCGTACCGCTCTAAAAATACCAGATGCAATATACACACGTCCTTTTTCACTATTTAGATAATTCTCTTCAGATTGATTAGAAAGGAAGCCTGTTTCTATCAAAACACTAGGCATGGATGTATCCCAAAGTACCCAAAACGGCCCTTGTTTCACACCTCTACTTTTACGACCAACTCGAGTAGCAAATTGATTTTCGACATTAGCTGCCAATGAAAGGCTATTTCTTAAGAATGCCTTTTGATACATGTTGAATAGAATGTAGGATTCCTCTTTATTGGGATCGAAGCCTTCATACTTTTCTTCATAATTATCTTCTAGTAATATCACCGCATTCTCTCTCTTTGCCACTTCAAAATTTCCGGCTACTTTGGACAAACCCATTACAAAAGTTTCAGTACCATATACACTCCTATTTCCTGCTGCATTACAATGGACACTAATAAATAGATCTGCATTCTCTCTATTGGCTATTCTGGCTCGTTCTTTGAGATCGAGGAATTTGTCAGATTTACGGGTGTAGATAATTTCAACATCAGGCAGGTATTCATTCATAATTCGGCCTAGCTCTAGAGCTATTTTTAAAGCGACGTCTTTCTCTTTTGAAGATCGACCAAGTGTTCCCGAATCATGCCCGCCATGTCCTGCATCAATTACTACCCTTTTAACTGAATAGGCTCTTAATCCAGCTTGTGTTGTAGTACCGAGCAGCAGCGCAGTGGACAGAAAGAATATAATTACAATATTTTTCACGCAATACGACTTAGTTGGTGGAGAATAAATAACTTTGAATGCAAATTTGTGAATTTCTCGGATAAACCGAAAGTTAGGGTGCTTAGATATAAAAACGGTTTTTTTCTATTACTATTATTCTTTGGCAGTTGGGTCGGTGCGCAAGAGAGAGTACTTGAAACCGAAAACCTGCCTCCTATTCCCTTTAGGGACAGTTTAGAGCTTTCAATTCCTCCAAATTTGCTCGATACCATTCCTCCTGACAGTTTATTAATTACAAGGCAGCGCATAGTTAGAGATACTATTGGTGATGTAAAGACTACTATCATTTACAATGCCGAAGATTCCATAAGACTCGATGTGATCAAAAACATTGCATATCTGTATGGCAATGCTGAGATCAAATACGGGCCAATTGAGCTCAAAGCTGATTACATAGAACTCGACTGGGCAAACAACATATTATATGCCACGGGAATTCCAGATACTACTGGTAAGCTACAAGGAAAGCCTATTTTCAAGGAAGGAATAGAAACATATGAAACCACTACCCTCCGTTATAATTTCACCACTGGCAAAGCTTATATTACTGGAGCTGTAA
The DNA here is from genome assembly GCF_049340005.1 of Peijinzhouia sedimentorum. Taxonomy (NCBI): domain Bacteria; kingdom Pseudomonadati; phylum Bacteroidota; class Cytophagia; order Cytophagales; family Peijinzhouiaceae; genus Peijinzhouia; species Peijinzhouia sedimentorum. Next base: position 286,817 of record NZ_JBMPIY010000002.1, read on the forward strand.
CTCAACAAGGGGAAGGTTTTTTGCAAGCAGAATCCATTAAGAAAACTCAATCTGGAGAGCTTTTCACATATTATGGACGCTACACGACTTGTAATTTAGAGCATCCTCACTTTCACATCCAATCCGAAATGATTAAGGCCATTCCAGGAAATAAGTTGGTTTCTGGACCTTTCCACCTTAGATTTAATGATATTCCTACGCCGCTAGGTTTTGCCTTTGGGATGTTTCCAGATCAAAAGAAAAAACGTAGCTCAGGAATCATATTTCCTACCTATGGAGAGGAAAGAGTTAGAGGTTTCTTCATACGAGATGGTGGTTATTATTTGGCATTAAACGACATCATACACTTAAGTGTGATGGGTGAAGTATATTCAAAAGGTGGCTATGGAGCCACATTACAGTCTACCTATAACAAGCGATATTCCTATCAAGGCAGCTTCCGTTTCAATTATTCGCGCTTCAATAGTGATGAAACAGAACTTAATCCAATTGCCATTAATGATTTTTGGGTGGATTGGAGCCACAGACCAGTTCCTAAAGGAAGCAGTAGATTTTCCGCTTCCGTACGAGCAGGTACATCAACTTACAACAATAACAACACTTTAAATTTTGAACGAAATGTGAATTCTGAATTTTCATCTTCTGTTCAATATCAAAAAAACTTCACAGGCACGCCATTCAATATGTCGGCAAATGCTAGGCATAGTCAGAATGTGAGAGATGGAAGAGTACAAGTAACTTTGCCAGAAGCAGCTTTCAACATGAATAGGATAACACCCTTTAAAGATTCAGATATTGATTTTGTGAATTCCTTAAATTTTGCCTGGAACTTCAATCTCACAAGCAATATTTCGAACAGACCAAGCGGGAGGGTTCCTAGTGGTATTACCTTATCGAATCCTAGCGACATCCCAACCGATTCGATTATGCCGTTCAATTTTGAGACACTTCCTTATTTATTGAGAAATGCGCGAATTGGTGGCAGACATCAAATCCCTGTTTCTACCACATTCAATGTATTAAAGCATATTAATGTCAGTCCAAGCTTCAATTATGAAGAACTATGGTATTTACAAGAGCTTCGTTATACTTGGCAGGCAGATCAGAATGCTGTGCGTTTAGATACAATTCCTGGTTTCAAAAGAGCTGGAACTTATAATGCAAGTATTGGAGCTGCTACTAGAATTTATGGTACTTATAATTTGAAAAAAGGGAACATCCAGGCTATTAGGCATATGGTAACTCCAACTGTGGGATTTAGTTATAGGCCAGATTACTCTAATAGTAAGTACGGCTACTTTCAAGAAGTCCAGATTAATGAAGAGGGAGACACTCGTTTACTTTCTAAATATGAAGGGTTCGCATACGGAGCTCCATCAATTGGAGAGAGTGCTTCTCTGAACTTCTCATTGGAGAACAACCTAGAAGCGAAAAAAGCAGCCAAAGGAGATAGTGCTACCAAGGCTGAAAAAGTGAAATTGATAGATAACTTTGGAATCAGCACTTCCTATAATTTTCTTGCCGATTCTTTCGGTTTATCCAATATCAGGACGGCATTAAGGACTAATCTTTTCCAAGGAGCACTTAATGTGAATATAGGAGCAGAAATAGATCCGTACCTTACTCAGCTCGATTCTATAAGTGACACAGGGCAAGTTTTTCAAAGAAGGTTAGACAAATTTGCATGGAATAATGGACAAGGTATTGGCAGAATTCGTAATGTGACTTTAAACTTAAGCACTAACCTAAACCCTGCAGCCAAAGGAACCCAAGGTGGGGCCTCAAGCGCAGGTCTCAATAGAATGAGTCCCACAGGAATGATGGGAGACGGCGTAAGTGATACTGGCTTAGCTGGAGCCCAAAACCTTGCAGATAGCGGAGACTTAGAAGCAATGATGATAATGAACTCACCTTACAACTACGTTGACTTCACTATTCCATGGAACATTAATATTAGCTACAACCTAAATTATAGGCGAGATGGTTTCCGTGAAGCAGACGTCACCCAGGCGTTAACTTTTAATGGTGATGTCTCCATTACTGAAAAGTGGAAAATCAATTTTAATTCGGGTTATGACTTAGCTACGAAAGAATTAACTCACACCACAATTAGTATCAATAGAGATCTCCATTGCTGGGAGCTACGTGTTAATTGGGTGCCTTTTGGCCGATTTACTTCCTATTCAGTGGATTTACAAGTTAAATCCTCCCTACTTCAAGACTTGAAAATCAACAGACGAAGAAACTTGAATGATAGGTAATTGGCCAACTCAGCAAGAGACTCGATCAATTCTAAAAGTTTACCTCCCGCCATTTTTGGGCAAAAAAATAGCCATGCGAATAATCACATGGCTAAATTGTTTATCTCCTTAAAAGCTTAACGTTGCCAAGATTGAACTTCTTCTAAACTTGGGTTTTTCACATCATTAAGCTTTAATTTTTTTCTCGTTCCACACACATCATTGAAGAGCTTATTCGCGTTTTTCTCGTCTAATTCTTCCAATGTATTTATGCCCACTTTACGCAATACAGGAATCAAATCTGCCCTAACACCACGCTCAGTTAATTCCTCATCAGTCACTAATTTCACTTGTTTCTCAGGACGCATTTGCGGGAAAAATAGCACTTCTTGGATAGATGGCGAATTGGTCATGATCATACTCAATCTGTCGATACCGACACCCAAGCCAGCTGTAGGAGGCATGCCATATTCAAGTGCACGAAGGAAATCTTCATCCAACACCATCGCTTCATCATCACCGCGCTTTCCAAGCTCCAATTGCTCCTCAAAGCGTTGTCTTTGATCGATAGGATCGTTCAGCTCTGAGAATGCATTGCAAATTTCTTTGCCATTACATACTGCTTCAAATCGTTCTACCAAACCAGGCTTGCTTCTATGCTTCTTAGCCAATGGCGACATCTCAACCGGATAATCAGTAATGAAAGTTGGCTGAATCAATAATTTCTCGCATTTCTCACCAAATATCTCATCTATCAACTTTCCCTTACCCATGGAATCATCCACAGGAACGCCCAAGTCTTTTGCTGTCTTTTTAAGCTCAGCATCATCCATTTGTGAAATATCAATTCCAGTAAAATGCTCAATTGCTTCGAACATTGTGTACCTCTTCCAAGGTCTTTGGAAATCAATTGTATGCTCGCCCACTTTTACTTTGGTATCTCCATGTAGTGCAATAGCCACTTTTTCGACCATTTCCTCCACCAAATTCATCATCCAGTAATAATCTTTGTAGGCTACATAAAGCTCCACTTGAGTAAATTCAGGATTATGAAAGCGACTCATTCCTTCATTTCTGAAATCTTTGGAGAATTCAAATACACCATCATATCCACCTACAATCAGCCTTTTGAGGTATAGCTCGTTAGCAATTCTCAAATAAAGCGTCATATCCAAAGTATTGTGATGTGTCTTGAAAGGACGCGCAGCCGCACCACCATAGATTGGTTGAAGAATTGGCGTTTCCACTTCTAAGTATCCTTTTTGTGCCAAGAAATCCCTCATGGTATTCACCAAGCGAGTTCTCTTTACAAAAATCTCTCTCACTTGCGGATTCACAATCATATCAACATAACGCTGACGGTATCTTTGCTCTGGGTCAGAAAAGGCATCATAGGTCTTTTTATTGCCTTCCTCATCCGTTACTTCCTTTACCACTGGCAATGGTTTTAGCGCTTTGGTAAGCACTTTCATATCATACACATGGATAGATACCTCACCGGTTTGAGTGAGGAATACTTTTCCTGTAATCCCAATTATGTCGCCAATTCCAAGCAGCTTTTTGAATACCGTATTATATAACGTTTTGTCCTCTCCTGTGCAAATATCATCTCTTCTGAAATATGCTTGGACTTTGCCGGTGGAGTCTTGCAACTCACCAAACGAAGCTGAGCCCATAACCCTACGAGACATTAATCTGCCTGCCAACGTCAAATCTTCACCAGAATCAATATATTTTTGAAAATTTTGGGAAATATCCTCCGCAGTATGACTTACTTCAAAGGTTTCTGCTGGGTATGGATTTATATTTAATTTTAGAAGTTCTTCACGTTCCTGCCTTCTAATAATTTCTTGCTCGCTTAGTAAAATACTCATGCCTTAAGTTTCGGTGAAATAAAGAATTTTGCAAAAGTACAAAATTGCTCGTTATGCTGCTTTGTTCTGTTTTTTTCTGCGATCCATTTCCCTTTTTACTAAGGTAAACTCTCTACTGCTTTGTCCGGCCACAGAAGTATTTTCTTCTGCTCTTCTAAATAAATAGGGCATTACATGTACTATCGGACCATAAGGAACGTATTTGGCAACATTGTAACCTTCTTTTGCCAAGTTGAATGAAATATTATCGCTCATTCCATAAAGCTGCGCAAAATATACATTTGGATCATTGCGCTTCACGCTATGCTTTTCCATCAACACAGTTAGATAGTAATTGCTGTATTCGTTATGAGAACCTGAGCAAAGCGCAACTCTTGCTTTATTATTTAGACAAAACTTCAATGCCTCATTATAATCTTTGTCTGTAGCTTCTTTTGTTTTATTTATTGGATCTGGATAACCCTTTTCGGCAGCTCTTTCTCTTTCCTTTTCCATGTAAGCACCACGCACTAATTTGGCACCTAAATAAAACTGTTTCATAGTAGCCAATTGATGGGCATTTCTCAGTTTTCCAAGCATTTCATGGCGATACATTTGATAGGTGTTATATACAATCACTTGCTCCTTGTTGTATTTCTCCATCATTTCATATACCAAGTCATCAATCACATCCTGTATCCAACTTTCTTCGCCATCAATAAAAATTCTAACGCTATGCTCATAAGCTTTACCGCAAATACGATCAACTCGCTCTCTTATTGCTTGAAAAGCCTTCACTTCAGCATCTGTCAATTTTGCTTTGCTTTGCACTTTTTCCAACAATGGCGTTGAAGCAATACCAGTTACTTTAAATACTGAAAAAGGAATATGCTTACTTACAGCTGCTTTTTCAATCGTTTTGATTATCTCATTCGCAGTTGATTCAAAGCCCTTCTCCGTAGTAGCACCTTCCACAGAATAATCTAGAATAGTGCCTATGTTGAATTGAGCCAATTCTTGTATTGTCGGTTCAGAATCTTCGATGGTTTCTCCACCACAAAACTGTTCGTAAACCGTATTCCGTATAATACCCTTAATTGGCAAATGAATTTTTAATGCAAACTTTGTAAGCGCAGAACCTACCTTTACCAAAGTATTATTGTTGAGGGTAGCGAAAAGCAAATACATTTTCTTTAATGCATTATTTGATTTAGAAGCAAAAGCTACCTCTAGGTTATCAAAAGATATAGTATTTTGTGGTTCCATATTTTTAGAAATCAGCATGCAAATATATAACAAACAGATGCTCCAATAAATTAGTTATTCTACCATATGTCAAGAAATAATTTTAACGGTACACAGGTAAAAAACTATTGGTGGAATCAATTTACGAAGCCTTTTGTTTTGGCCGGCCCGTGTAGTGCTGAGTCACCTGAACAAATGCGGGAGGTTGTAGAAAAGCTTGCTGCCAGCAATATCCCATTTATCCGTGCAGGTATCTGGAAGCCTCGTACTAGACCTGGCAGTTTCGAAGGTATGGGCGCAGAAGCCTTGCCATGGCTTGCTGAGCTTAAGAAAGAATTCAAGGTAAAATTCGCCATAGAAGTAGCCAATCCACATCACGTGGAGCTAGCCTTAAAATATGAAATCGATTTGCTTTGGCTAGGAGCACGAACCACAGTAAATCCATTTACTGTTCAGGAAATAGCTGATTCATTAGTGGGAGTTGACATTCCTGTATTGGTGAAAAATCCAATCAATCCAGACTTGGCTTTATGGCTTGGCGCAATAGAGCGGATTGAGAAAGCTGGAATTAGCAGAACTGGCGCAATCCATAGAGGCTTCAGTTCATTGCAACAATCGAAGTACAGAAACATCCCACTTTGGCAAATTCCTTTAGAACTAAAAAGCCTCCGAACCGACCTCCCGCTTATTTGCGATCCAAGTCATATTACAGGCAATAGGGATCTAATAGCCAATGTGTCGCAAAAGGCTATGGATTTGAATTATGATGGATTGATAATAGAAACGCATCCAAATCCACCAAAAGCTCTAAGTGATGCTGCTCAACAAATCACGCCAGAAGTGCTCATTGATTTACTTGGCAAACTCAAAATGCGGGACTCTTCATTTAGAAATAGCTTTTCCATAAATCGTCTGGAAGAAATCCGTCATCAGATTGACAATGCTGATCAGGAAATCCTTGAGGCAATTGCACGTAGGATGCGATTGGTTGAGGAAATTGGTCATTACAAAAAGGAGAATAATGTGGCTATATTCCAATTAGAACGATGGAAAGAGGTATTCAAAAGCAGACCCGAATGGGGCGATTCAATGAATTTGGATAAGGAATTTATCTTGGATATTTATAGGCAAATTCATCAGGCCTCAATAAAATCTCAAACAGAAATTTTCAATGGGAATGGAGAGCTTGAATAATCGTTTTCACACACTTGGCCCAGAAGGTTCTTTTCACCATTTGGCTTTGGAGCATCATCATGGTGCTGTTGATATTCAACTACATGATAATTTTGATCAGATATTTGCTGCCACAAAAAATGAAGGTCGAGGTTGGATTGCCGTAAGGAATTCAATTGCCGGATTGGTGGAAAATAATCAGCTCATTATTGATCAATCTTTCAACAAAATCAAGTGCTACAATTTTCTTGTCAAGCTTTGTCTGGCCAGTCTAAATGATTCACCAATTGAGAATTTTAAGCAAGTTTGGTCACATGCAAAAGCATTACAAGAATGCTTGCCTTTTCTCAATTCGCAACTTCCCACTGCACTATGGAAAGAATTTAATAGCACCTCCTCAGCAGCTTCCAAATTACTGAATTCTCAAAAATCAGATGTGGCTGTTATTTGCGCAACTCAAACTGCACACTTGTATAATCTCACCATCATTCAAGAGAATATTCATTCCAGCAATCGAAATTTTACTGAGTTTGTCCTTTTCGAAAAAAGAAAATAAGTTTTTGAAATAAAAATAATTTCTATATTTGACTCGATGAGCAACACGCAAGCAACATATTTTTACTTTTATTTTTACACCGCCCAACATCAGATGGATCGGAGCTTGCTGCTATAATCAAAAACCAACAAAAAAATTTACAGCCCGATTCACACAGAGTCGGGCTTTTTTTATGTCCAAAAACTAAAAATATGAGTCACACAAAAATTGAAGATTGGGGGTTAGGCTTGACTGCACCACTTGTAATTGCAGGCCCTTGTAGTGTCGAAACACAAGCGCAAATCCAAAGCATGGTAGAACCCATGAAAAAAATGCGGGAGGTGCAATTGTTCAGAGGTGGAGTTTGGAAGCCACGAACAAGACCAGGAAATTTTGAAGGTTTGGGCGAAAAAGCTCTGGAGTGGATGGTTGATTTTCGTGAAGCATCTGGAATTCCTGTAACTGTAGAAATTGGCAATGCACAACACGCGGAAGCAGCTCTAAAAGCAGGAATTGATGTATTATGGATTGGTGCTAGAACTACCGTAAATCCATTTTCCGTACAGGAAATTGCTGAAGTACTGAGAGGGACAAATGTGCCAGTGATGGTGAAAAATCCCTTGAATCCGGATCTTCAACTTTGGCTTGGAGCCTTGGAAAGACTAGAAGCAGTAGGAATTAGAAAACTTGCTGCTATCCATAGAGGTTTTGCGGACGCATACGATAAGCGCTTCAGAAATAAACCCAATTGGAGCATGGCTATTCACTTGAAAAGAGAGTGGCCCGGAATGCAAGTGATCAACGACCCTAGTCACATCTGCGGGAAGCGAGAAATGATCCAAGAAGTCGCCCAAAAAGCCATGAATTACGGCTTGGATGGACTTATGATAGAAACTCACCCAAATCCGGATCAAGCTTGGAGCGATGCCGCACAACAAATTACACCAGCTAAGCTTGAGGAGATTTTAGCATCATTGGATTACAGAAAGGTAATTGAAGATCAAACTTCAGATGAGCATTTGAACCAATTCAGATGGATAGTGGATCATTTAGACAAGCAATTGTTAGATTTGCTGAGTGAACGGTTTGAGGTGATAGATCAAATTGGTGAATTTAAAAGTGAAAGAAAATTGGCCGTATTCCAACCGGACAGATGGCAAGAGGTGATGAATTCACGAATAGAAGAAGGATTGAAGAAAAAGATGAGTGAAAAGTTTATGAAAAACCTCTTATTTGCAATTCACGAGGAATCTGTAAAGAGACAAGAGTTCCAAATCAGTAAAAAACCGACATTGAACAATGCAATATCCTAAGATTGGAAATATTGAAAATCAACTAGCCTCTTACTTAGAACAAACTTCCTATAGTAAGATTGGAGTTCTAGCAGATTCAAATACCATTGAGCTTTGCTATCCAATTATCAAAAGCTTATTGCCAAATCATAGTATCCTAGAAATTCCAGATGGTGAAAAATGGAAAAGTCTTGGAACTTGTGAGAAAATTTGGGAATGGATGACAGCAGAAGGCTGGGATAGACATGCATTGTTGATAAATCTAGGTGGTGGAGTTATTGGCGATATGGGTGGATTTTCAGCTGCAGCTTATAAGCGTGGCATTCCGTTTATCAATATTCCAACCACTCTCCTATCGATGGTCGATGCTAGCATAGGTGGAAAATTGGGAATAGATTTTCAAGGATTTAAAAACCACATCGGCTTTTTTAAAGATCCTGATGCAGTGCTGATTGATGATGTATTTTTGAAAACTCTTCCCTCCCGCGAATTACGATCGGGATTTGCTGAAGTAATAAAACATGCATTAATCAGTAATGAGGCTGGTAGAGAAATCCTTCTAAACTCAGATTTTCCGAATCTTAATTGGAAGGAGATTATTGAATCTTCAATTAAAGTAAAAAGTAATATCGTTGCCCAAGATCCGACTGAAAAAGGATTGAGAAAAGTGCTCAATTTCGGCCATACAATTGGGCATGCTATTGAGTCATATAGATTGGAAAGTGACGAGCCATTTCTGCATGGCGAGGCTATTGCACTTGGAATGATGGCTGAGACTTGGTTGTCAGTAAAGAAACTTGATATGGATCAGAATGAAGCAAATCAAGTTTATAACTATATCAAAAACACTTATTCTGAGCTAAGTATTGAAAATGATGATCTGGAAAAAATTGTCAGTTTGACGCTACAAGATAAGAAAAATAAAGATGGTGAAGTTCTTTGCTGCTTATTGGCTGGATTTGGCAGCCCTCAATTTGATATAAAGATAAACAGCTCAGAAATACTAGAGTCTCTAAGGTTTATTGCATAAAAAAAGGTGCCGAAGCACCTTAAAATTATTCTGTAGTTTTGGATATTTTTTTACTCAATCTCTCAGCTTCAGCGAGTGCTTCGTCTTTGAGACCTTGCAACTTAGACTTGCTGGAAGTCCATTGGCCTTCCAAATCGTCCTTTAAATCGTCGAATTGCTTTCCTAATCTTTTTCTAGTTTTTTCACCTGATTCTGGAGCAAGTAATACACCTACCATGGTACCTACGGCTACTCCGCCTAAAAACATTAATGCTGATTTTAACTTATCTTCCATAAAAAATAGTATTTATAATTAAATGAATTTATCTAATACACTATATACAACGGCCAAAACACCCCGTAAGGTTTCATTATTTACCTTTATCTTTTCTTGAATTGCATGAAAGACCAAATACTTTTAAAAAACTGTCCTAAGCCTCGGGTACGTGAGATTGCCTTACCTGCTTCAAAAAGCGAAAGCAATCGGATGTTGATAATTCAAGCGCTATCGGATGAGAAAATCAATATCCAAAACCTATCAGACGCTCGAGATACGCAAACGATGCTAAGGTTATTGGCATCCTCAGATGCGATATTAGATGTGATTGATGCAGGAACTACGATGCGTTTTCTCACAGCTTATTTAGCAGCAACGAACCAACCAAAACAACTCACTGGCTCAGAAAGAATGCAGCAAAGACCGTTGAAAATATTAGTAGATGCCCTAAGGGAAATTGGTGCAGAAATTCAATATTTAGATAAAGAAGGCTATCCTCCAATCCAAATAAAAGGAATTACCCGCCAGAAAAAAGATAGGATAATAGTTCGTGGTGATATTAGCAGTCAATATATTTCTGCATTGCTGATGATTGCAGCCAGTTTGCCGGATGGATTAGAAATAGAGCTGACAGGTAAAATTGGAAGCAGGCCCTATATAGAAATGACCTTGGGATTAATGTCAAGATTTGGTGTGCAAAATGAATGGAATGGAAATACAATCCGTATAGCAAACCAAAAATATGCGGGAGGTAATATTAGCATCGAATCAGATTGGTCAGCAGCGAGCTATTGGTATAGTATAGTGGCTTTGGCAAGCAGTGCTGAGTTCACTTTGAAAGGACTAAGACCAAATTCACTGCAAGCAGATATTCGCATTGTGATGATAATGGATAAACTGGGAGTTGGCTCTGAGTTTAGCTCGACTGGTGTTCGAATTTTCAAAAAATCGCAAAACAGCTTCAATCATATTGATTTTAGCGATTGCCCAGATTTGGCGCAAACCGTTGCGTTGACTTGTGCTGCATTAGGTAAGAAATGCACTTTTACTGGCTTGGAAAGCTTACGGATTAAGGAAACCGACCGGATTGCAGCTTTGCAAAATGAACTTCATAAAATAGGCGCATCGCTTATTGAAAGCAATAACGAATGGACATTGATACCATCTGAAAAGCTACCCGCTGAAGTAGAAATTGAAACTTACGAAGACCACCGAATGGCAATGGCTTTTGCTCCATTATGTACTTTGATGGATGTTAAAATTAAAGAGCCGAATGTGGTAGTAAAATCCTACCCTAGCTTTTGGGACGATCTTAAATTCGCTGGTTTTGAAATTGCGTAGTTATGAAGTCGATAAATAAAAAATCACCTTTACTATTTTTCATCACGTTTTTGCTTTTAAGTGGCTTTCATTTTTTGATCACCTATTTCGTAAATAGAGAAGGATATGATCCCTATTTCTCACTCTTTTTCGGTTTTGCTCTCGCTTTGATTTTTAGTTTTTTTCCAGTTTCATATTCTAGCTATAGAGACGAATGGATTTATTCCAATGAAATTATTACCAATAACACCTTCACTGATTTAAAACATTTGTTGATTTCTAAATTGGCTGAAAGTAGCTGGAAAATCACCAACCAAAAAGAAACTGATAATCAATTGAAGCTTGAATTTCGCTTAGACGAAAAGATTTGGCAGAAAAATGAGCGACTTACAATTGTAATTCAAAAATTAGGTGCTGAATGGAAACTCACAGTGAAAAGTGATGGAGGAGTTTCGTATAAAAGACAAGGATTGGAGCCACTAAAAAACAATGTTCTCAAAGCTCATGAGAAAATTGAGGAGATAATCACACGCCAAGATTAGCCTGTAATTCATTGATATAATCCGGAGTTTTGAGCAATCGACTTCCATACCAAGAAAACATTTCGCCATCTACTAGGACTACTTTACTATTACTGGCGATTTTCGCTACTTCCTCCATATGCTTTTGCTTGAACGGATACGGTTCTGATGATAGTAATATGAATTCTGGGTTCAGACTTCGAATTTCCTCATCGTTCAATTGCGGATAGCGTGGGTCTTGAATTACATTTTGAAAACCTGCTCTTAACATCACATCATGGATGAAAGTATCGTTTCCTGCACACATCCATGGCTTACGCCAAATCAGATAAATAGCTGATGCATCAATTGGAGCAATTGCCTCAAATCCTCCCGCTACTTTCTCTATAAGACTTGCTGCTTGATCCGTTTTATTAAGTACTTGACCTAGCATTTTGATCATTTCTAGAGCAGATGTCAAATCAACCACATCGCTTACCCAAACTGGGCAAAACTCTTCAATTGCTTCAACCTGTTCCTTAATGTTTTCTTCTTTACTGGCGATTACAAGATCGGGCTTTAATTCTTGAACTTTGTCTATTTTGACTGTTTTTGTTCCTCCAATCTTGGCTACATTCTCCACTTTTTCCTTCGGGTGTACACAAAAAAAGGTGATTCCCACCACCTCATTTTCTAAGCCTAAATCAAAAAGTAATTCAGTAAGCGATGGCACCAAGCAGACTATCCGCTTGGGCACATCGTTTAGCTCTATTTTTCTGTTTATTTGATCTGTAAATACACTGTTAAGCATTATCTCAAATAATGAAAATCATATTCAGGATCGAACTCTTTCAAGAAATTAAAGATCAAATCAATAACCTGATTGATATCTGATTTGCTTGCCGTTTCCACTGTAGTGTGCATATACTTAAGCGGGAGGGAAATAAGTGCTGAAGGTACGCCTTCATTACTATAGGCAAATGCATCCGTATCTGTGCCAGTTGCTCTTGATGCTGCAGCTCGTTGAAATGCGATATCATTTTTCTTTGCAGAATCAATGATCAAATCGAGAAGCTTTTTGTGTACGGCAGCACCATAGGTTAGTACAGGCCCTTTGCCAGCGGTAAGGTCACCATTTACCACTTTATTGTAACCTGGACTGGTAGTATCGTGACAAACATCCGTACAAATAGCTAATGAGGGCTTCAATCGCTGAGCAATCATTTGAGCGCCATGTAGACCAATTTCCTCTTGAACTGAATTTACCACATACAATGTGAATGGAAGTTTTACTCCTTCTTCTTTCAGTCGTCGAGCCACCTCAGCAATCATATAGCCACCAATTCTATTATCTAATGCTCGGCCAGCATAGTATTTACCATTGAGGTCGAGTAGCTCGTCTTTGAATGTTACAACACAACCCACATGTACGCCCATTTTCTCTACTTCTTCTTTGGATGTAGCGCCAATATCAATAAAGATGTTTTTGAGTGTAGGAGATTCTTCTTTGGCTGCATCGCGAACATGGATGGCTGGCCAACCAAATACACCATGAACAATACCTTTGTCTGTATGAATATTTACTCGCATGGAAGGTGCGATCTGATGATCAGACCCTCCGTTGCGTCGAACATAAATGTAGCCTTCTGAAGATATGTAATTTACAAACCATGAGATTTCATCAGCATGGGCTTCAATTACAACTTTACACTCTTGGCCGTCATTTACCACACCTACAGCAGTACCATAGGAATCGGTGAAATAAGAGTCAACAAATGGTTTTACATAATCTATCCACAACTTTTGGCCTGAGGCTTCGAAACCTGTAGGCGAAGGATTATTAAGGTATTCAAATAAAAATTTTTCGTTGTTTTCCATTATCAATCATTATAAAGGTATGTTGCCATGTTTCTTTCTTGGCAACTTATCTACTTTGTTTTCAAGCATTTTGAAACATCTCAAAAGCTTCTTACGCGTATCAGATGGCAATATTACCTCATCTACAAATCCTCTGTGCGCAGCGCGGTACGGGTTAGCAAATTTCAACGTGTATTCATCTACCTTTTCTTGCAACTTAGCTTCTGGATCTTCCGCTTCGGAAATCTCTCTACGGAAAATAATTTCAGCCGCTCCTTTAGCTCCCATTACTGCAATTTCACCTGTTGGCCATACATAATTGAAGTCTGCACCTATATGCTTAGAGTTCATTACATCATAAGCTCCACCATAAGCTTTGCGCGTAATTACCGTAACACGAGGTACCGTTGCTTCACTGAACGCGTATAACAACTTAGCTCCATTAGTAATAATTCCATTCCACTCCTGATCAGTACCTGGCAAGAAGCCCGGCACATCCACCATTACCAACAATGGAATATTGAAGCAATCGCAGAAACGAACAAATCGAGCTGCTTTTTTACTGCAATCGATATCTAACACACCGGCCATACTCGCAGGCTGATTGCCCACTACACCAATTGATCGACCGCCAATTCTTGCAAAACCAACTACAATATTCTCTGCATAGTTTTTATGAACTTCAAAAAAGGATTCTTGATCAACTATGCCTTCGATTACCTCCCGCATATCATACGGCTGATTAGGGTTATCAGGAATTATTTTGTCCAATACTGGCCTCGATTCATCAGCCTTCTCTTCATAAGGGTAAATTGGAGCTTGCTCTTCACAATTTTGAGGAACATAAGAAAGAAGCTGTTTTATGTTGTTGATGGCTTCGACCTCATTTGCACAGCTGAAATGAGTCACACCACTTTTGGCACTATGCGTACTTGCTCCACCAAGCTCTTCTGAACTTACATTTTCTTGAGTTACAGTCTTTACTACATTTGGTCCTGTTACGAACATGTAAGAAGTATTTTCTACCATCAAGATGAAATCCGTAATGGCTGGAGAGTAAACAGCACCTCCAGCACAGGGACCCATGATTCCAGATATTTGAGGAACTACTCCAGATGCCAAGGTATTACGATAAAAGATATCTGCATAGCCACCAAGGGACACTACACCTTCTTGAATTCTTGCGCCACCAGAATCATTCAAACCAATTACGGGTGCACCGTTTTTCATGGCCAAATCCATAATCTTGCAAATTTTCTCGGCATGTGTTTCCGATAAAGACCCACCAAAAACGGTGAAATCTTGAGAAAAAACATAGACCAATCTACCATTTACATTTCCGTAGCCTGTAACAACCCCATCACTAAGATAATGTTCCTTGTCTAATCCAAAATCCTTTGCTCTGTGGACTACAAATTTCCCAATCTCTTCGAAAGTACCTTCATCTATCAATAAATCGATCCGCTCTCTGGCAGTCAATTTTCCCTTTTTATGTTGTGACTCAATCCTTTTTTCTCCACCACCAACAAGTGCTTCAGCATTTTTACTTTTGAGCAATTCGTATTTCTGCTCATTGGTAGGCATGGTATATATTCTTTTGGTTTCGTCCATTGTAGCGATTATTGTTATTGTTAAATATTTTCAAATATAGTCCCGTAAGCCCATTTCCCGAAATACACTTTTATCGGTGGGACAAAACATTACAATTAAAACAACAGTAACATACATTATCCTATTAAACTTAGTAAAAATTGTATATTGCGCGCGCTTTGAATTGCGGAATGTATGAATAGAAAAATTGCCATAATAGACATGGGTACCAATACATTTCATCTAATGGTGGCATCATTAGATCAGTATGGTTTTAAAATTCTGTTAAAAGAAAAGGTTGCTGTTCGATTGGGAAAAGACGGAATTAGCAAAGGCTTAATCACAGAAGAAGCGCAGGAAAGAGCCATAAATACAATAAAAGCTTTTAAGAAAATAATTGATAAAGAAAAGGTCTTTGCTACATACGCAACTGGCACGAGTGCAATGCGCATCTCTAAAAATGGACAAGACCTAGCTAATAAAATTTACGAAGAGACGGCTATTAATGTACGGATAATAAGTGGAGAAGAGGAAGCTGAACTAATTTACTATGGAGTAAATAAAGCATTGAAAATTGGTGATAGTACTAGCTTAATTGTGGATATCGGCGGTGGTAGTGTCGAGTTTATTATTTGCAAACAAAATGCAATTTTATGGGTAGGTAGTTTTGAAATTGGTGCACAAAGAATGCTTGATCTCTATCATCAATCGGATCCAATAGAACAGGGTGAGATTGAAGAACTATACAGTTATCTAGAAATTCAATTGGCAGACCTCTTTGTAGCAGTAAAAAAGCACAAGCCAAAAACACTTATTGGATGTTCTGGTACATTTGATACCTTAAGTGATATCCATAGATTGAAAAAGGGAATCTTGAAGTATATTGACGAAACTGAGTTGCCATTAGACAAAACTAGTTTCGATGAGATATATTTAGATTTAATAAGTAAAACGCGGGAAGAAAGACTTGCTATTCCCGGGATGGTAGAAATGCGGGTAGATATGATTGTAGTAGCTTGTTGTTTAATTCAATTTATCCTGAACAAAACGAGCATCAAAAAGCTTCGTGCTTCTGCGTACGCTTTAAAGGAAGGAGTACTGCTCCATACTGTGAATATGGAGCAGTCCAAGATTACTTATTTAAATTAGCTTAGTATCTTACCTTTTTGTCTTTAGAATATTCCGCACTAAAGCCGAATTTAATTTCCTTCGTTTCTTTAGAACCAATTTTCAAGTTCCAAGTAAGAATACCAGTTTCTGTATCCAATTCAGCGCCTTGTCCGTCACGAAGTTTAATTACCAATTCGTCATTTCTACTTAAAGGAATTTGATCTTGTACTCGCACTTCAATTTCCTCACTGCGCGGATTATAAATAGAAATTACGAAATCTTGAATATCGGTACGTTTAGATCCTAAGAAACCTCTTCCCGTATTATCCAAAATTTGCTTTCTTTCCACTACAATTCTTTCATCTGCGCCTAGTGAAATAAGCATTTCATCCTCTATCATATTTGCATTGACATAAGTTCTGTTGCTAAGCTGATTCTGAAAATACACATTTGCTTGTGCTGATAAGGTAAAAACCTCCCGCCATTCCGTCAATTCTGCGACTAAAAATGCCTTTGGATTAAATTTCGGCGCAATCTGATACCTGTAATTAGCTGTTTTATTAGTTTCTGTTAGCACTGTTTCAAAAGGAGCAATTGAAGTAGGCACGTAATAATCACCTGTAAGCGTAAAGCTTAATGCTGTGGCTGATTCTCCAGCCTCCACATTAAAGTCAGAGATACTCTCTTCATCAGCCACCTCCATTATTTGCATTCCTTTGGCTTGCCCTCTAAGCCTAACCATCACCCTATCATCCACAAAATCCAAAACCCATGGATACAACTCAGGCAGAGTATTCCAACTATTTGGGTTAGCGGTAGTTAATACAACCTTTATTCCGTCCCAATCTTCGCCAGTAGCTTGGTGGATATTTGCTTTCAGTGCAATACTCAAATCCTCGCCATAGCCATTGGAGTAGATATCGTATCTAGGTTCCCATCTTGCCCTATTGGTTTGGTAAGCCAGTTCAAATGCAAAATTTCCACGCAAACTTGAGTTGATTATTAAAGTGAGTTCTCCATTATTTTCAACCTTGGTTGGAAAAAGTTGAGATTGCTGGCGTTCAATCTGCAATCGCTCACTATGTAGTTCAGCTAGTTTTTTATCAATCTTTGTAATTTCAGCGTATATAATTGCAAGCCTTTGAGATAAAAGCCTCGCTGCTTCCGTAATTGCATTTAGGTTGGAGGCTTGTTTGGCATAGGCATCGGCAAGGAATTGTTCCTCCCGCCTCAATACCATTTTGCTGTTTTCTAGAGTAGACATTTCAACTGCAATGGCATCCATTCTTTCTTTGAATTCTCTCTCCTTTGAGCTAAGCTTAGCTTCAGTCAAAAAATTTCGATTAAAACTTTGACTAATTATTCTAAAGTCAGCATCCTTAATATTAAATGTAAATTGAGACACATCTAAGTCAGCAGGTAAGCCGCCTATGCGGATACTTTGATTGCCAGGCGTAAGTGTCAAAACACCAGTTCGGTTAATTTGAGCTGCATTTGGAAAAACCACTACATCACTCACTTTGGATGAAATGGTTTGCTGAGCTAAGGCTTGAGCACCAAGGCATAGCAAAATCAGCAAAGTTGGAATTAAGCGCATAATAAAAAATTTAATGGTGGATAAAAATGAATTTGGCGTTGAGCAAGTCTTAAATCAATTAGAAATGGATTTCATTGATGCATACGAAAAGAATCGATCTTCAGCCAGAATCAATTCAGTCATTACAATACTCATTCCAAAAAAGCTTATTAATTTTGGTCAAAAATTTCAATGATAGATTTTAAGGATTTACAAGAATTTACGAAAAATGTCTTTTTGAAAATAGGCTGTTCTGAAACAGATGCTAAGCTCGCCTCAGAAGTTTTGATTGCGGCAGATTTGCGTGGAATAGACTCTCATGGAGTCGCACGACTAACAGGCTATGTAAGGCTGTGGGAGCGCGGGAGGATAAATGCCACTCCAGTCATTCGTATAGTGCATGAAACTCCCTCAACGGCTGTCATAGACGCGGATGGAGCGCTTGGTCTAGTGTCAGCACCATTTGCAATGAAAGTAGCGATGGAAAAAGCTGAGAAAGTAGGAACAGGTTGGGTTTCCATAAAAAATTCTAACCACTTTGGCATAGCCGGCTATCATGCAATGAAGGCATTGGAGAAAGATATGATTGGTATGGCAATGACCAATGCAAGCCCATTGGTAGCACCTACATTTTCGACAGAGCGAATGCTGGGTACTAATCCAATTGCCGTAGCAATTCCAGCCAAACACCAACCACCATTTGTTGCTGACTTTGCAACTACCACAGCGGCGAATGGGAAATTAGAAATACTACAGCGCAAATCTGAATTGGCTCCTGTGGGTTGGATTCAGGATAAAACAGGCCATTCTTCGATCAATCCCGATGAGCTAAAAAGTGGTGGTGCATTGCTTCCACTCGGTTCGGATAGAGACCATGGAAGCCACAAAGGTTATTGCTTGGGTTCTATTGTAGATATATTTTCGGCAGTATTGTCTGGAGCAAATTATGGCCCTTGGGTTCCACCGTTTGTAGCATTTCTTGAACCTCCATCGGATCCTGTAGGCGAAGGAATTGGACATTTTGTTGGTGCTATGAGGGTGGACGCTTTCAGGCCGGCTGATGAATTCAAAGCTAATATGGACAATTGGATCAATCGATTTAGAAATGCAACTCCTGTGGAAGGAAAAGAAGTATTAATACCAGGCGACCCTGAAAGACTTTTAGAAGCAATAAGAGTAAATGAAGGAATACCACTATTGGAAGCAGTGAAAAAGGACTTAAGAGAAGTTGCTAAAAAACTAGATGTAGAATTCGGCTGGTAAGCTTAGAAAATAAAACCAGCACGAATTATTAATGGACTTCCGTATGGTGAGCGAATATTGTCGTGGACTAAATTGTAGAGCACAGTTAGATTCATTCCGCCACGCTCACCAAAGCCGTTAAATATTCCTCCGCCTACTAATAAGCCGGGCACCCATTCTCTACGGACTACCACATTTAGATTATCATCATATTGCGGGTATTCCACACTCATGCTTTCATATTCGGCATGAGCGAAAAAGCGCTGCATTATGTTATGGCGCATGAAAATCCGTCCGCCGTATACATTCGCACTCTGATCGAAGTTGTTATATCTCAAATATTGGTAGGTAGCTCCTAGGCCAGCTGAAAACTGAGGAGTAATCATATATCCGGCGAGAGGAGAAATATCCACAAAAGTGATATTCCCAAAACCTAAACTGAAATTTCCACCTCCATAAATCCGCTCCATAGTGCTAAGTTCCTTCACATCATCTGTTTGGATTTGAGCAATTGCAGACTGAAAAAGTAGAACAAATAATGTGGTGAAAAGTAGTTTGGAAAAATTCATGAGATAGATTATTTAATCTTCTTCAATTACGAAGATATCCTCTGTGGGTTTCTTCATAAAATACCTTTCTCTTGCAAATTTTTCTAAAAGGACAGGATCATTGAACAATGCTTCTCTTTCTTTCTTAACTTGTTCTATTTGAAGAGAATAATGTTCCTTCTCATTTTCAAGGCTATTCAATTTAGATTTGAGCTTAAATTGAGAAATCAAGTCATTCCCATCTAAAAAAGCTATCCAAATAAGGAAGGATAAACTTGCCAGAAAGTAGAAGTTCTTAAATATGGAAGGTAATTTTTTCAAAATATCTAATAGTTGATGAAAAGATAAAAAAAATTCCGGTCAAAAACCGGAATCTCTCATATTACCTAAAGTTTTTACCTGGAAAATAGGCTGTTTCGCCTAATTCCTCTTCTATTCGGAGCAATTGATTGTATTTTGCCATCCTATCTGATCTTGAAGCCGAACCAGTTTTAATTTGTCCAGTATTGAGTGCTACTGCTAAATCAGCAATGGTAGAATCTTCCGTTTCACCAGAGCGATGGGACATTACAGAAGTATAAGAATTCTGTTTAGCTAGATTTACAGCTGAAATCGTTTCAGTCAAGGTTCCAATTTGGTTCACCTTAATTAGAATAGAATTACCGATACCCTCATCAATTCCTTTTTGGAGTCTTTTCACATTGGTCACAAATAAATCGTCACCAACTAATTGAACTTTATCGCCGATAGCCTCGGTGTGGAGTTTCCAGCCAGCCCAGTCATCTTCGGCCATTCCGTCTTCGATAGAAATAATTGGATATTTCTCAACCCATTCTTTCCAGTAGCTCGCCATTTGACTTGGTGTAAGCTTATCGCCAGTGGACTTTTTGAAATGGTAAACATTGTTTGTGGCATCGTAAAACTCAGAACTTGCAGCATCCATCGCAATAAAAACATCTTCGCCGGGTCTGTAGCCAGCTTTCTCAATGGCCATAAGCACCACTTCGATAGCTTCAACATTTGAGGCAATATTTGGTGCAAAACCACCTTCGTCTCCAACATTTGTTGAAAGACCTTTTGCCTTCAAAACACTTTTCAAATGGTGAAATATTTCCGTTCCCATTCTTAAAGATTCAGAAAAGGATGGAGCATTTACGGGCATTACCATAAATTCTTGAAAATCGATAGAATTATCTGCATGGCTGCCACCATTCAAAATATTCATCATTGGTACTGGAAGCGTGTTGGCACTTACACCACCCACATATCTATACAATGGCATTCCTAAAGATTGAGCAGCAGCACGCGCTGAAGCTAATGAAACTGCAAGGATTGCATTGGCCCCAAGTTTAGATTTATTCTCAGTCCCGTCTAACTCGAGCATGATCTTATCAATCAAATTTTGCTCATGCACAGAAAAGCCAATCAGTTCTTCGGCGATTAGACCATTCACGTTATCTATTGCCTTCAATACACCTTTACCCATAAAGCGGGAGGAATCTCCATCACGCAGCTCAACTGCTTCATGCACTCCAGTAGAAGCGCCGGAAGGCACAGCAGCTCTTCCTGCATAACCTTCAGCAGTCACAACATCCACTTCAATAGTTGGATTTCCTCTACTATCTAATATTTGGCGGGCATGTATTGATTCAATCAGACTCATTAGAAAAATTTTATTTTTTTAGTAATTCAATAAATTCATCAAAAAGGTAACGAGAATCATGTGGCCCAGGTGAGCTTTCAGGATGATATTGCACTGAGAATGCTTTCTTGTTTTTGACCCTAATTCCTGCTACAGTATTATCATTCAAATGACTGTGAGTTAATTCCACAATATCAGATTTAAGCACATCCTCCATATTAACCACAAAGCCATGGTTTTGGGAAGTAATTTCACCTAATGTTGAAACATGGTTTTTAACTGGGTGATTCAAGCCTCTGTGTCCATGGTGCATTTTATAAGTACCACAACCACATGCTAAGGCAAGAATTTGGTGACCTAAACAAATTCCAAATACTGGTTTATCGGCAGTCAAAATTTCTTTCACAGTATCCACCGCATAAGCCATCACTGCAGGGTCTCCAGGACCATTCGAAAGAAAATATCCATCAGGATTCCATTTCTCTATTTCAGCAAAAGTGGTTTTCGCAGGAAAAACCTTCACAAAACAATCTCTCGCCACGAAGTTTCTAAGAATATTGGTTTTAATACCGAAATCTAAAGCTGCAATTTTAAATGTTGCTTCTGGGTTTCCAACTTCATACGCCTCTTTCGTGGACACAATCGAAGACAATTCTAAACCATCCATAGATGGCACTTTCTTCAATTCATTCAAAAGTTCTTCAGGTGTACTTATTTCGGTCGAAATAATTGCATTCATAGCTCCTTTACTACGAATATGCTTCACTAATTTCCTTGTGTCAATATCAGAAATACCAACAACATTATTTTTATCTAAATATGCTTGTAAACTTTCGTCTGCTTGCTTTCTACTGAATGTAATTGAGAAATCACTTACAACAAGTCCTGCAATTTTTGGAGTACTTGATTCTTGTTCATCTTCAACAACGCCATAATTACCTATGTGAGAAGTAGTATTCACTACAATTTGACCAAAGTAAGAAGGGTCAGTATAAATTTCTTGGTATCCGGTCATACCAGTATTAAAGCAAATTTCGCCTCCAGTAGTACCTTCTTTACCTATACTCTTACCTTCGAAAAAGCTTCCATCTTCTAAAAGTAAATAAGCAGGTTTTCTGTTGATTGATTGAAGTGGATAAGACATAATGTAATTTAAATTTGACTCAAAAATATGGCTATCATTTTAAATAAAAAAAGGACTGATTTAAAAACCAGTCCTTTTTCAATATGTGTTGAGAAAACATTAATCTTTTTTCTCTTCTGTTGTATCAGTTGTATCAGTTTCTTCTGAAGCTGATTTTGTTTCTACATCTGCTTTAGCTTCCACTTTTTCTGTTTTTGCAGTTGCTGTGGATTTGCCACCTCTTCTACTACGACGAGTTTTAGTTTTAGCTGCAGATTCTGCCATCATAGCCTCATTGTAATCAACAAGTTCAATGATTGCCATTTCAGCATTGTCTCCTAATCTAGAGCCAGTTTTCAAAATACGAGTGTAACCGCCTGGTCTACTACCAATTTTTCCAGCTACTTCATCAAAAAGAACAGTAACTGAATCTTTATTCTGAAGATATGAAAATACTACTCTACGAGAGTTTGTAGTATTATCTTTTGCTTTCGTTATAAGAGGCTCAACGTATTTTCTAAGCTCCTTTGCTTTTGCTAGCGTAGTGGAGATTCTTTTGCTTATTATAAGAGAGGTTGCCATATTAGACAGCATAGCTTGTCTATGTGCAGTCTTTCTCCCTAAATGATTAAATTTCTTACCGTGTCTCATGGTATATTAGTCTTCCTCAAGTTTATACTTACTCAAATCCATTCCAAAAGTTAGGTTCTTTTCAGCAACTAATTGCTCTAACTCAGCAAGGGACTTCTTACCGAAATTTCTGAATTTCATCATATCTGAGATTTCAAGACGAACCAAATCGCCAAGAGTTTTAACCTCAGCTGCCTTTAGACAGTTGTAAGCTCTAACAGATAAATCAAGATCACTTAGAGAAGTCTTCAATAGCTTTCTCATATGCAATAATTCTTCATCTACAACATCAGGCTCACCCGTTGGCTCTTTCTCGATAGTGATGTCTTGATCCGTAAATAATCTAAAGTGATGAATCAGAATATCGGCAGCACCTTTCAAAGCATCTTCCGGATGGATCGAACCGTCTGTATCAACTTCAATGATTAATTTTTCATAATCAGTTTTCTGTTCAACCCTTGTATTCTCAACGCTATATTTCACATTTTTGATAGGCGTGAAGATAGCATCAATAGGGATATAACCGAATAGTTGTTCTGTTGGCTTATTTTCATCAGCAGGCAGATAACCACGACCCTTCTCAAGATTCAATTCAATTTCAAATGAAGAGTTCTCATCTAGATGGCAGATTACTGCATCAGGATTCAGTATTTCAAATGAATTCGTAAAGTTAGCGATATCACCAGCAGTAAAAACACTTTGATCTTTAACTTGAACACGAATCTTGTTATCAACTAATGCATCGTCAACCTTTTTGAACCTTACAGTTTTAAGGTTTAGGATAATTTCAGTTACATCTTCAACAACTCCCTCTATAGTGGAGAATTCATGAAGCACACCAGGAATAGAAATTCCAGTAATTGCGTAACCCTCCAAAGAGGAAAGGAGAATTCTCCTTAGCGCATTACCTATGGTAGTTCCATAACCTTTTTCGAGTGGTTTAAATGTGAAAAGGCCTTTGGTATCATCGGCTTTTTCCATCACTACCTTCTCTGGCATTTGAAAAGCAAGAATAGACATGTGTCAGTATTTTAAAAATTCAAAAGAATTATTACTTGGAGTATAGCTCGACAATTAGCTGCTCCTTAATGTTTTCAGGGATATCATCCCTAGTTGGTTTGGTAATAAACTTACCAACCATCTCTTTTCCATCCCACTCTAGCCAAGAATATCTTTTACCACCTCTACCAGCTAAACTATCAGAGATAGCCTCTAGAGATTTAGATTTTTCTCTTACTCCAACTACATCACCTTCTTTCAAAGTGTAAGATGGAATATTCACAAGTTCACCATTTACGGTAATATGTTTGTGTGAAACCAATTGTCTGGCTGCTCTTCTTGTTGGAGCGATTCCTAGACGGAAAACTGTATTGTCAAGACGAGCTTCAAGAAGCTGTAACAAAGTAGTACCAGTGATACCATCTTTACGGGAAGCCTTGTCAAATAGATTAGCAAATTGTCTTTCTAAAACACCGTAGATGTATTTAGCCTTTTGCTTTTCCATTAACTGTACTGCATATTCAGATTGCTTTCTTCTGCGACCTTTACCATGCTGTCCAGGAGGATAGCTTTTCTTTTGAAGAGCTTTACTTGGACCAAGAATTGGCTCTCCATATCTTCTTGATATTTTTGCCTTGGGGCCTCTATATCTAGCCATTATATTATCTTTTTATTCTTAACAGTGAATTAGACTCTTCTTCTCTTTGGAGGACGACATCCATTATGTGGAAGTGGAGTTACATCTTTAATCATTGTAACTTCAATACCAATATTCTGAATGGTTCTGATGGCTGACTCACGTCCGGCACCTGGTCCCTTTACAAAAACTTCTACCTTGCGTAAACCTAGGTCGAAAGCTGTTTGGGAGCAGTTTTGGGCAGCTACTTGCGCAGCGTAAGGAGTGTTCTTCTTAGAACCTCTGAAACCCATCTTACCCGCTGAAGCCCAGGAAATAACTTGTCCTGTGCTATTGGTAACGGAGATAATGATGTTGTTGAAGGTAGATTTTATATGTACCTGACCAATTGACTCAACAACAACAACTCTCTTTTTCGCTTTATCTTTTCTTTTCTGACTCATCGCTTATAAGTACTATTTAGTCGCTTTCTTCTTATTAGCAACAGTTTTTCTCTTGCCTTTTCTAGTACGAGCATTAGTTTTCGTACGCTGTCCTCTTAGTGGAAGACTCTTACGGTGTCTAAGTCCACGGTAGCAACCAATATCCATAAGTCTTTTGATGTTAATCTGAATTTCAGATTTCAATACACCTTCAACTTTGAATTCATTAGTAATTACCGCACGTATTGCCACTGATTCCTCATCAGTCCAATCAGCTACTTGTTTGTTACTATCAACACCGGCTTTCGACAAAATTTGCTGTGCAGCACTACGCCCAATACCAAAAATATAGGTAAGAGCTATTTCGCCTCTTTTTTTATCCGGAATGTCTACGCCTGCAATCCTTGCCATAGTTATCCTTGTCTTTGTTTAAACTTAGGGTTCTTCTTGTTGATTACGTACAGCTTGCCCTTTCTACGAATGATCTTACATTCGGTGCTGCGCTTTTTGATGGAAGATTTTACTTTCATGATTACTTATATCGGTAAACAATTCTACCTTTTGATAAATCGTATGGTGACATTTCTAGTTTAACACGGTCTCCAGGAAGAATCTTAATGTAGTGCATTCTCATTTTACCAGATATATGTGCTATCACTTGATGCCCATTCTCTAATTCAACTCGAAACATAGCATTAGATAATGCTTCAACTATAGTACCGTCTTGCTCTATTGATGACTGTTTGGCCATACTAAAATTTTAAAACCTCTTCAATGTATTTATGAGTTGTTATGATCTCAGGACCATTTTCAGTTACTGCTACAGTATGTTCAAAGTGAGCAGAAACCTTTCGGTCTTTCGTTCTAATTGTCCAGCCATCTGCTTCCTGAAAAATGAACCTAGTACCTAGGTTTACCATTGGCTCGATGGCGATAACACAACCCTTCTTCAATTTAGTTCCGCTTCCTCTTTTTCCATAGTTAGGAACCTCAGGACTCTCATGTAAGTTTTTACCTACTCCATGTCCAACGAGTTCTCTAACGACAGTATAGCCAAACTTTTCAACATGGCTCTGAATAGCGTTACCAATATCACCGATTCTATTACCTTCTTTCGCCTGGGCTATTCCAAGATAAAGGGATTCCTTCGTCTCTTTTAATAAAGCACTAATTTCAGGAGATACATTTCCAATTGGGTAAGTATAGGCGCAATCACTATGAAAGCCCTTATAGAAAACACCACAATCAACGGAGATAATATCACCTTCTTTAAGAACATACTTCCCAGGAAAACCATGAACGACGACTTCGTTCACTGATATACAAAGTGTAGCAGGAAAACCCTGATACCCTTTAAAAGAGCCTGTGGCTCCTGAATCTCTTATAAATTCTTCTGCTACTTTATCTAAAGTAGCAGTTTGAATACCCGGAGCAACCAACTTGGCTACTTCACCATGAGCTTTTCCAAGAATCTCTGCGCTTTCACGCATTAATTGAATCTCTTCTGAGCTCTTCAAATGAATCATCCGGCAACGGCTACATTTTGTGAACGACCTCTTAATTTGCCAGACTTCATCAAGCCTTCATATTTTCTCATTAGGAGATAGCTTTCAATTTGCTGTAGGGTGTCTAATACAACACCAACCATGATTAGCAATGAAGTACCACCATAAAATTGAGCAAACTCCCTTGTCACACCAAATATCACAGCTATAGCAGGTAATACAGCAACTATTGCTAGAAATATAGAACCTGGTAAAGTAATCTTCGTCAATACATCATCAATAAAGTTTGAGGTAGGTTTTCCTGGCTTGATCCCTGGAATAAAACCACCATTACGCTTCATATCCTCAGAAATCTGGTTTGGATTGACAGTGATTGCTGTATAGAAAAATGTGAATATGATAATCATAAATGCTAACAACACATTATACTGCCAAGACTCAAAGTTTGAGAAGGTAGTAAATATATAGGAAGCGGTATCGCTATCATCAGCCCAGATACTTGCCACTGTACTTGGCAAGAACATTAGAGACTGAGCAAATATAATTGGCATTACACCAGAAGCATTCACCTTAAGAGGTATATACTGTCTTTGTCCACCATATACTTTGTTACCTACAACCTGCTTCGCATATTGAACTGGGATTTTACGAGTTGCTTGGGTTAACATTACCACGAACATTACAACAGCAAAAAGTATTAAACCTTCAATAATTAAAGCTAAACCACCACCAAATCCTTTTGAAGCACCTTCCGCTAAAATACTACCTGGGAATCGAGAAATAATCCCGATCATAATAAGCATGGAAATACCATTACCTATACCTCTTTCGGTAATTCTTTCTCCTAACCACATACAGAATATGGTACCAGCACTCAAAATTACAAGTGAGGAGAAATAGAAGAAACTAGTATCAATAAGAATTGCTTCTGGCTGAACTGCTGTTGACAAATAGCCAAAACCTTGAGCAAGAGTAATTACAATAGTAAGAACTCTTGTGTATTGAGTGATTTTCTTACGACCAGTTTCACCTTCTTTTTGAAGTTTCTGGAAGTAAGGCACCGCCACGGTTAACAATTGCAATACAATTGAAGCGGAGATATATGGCATAATACCTAATGCGAATATGGAGGCTCTAGAGAAGGCTCCACCTAAGAAGGTATCAAGAAGTCCAAAAAATCCTCCCGCATCATCTGTAAGTAGATTTGGATCTACTCCAGGCAATACAACAAAAGAACCTAATCTAAAAATTGCTAATAAAGCAATCGTGTTGAAGATACGTGTTCTTAGTTCCTCTATTGCAAAAATGTTTCGTATGGTGGTGAAAAACCGTTTCATTCAGAAATAATAGTTACAGTGCCTCCTAATTTTTCAATAGCTTGGGATGCTGTTGCAGAACATTTATGTGCAGACACATTAATCTTTGCAGTTAGCTCTCCACGACCTAGAACTTTTACGAGGTCACTTTTTCCGACAATACCATTTTCAATTAGAACTTGAACAGTAATGTCAGCTATATTTAATTTCGATGCTAAAGCCTCAAGTGCCTCAAGGTTCACAGCTTTATATTCTACTCTATTAGGATTTTTAAATCCAAATTTAGGCACTCTTCTTTGAAGTGGCATCTGACCACCTTCAAATCCAAGCTTTCTAGAATAACCAGATCTTGATTTAGCACCTTTATGTCCACGAGTTGAAGTACCACCTCTACCAGAGCCAGGTCCACGACCAATTCGCTTACTATTTTTTATTGAACCTTCTGCAGGTTTTAATGTATGAAGTTTCATAATTAAAGTTCAGTTACAGTTACGAGGTGTTCAACTTTGTTAATCATTCCAGCAATTTGGGGAGTCAACTCAACATCTACACTTCTGTTAATCTTACCAAGACCAAGAGCTTGAATAGTTAGCTTCTGCTTCTTTGGTCTATCAATAGTACTTTTGATTTGGGTAATTTTTACTCTAGCCATGGAATTAACCGTTGAATACTTTAGACAATTTAACTCCTCTTTGCTGAGCTACAGCAAATGGATCTTTCATTTTAGTAAGAGCGTCAAAAGTAGCTTTTACAACATTGTGCGGATTCGAAGATCCTTTAGATTTTGCAAGGACATCATGAATACCAGCACTTTCAAGCACAGCACGCATCGCACCACCAGCTATTACGCCAGTACCTGGAGCAGCGGGTTTCACTAGAACTAATCCGCCAGAATATTTACCAATGGATTCGTGCGGTACAGTTCCTTTCAAAACAGGAACCTTTACAAGATTCTTCTTAGCATCATCGATACCTTTAGTAATAGCATCAGTTACTTCGTTTGCTTTACCTAAGCCATAACCTACAACACCATTACCATCACCAACTACTACAATTGCTGAAAAGCTGAATCTTCTACCACCTTTTACCACTTTAGCTACACGCTTAATGGCTACAACCTTTTCTTTAAGCTCGATATCGCTGGCCTTAACTGATTTAATATTGCTTTGGTACATAATAATTCAATTAGAAATTTAAACCACCTTCCCTAGCACCATCTGCCAAGGCCTTTATATTACCATGATAAAGGTAACCACCTCTATCAAATACAACTGCAGAGATACCAGCACCTTGAGCTTTTTCAGCTAGTTTCTTACCTACCTCTTTTGATTTCTCTACATTCACATTTTTCTCAAAACCCAGCTCCCTAGATGAAACTGCAGCTAATGTGTTACCCGTAAGATCATCAATAAGTTGAGCATAAATTCCCGTATTACTACGAAATACAGAAAGTCTAGGTCTGCCAGAATTACCAGTAATTCTTTTTCTGATACCCTTTCTAATTCGTGACCTTCTACTTAGTTTATTCTTAGCCATTACTTATTATTTTTTAGCGCTAGTTTTACCAGCTTTACGTCTTACAAATTCTCCTACGAAACGTACACCTTTGCCTTTGTAAGGCTCAACAGGTCTTAGATTTTTGATCTTAGCAGCTACTTGTCCGATAAGCTCCTTATCACTACCCTCTAGAGTAATGGTTGGGTTTTTACCTTTTGGAGTTTCTGCAACTACGCTTATTTCAGCAGGAATGGAGAAATAGATACTGTGTGAATAACCAAGAGCTAACTCTAGAATATTATTAGCAGCTGTAGCTTTATAACCTACACCAACTAATTCTAATGTTCTCTTGTACCCTTCACTGGTACCTATCACCATATTATTTATCAAAGATCTGTAAAGCCCATGTAGAGCTTTATGTCTTTTTTGTTCAGTTGGACGGTCAACAACGACCATTCCATCCTCAAGTTTCACGATGATATCAGGATTTACCTCCTGAGTCAATTCTCCCTTAGGACCTTTAACAGTGACGATATTGCTATCTGATACTGTAACACTTACTCCCGTTGGAAGACTTATTGGTTTCTTACCTATCCTTGACATTTTGGTCGGACTTTAGTAGACGTAACATAAAATTTCACCACCGATATTCATTTTTCTAGCTTCTTTATCAGACATCACGCCTTTAGAAGTAGAAAGAATGGCTATACCTAAACCATTCAGAACACGAGGAACTTCACTGCTACCAGAATATTTTCTCAAACCAGGCTTGCTGATTCTAGTTAAATTCTGGATTGCTGACTGTTTTGTAGAAGGGTTATACTTCAATGCAATTTTGATTGAACCCTGAACTGGGCTGTCTTCAAACTTGTAATTCTGAATATATCCTTTTTCATACAAAACCTTTGTAATTTCCTTCTTCAAGTTTGAAGCAGGTAA
Organism: Peijinzhouia sedimentorum; assembly: GCF_049340005.1. NCBI lineage: Bacteria > Pseudomonadati > Bacteroidota > Cytophagia > Cytophagales > Peijinzhouiaceae > Peijinzhouia > Peijinzhouia sedimentorum. Next base: position 316,894 of record NZ_JBMPIY010000002.1, read on the forward strand.
CTCTACAATGCGATGATTTGCTTTAATCGCATTACGAAGTCTTGTAAGATAATCTGCTATTGGATCGCTCATTGCTATTATGTACTTAAGGCGAATTTAAAATGGCCTGCAAATTTAGAGAAACTAATTGAGTATTGAAACCAAACGAAGGAAAATTTACCAACTTGCCTTTGTAATTCCAGGAATCTTACCATCACTGGCCATTTCCCTGAAGGTAACTCTATTGATACCAAACTTACGCATGTATCCACGAGGTCTACCAGTTAACTTACAACGATTATGTAAACGTACTGGAGATGCATTTCTCGGAAGTTTATCCAACCCTTCGTAATCACCTGCAGCTTTTAACTGTGCACGTTTGTCAGCATATTTGGCAACAAGTTTAGCTCTTTTGCGCTCTCTAGCCTTTAATGATTCTTTCGCCATGTTTATTGAATTTTATTTTTTGATGCGAATGGCATTCCTAATGCCTTAAGCAATTCAAAGCTCTCTTCGTCAGTATTAGCACTAGTAACAATTGTAATATCCATACCAGATATTCTATTTACTTTTTCGATGCTAATCTCTGGGAAAATAATCTGCTCTTTTACGCCTAATGTATAATTACCACGGCCATCGAAACCCTTATCATTTATCCCTTTGAAGTCACGAACACGCGGGAGGGCAACAGATACAAGTCTATCTAAAAACTCATACATTTTCACTCCACGTAAAGTTACTTTAGCTCCAATAGGCATGCCTTCACGAAGCTTAAAGTTTGAAACAGATTTCTTTGCTATTGTTGGAACAGCCTTTTGACCAGAGATCAAAGTCAACTCTTCAACACCAGCATCAACCATTTTCTTATCTGACACTGCCAAACCAATACCTTTATTTATTACGATCTTTTGAATCGTAGGTACCTGCATTACAGATTTATAATTAAAGTGTTCCTTAAGCATAGGAACAACTTCACTAGTGTATTTTACTTTTAGCCTTGGATTAGCCATTCTTGATAACCTCCCCTGTTTTCTTTGAATACCTTTGTAATTTACCTGCATCATCCATCTTGCGACCAACTCTTGTTGCTTCACCTGTAGCAGGGTCAACAAGCATCACATTACTGATTTGGATAGGGGCTTCTTTCTTTTGAATTCCACCTTCAGGTTTTGAAGCAGATGGTTTCACGTGTTTCGTAACCATACGAATTCCTTCAACCAATACTTGACGTTTCTCAAGCAATACCTGCAGAACTTGCCCAGATTTACCTTTATCGTTTCCAGTGATTACTTTGACAGTATCTCCTTTACGAATATTTAGTTTAGGCTGTTTATTTTGCTTTCTTTCCATTATTATAAAACTTCAGGAGCCAAAGAAACTATCTTCATAAATTGCTTTTCACGCAATTCACGAGCCACTGGCCCGAAAATACGAGTTCCGCGAGGCTCATCATTATTATTAAGTAAAACAGCTGCATTATCCTCGAAGCGAATATATGAGCCATCTTTTCTTCTAATCTCTTTTTTGGTTCTTACAACCACGGCTTTAGAAACCGTACCTTTCTTCATATTGCTAGAAGAAAGGGCAGTTTTAACGGTAACGACGATTTTATCGCCAATACTAGCGTATCTTCTACGCGTGCCACCTAATACTCTTATACAAAGTACAGTTTTAGCACCGCTATTATCTGCTACTGATAGTCTACTTTCTTGCTGGATCATTGTTATTTAGCCCTTTCAATAATTGAAACCAATCTCCACCTTTTATTCTTGCTCAATGGCCTAGTTTCCATGATTTTAACAGTATCACCAATATTAGCCTCATTGTTGTCGTCATGAGCCATAAATTTGGTCGTTTTACCGATAAACTTACCATACATTGGGTGCTTTACCCTGCGGGAAATAGCAACAGTGATGCTTTTCTCCATCTTGTTGCTTATTACCTTTCCGATTCTTTCTTTTCTCAGATTTCTTGACTCCATTGTCGTTTAATTTGAAAGGTTTCTTGACGTTTCTTCCGTCTTAAGCCTGGCAATAAGCTTTTTAGCTTCCCTTATTTTCATAGGGTTTTCCAAAGGAGAAATAGCGTGAGCGAATTTAAGCTTCTGTAGATTTTCAACTTCAACAGCTATTTTTTCAGCCAATTCTTCCTGACTTAATGATATAATTTCTGCGTTCTTCATGACCTTAACCCTGATAATCTCTACTTGTCACAAACTTAGTTCTCACTGGTAACTTTTGAGCAGCAAGGCGTAATGCCTCTTGAGCCAATTCTAAGCTTACTCCAGATGATTCAAATATTATGGTTCCAGGTTTAATTACTGCTACCCAATATTCAGGAGCACCTTTACCTTTACCCATCCTTACCTCAGCAGGCTTCTTTGTGATAGGCTTATCTGGAAAAATACGAATCCAAACTTTACCTTCTCTCTTCATTGCACGTGTAACGGCAATCCTAGCAGCTTCAATTTGGCGACTTGTAATCCAAGCCGGCTCTAGCGACTTAATACCAAAGTTGCCGAAGGATAGAGTATGACCTCTTTGGGCTATACCTTTAATTCTACCTTTTTGCTGCTTTCTAAATTTTGTTCTTTTAGGCTGTAACATCTTCTATATTAATTTATCGCCAAAAGCTATTTTCTTTTACTTCTGCGAGGTGCGTCTGCTCCACGCTTTCTTCTATTACCTCCCGCTCCAGGAGCACCACCGCGAGGTTCATTACTACCCATGCCAATATTTGGAGACAAATCTCTTTTACCAAAGACTTCACCCTTAAATATCCACACTTTGATTCCTATTTTGCCATACACTGTATGAGCTTCACTAAGAGCATAATCAATATCAGCTCTTAACGTGTGAAGAGGAATACGACCTTCTTTGTATTGCTCTGATCTAGCCATCTCAGCTCCACCCAATCTACCCGAAGCTTTGACTTTGATTCCTTGAGCACCAACACGCATTGCGGAAGCAATAGCTTGTTTAAGAGCTCTACGGAAAGAAATTCTAGCCTCAAGTTGTTGAGCGATTGCTTCACCAACTAATTTCGCATCAAGTTCAGGACGCTTAATTTCAAAAATGTTTATTTGGACATCTTTTCCAGTTAGCTTCTTCAACTCCTCCTTAATCTTGTCGACTTCAGATCCTCCTTTACCAATAACAACACCTGGTCTGGCAGTGTGAATGGTTAGTGTAATACGCTTTAAGGTTCTTTCAATTACAACCTTACTTATACCACCTTTAGGAATTCTAGCAGAGAGGTAATTTCTTATTTTATGATCTTCAACTAGCTTGTCAGAAAAATCTTTTCCTCCGAACCAGCTCGAGTCCCATCCTCTAACTATTCCAAGTCTTAGTCCAATCGGGTTAACTTTTTGTCCCATTATTTATTGACCTGTTATCTTAATTAATTCTCTTCGTTTTCAATAACATTAGCAGCGGCGTTAGCTACCACGATTGTAACGTGGTTAGAACGCTTGCGAATACGGTGTGCTCTACCTTGTGGAGCAGGACGAAGTCTTTTCAACATTCTTCCACCGTCAACTCTTACTTCCTTCACAAAAAGGTCAGCATCTTCAAGTTTCACATCATCATGCTTAGACTGCCAGTTGGCAATAGCTGATAAAAGAAGCTTTTCAACGTACTGTGAACCTATTTTAGAATCAAATTTCAAAATGCTTAAAGCATTGTTTACTTTTTGACCTCTTATTAAATCCACAACTAACCTCATTTTACGAGGAGAGGTAGGAATATCCTTGAGTATAGCTCTTGCTTCCATCTCTTATCTTTTACCTTTATCTTTTTTCCCAACGTGGCCTCTGAAATTCCTAGTAGGTGCAAACTCACCCATTTTGTGTCCTACCATATTTTCTGTTACATAAACAGGGATGAACTTATTCCCATTATGTACAGCGAAAGTATGACCCACAAAATCTGGAGAAACCATGGATCTACGTGACCAAGTCTTGATTACAGACTTCTTGCCTGACTCATTCATATTAACTACCTTTTGATCAAGGCGAAAGTCAATATAGGGTCCTTTTTTTAGTGATCTTGCCATTATTTTTTCCTCTTACTAACGATTAAATTGTTAGAGTACTTCTTAGGAGTACGAGTTTTCTTGCCTTTAGCGTAAAGTCCTTTTCTAGAACGTGGATGTCCACCAGAAGAACGGCCTTCACCACCACCCATTGGGTGATCTACAGGGTTCATTGCAACACCTCTTGTTCTTGGTCTTCTACCCAACCATCTATTTCTACCAGCTTTACCTAAACTTACGTTCATGTGATCTGAATTAGAAACAGCACCAACTGTAGCAACGCAAGTTGAAAGTACCAATCTCATTTCACCAGAAGGTAATTTGAGGGTTACATACTTACCATCTCTTGCGACTAATTGTGCGTATGTACCTGCACTACGAGCCATAGAAGCACCTTTACCAGGCTTCAATTCTATATTATGAATTATAGTACCAAGAGGTATATTAGCCATTGGTAGTGAATTACCTACTTCAGGAGCAGCACCTTCACCAGAAATAACTGTTTGACCAACTTTAAGTCCTTCAGGAGCAATTATATATGCTTTTTCACCATCAGCGTAATAAAGCAAAGCAATACGAGCAGATCTATTTGGATCATACTCAACCGATTGAACAACTGCAGGAACATTAGTCTTATTCCTCTTAAAATCGATAAGTCTTAGTTTCTTTTTATGACCGCCACCCATGTAGCGCATGGTCATTTTACCAGAATTATTTCTTCCTCCAGACCTCTTAAGAGAAACCAATAAAGATTTCTCCGGTGTAGAAGCTGTTACTTCCTTAAAGTCAGGGGCAACTCTAAATCGTTGCCCTGGAGTCATTGGTCTTAGTTTTTTAGTACCCATTGAGACTCAAAAATTAAACGCCGCTATAAAAATCAATTACATCACCTTCTTTAACCTTTACATAAGCCTTTTTGAAAGAAGGAGTCCTTCCAGCAATTATCTTACTTTTGGTTTGTCTGGTTTTACTTTTTCCTTGGTATCTCATAGTACGGATACCTTCGACAGTTACACCATAGAGCTGCTCTATAGCTTTCTTAATCTCAACTTTGTTTGCTGTTTTCTCAACAACAAATCCGTAAACTCCACTTTCATTTAGAGCTGAGACTTTTTCTGTAACCAATGGTCTTTTAAGTATCATAGCTTCTTACTTCAAAAGGTTTTCAATTATGCTTACTGAACCTTCACTTAAGACTACAAAATCTGCGTTTAGCAAATCATAAGTATTAATATCAGAAGCTGTGGTAACTTTAGCATCTTTGATGTTTCTACCTGACAAAACAACATTCTTATTGTTTTCAGGAAGAACCATTAAAGTCTTTTTCCCATTTAAAGAAAGAGCTCCTAATAGGTTCAAATATGCTTTTGTACTTGGTTTATCGAAGTTGAAATCTTCTAAAACAACAAGACCGTTATCTTTTACTTTATATGACAAGGCTGACTTACGCGCTAATTTCTTGGTCTTCTTATTGACCTTAAAAGAATAATCGCGTGGTACAGGGCCGAAAATACGACCGCCGCCTCTAAACAAAGGATTTTTAATACTACCAGCTCTTGCTGTACCAGTACCCTTTTGTTTTTTAATCTTTCTGGTAGATCCAGCAATTTCGTTACGCTCTTTAGCTTTATGCGTCCCTTGTCTTTGATTAGCCAAGTAACTTTTCACATCAAGGTAAATTACGTGATCATTTGGATCTATTGAGAAAATCTCTTCCGGCAAAGTAATTTTGCGTCCAGTATCTTCTCCAGTGCTTTTTATTACGGACAATTCCATGATACTATTTCTCAAGAATGACAAATGAATTCTTTGCACCTGGGATAGAGCCACTCACAACGAGTAAATTCTGCTCAGGTACTATTTTTAGAACACGAAGGTTGATAACCTTAACGCGAGCATTACCAGTTTGACCTGCCATACGCATACCCTTCATTACTCTTGAAGCATACGAAGCATTACCAATAGAACCAGGTGCTCTTAAGCGATTGTGCTGACCGTGCGTAGCCTGACCAACACCTGCAAAACCGTGTCTCTTTACTACACCTTGGAATCCTTTACCCTTAGAAGTACCAATTGCATCCAAGAAGTCACCTTCTTTAAAGACACTCTCAAGCGTAACAACATCACCTATCTTAATCTGTCCTTCAAACTCCTCACGGAAGTCACGAAATTCAACAACTTTAGATAAGGGTGTTGTATTTGCCTTAGCAAAATGTCCCTTCAAAGGCTTTGGAGTGTTTTTCTCTTTACGCTCACCAAAACCCATTTGAACAGCATTATAGCCGTCCTTGCTCATGTTCTTTACTTGTGTTACTACACAAGGACCAGCCTCTATAACTGTGCATGGAACATTACGTCCATCGGCACCAAAGATGCTAGTCATTCCTATTTTTCTACCTATTATTCCAGACATTTTGTCTTAGTTTTTATAAATCGCTAACTATCAATTTGCTAGTGTTTCTGCGAAAGGACTGCAAAGTTATGAATATTTTACGCCTTTACAAAACCTCAAGCAACTATTTTCGTTACTCTCGGGCAAAAAAATAAGGACCAATAATCTTAACGTATTGGCCCTTATTCTCATAAGAATTTTTCGTCAAACTTTTATTTCAACATCAACTCCACTTGGCAATTCAAGTTTCATTAATGCATCAACAGTTTTGGCTGAATATGAATAAATATCCACCAATCTTTTGTAAGTACACATCTGAAACTGCTCTCTAGCTTTTTTGTTAACGTGAGGTGATTTCAAGACAGTAAAGATTTCCTTTTCTGTTGGAAGTGGAATCGGTCCGCTAATAACAGCACCAGTAGTTTTTACTGCACGTACAATCTTTTCAGCTGATTTGTCGATCAAGCTGTGATCATATGATTTTAATTTGATTCTAATTTTCTGTGTCATGTCCTGAATTATTTAGCCGACTCACCTTTAAACTTCAAAATAACTTGCTCAGCAATATTAGTCGGAACTGGATCGTAATGAGAGAATGTCAAAGAAGCCGAAGCTCTACCTGATGAGATAGTTCTCAAATCGGTAACGTATCCGAAAAGTTCTGAAAGAGGTACATCAGCTTTTACAACTTGCGCTCCACCTTTTGTATCCATACCTTTCATCAAACCTCTTCTCTTATTTAAGTCACCAGTAACTGGACCAGTATATTCATCTGGAGTGATTACTTCAACCGCCATAATTGGTTCTAGCAACACAGGTCCAGCTTTTTTCGCAGCTTCTTTAAAGCCAATACGAGCAGCTAGCTCAAATGAAAGTGAATCAGAATCGACATCGTGGAAACTACCATGATACAATCTTACTTTCATTTCCTGCACTGGGAATCCGGCCAAAGGTCCATTAACCATTGCTGATTCAAAACCCTTTTGTATAGGTTGGATAAATTCTTTTGGAATTACACCACCAACAATATTATTCACAAATTGTAAACCTGACTTATCGTAATCTGCATCTTTTGGACCAAGTTCAAAAACAATATCAGCAAATTTACCTTTACCACCAGACTGCTTCTTATAAACTTCTTTATGTTCAACAGTCTTAGTAATAGCTTCTTTGTATGCAACTTGTGGTGCACCCTGATTAATTTCAACCTTGAATTCTCTCTTCAAACGATCGATTATAATCTCAAGGTGAAGTTCACCCATACCTCTTAGAACCGTTTGACCAGTCTCATGGTCAGTCTCAACTCTAAGTGTAGGATCTTCTTCAACAAGTTTAGAGATTGCCATACCCAACTTATCTACGTCAGCCTGAGTTTTTGGCTCAATAGCATAACCAATAACTGGTTCTGGGAAAGTCATTGATTCAAGAATAATCTTATGCTTTTCTTCGACTAAAGTATCCCCAGTTTTAATATCCTTGAATCCGATACCGGCGCAGATATCACCTGCTTCTACTCTGTCAATAGGATTTTGCTTATTGGAATGCATTTGAAGAAGACGAGATATTCTCTCTTTCTTTCCAGTACGCATATTGTGTATATAGCTACCAGAATCGAGTTTACCTGAATACACTCTTATAAAAGCTAAGCGACCAACAAATGGATCAGTAGCAATTTTAAAAGCTAATGCAGCGAATGGCTCATCAACATCTGGTTTTCTAGTAACTTCTTGGTCTGTATCAGGATTTAGTCCCACAACAGGAGGCAAATCCATAGGCGATGGCAAGAAAGAACAAACAGCATCAAGCAAGGCTTGAACACCTTTGTTTTTAAATGCTGAACCACACAAAACTGGAGAGAAGTCCATATTGATTACTGCTTTACGAATTGCAGCTCTCATTTCCTCCTCAGTAATTGAGTTCTCATCTTCAAAGAACTTCTCTAGAAGAGCATCATCATAAGAAGCTACTCTTTCAATCAATTCTTGACGATACTCTCTTACAGTATCTACAATATCTTCAGGGATATCAATAACTTTATAAGTCATGCCCTGATCTTCTTCATTCCAGATTAGTGCTTTATTAGTGATTAGATCAACCACACCTCTAAAGGTATCTTCAGCACCAATTGGTATTTGCAAAGGAACTGGAGTAGCTCCTAGCTTTTCTTTTATTTCTTTAACAGCATTGAAAAAATCAGCGCCAGAACGATCCATTTTATTTACAAAACAAATACGTGGCACATGGTATTTATCAGCCTGTCTCCAAACCGTTTCAGACTGAGGTTCAACACCAGAAACTGCACAAAATAATGCAACAGCACCATCAAGAACACGCAAAGAACGTTCAACTTCTACAGTAAAATCAACGTGACCTGGAGTATCAATCAAATTGATTTTATAATCCTTTGTCTCGTCATTTGGTTGCCCCTGAGTAGTTGGATATTTCCAAAATGTAGTAGTTGCAGCTGAAGTAATTGTAATACCTCTTTCTTGCTCCTGCTCCATCCAATCCATCGTAGCTCCACCATCATGAACCTCACCTATTTTGTGCGTAAGTCCAGTATAGAAAAGAATACGTTCTGAGGTTGTTGTCTTCCCAGCATCAATGTGAGCCATGATGCCGATGTTTCTTAAATACCGAAGATCTTTCTTAGCCATTTACAATTTAAAATCTAAAGTGAGAGAATGCCTTATTTGCTTCAGCCATTCTATGAGTATCTTCTTTCTTTTTAACAGCTGCGCCTTCACCTTTAGCTGCTGCGATGATTTCACCTGCAAGGCGTTCCATCATGGTTTTTTCTCCTCTTTTACGAGAATAGAGAATAAGCCATTTCATTCCAAGGCTACTTTTTCTTTCGGGTCTAACTTCAAGAGGCACTTGGAAAGTAGCTCCACCCACTCTGCGAGATTTTACTTCCACAGAAGGCATTACATTACCTAGAGCCTTTTTCCACACTTCAATCCCATCTTCACCTGATCTTTTAGAAACCAATTCAATGGCATCATAAAAAATTGTTGCAGAGGTACTTTTTTTACCATCCAACATTAAATGGTTGACAAACTTGGTCACCATTACGTCCGAGAACTTAGGATCTGGGAGGACGTATCTCTTTTTAGGTTTTGCTTTTCTCATTATTAAGGTAAGCTATAATTTTATCTTACTTTTTTTTACCGGTTGCTGCTGCTTGACCTGGTTTAGGACGCTTTGCACCATATTTTGAACGGGACTGTAAACGACCACTAACACCAGCCGTATCTAATGCACCACGAACGATGTGATAACGTACACCTGGAAGATCTTTTACCCTACCACCACGTATAAGCACAATTGAGTGCTCTTGAAGGTTGTGACCTTCACCTGGGATATAGGCATTGACCTCTTTGCTATTTGTCAATCTTACCCTAGCCACTTTTCTCATTGCTGAGTTTGGCTTTTTAGGAGTAGTCGTGTACACTCTGGTACATACACCACGGCGCTGAGGACATGAATCCAAAGCAGGAGACTTAGACTTGGAAGTAAGTTTCTTCCTACCCTTCCTTACTAACTGTTGAATCGTAGGCATTTATTAAATTCGTTAAACTATTTCACGTTCAAAATTGGGACTGCAAAGGTAATTAAATACTGAAACTAAACAAATTGTATAGTATAGATTTTTTACGCTTCACCAATTGTCCCTCCAAAATTTAAAGGAAACTTTGGTGCCTCATCATTTTGCTTGATGGGACCAAAACTCTCTTCATATTTTCTAATATTGTCCTTAAGTGCTGCCAAAAGCCTTTTTGCATGATCAGGAGTTATTACAACTCTACTTTTCACCTTTGCTTTAGGTACCCCTGGCATTAGCCTAATAAAGTCCAATACAAATTCACTATTAGAGTGCGCAATCATAACCAGATTACTATAAACACCTTCAGAAATATCTTCTGGTAGTTCTATATTAATCTGGCCCTGTTGCTTGCTTTTATCTTTTATATCATCTGCCATTTAGAGGCGATTTAAATTTCAACTGTACTTTTTTCAGAAGACGTCTCTTTAGACGCAACCAATTTGTCGTATTCTTCTTGAGAACCAACAATTAGATTTCTGTAAGCTCTTGAGCCACTACCTGCTGGAATTAAATGACCTACAATCACATTCTCCTTGAGACCTTTCAAATAATCAGCCTTACCTCTAATAGAAGCTTCGCTAAGCACTTTGGTAGTCTCTTGGAATGATGCAGCAGAGATAAAGCTTTCAGTTCCTAAGGAAGCGGATGTGATTCCTTGTAGTGTTGGCTTTGAGACAGCTGGTTCAGCCCCTCTTACCTCTACAATTTTCAAATCCTTACGCTTAAGCATTGAATTTTCGTCTCTCAGTTCTCTAGCTGTTACAATTTGACCTGGCTTCATCTTACCAGAATCACCTGCTTCTATCACAACCTTCTTATCCAAAATTGTATCATTTTCTTCTCTAAACAAGAACCTGTCTACAATCTGTCCTGGCAAGAAGCTAGTGTCACCTGCATCCATTATTTCTACTTTCTGCATCATTTGGCGAACGATACACTCAATGTGCTTATCGTTAATTTTCACACCTTGCAGTCTGTATACTTCTTGGATCTCATTCACAACATACTCTTGAACTGCAGTTGGACCTTTGATCGATAAGATATCAGCAGGAGTAATTGCTCCATCTGAAAGTGGTTGTCCAGCTCTTACAAAGTCATTGTCCTGAACCAAAATGTGCTTAGATAATGGCACCATATAGCGCTTTTTAACGCCATCTCTTGATTCAATATAGATTTCTCTATTACCTCTCTTGATAGTACCATATGTTACAACACCATCAATTTCAGAAACCACTGCAGGGTTTGAAGGATTTCTCGCCTCAAACAATTCAGTTACTCTTGGAAGACCTCCTGTAATATCTCGAGACTTGCTCATCATTCTTGGTATTTTCACAAGAACTTGACCTGCCTTAATTTTCTGTCCTTTGTCTACAGCTAAGTGAGCACCAACTGGAATATTATATCCTTTGGTTTCATCTTTACCTTCAACGATAAGTGCTGGATTTTTAGTCCTATCTCTAGACTCAATAATTACTTTCTCTTTGTGACCTGTTTGCTCATCTGATTCCTCTTTGTAAGTAACACCTTCCTCAATAGCATCGAAGTCAATTTTACCGTCAAATTCAGAAAGGATTACCGCATTATATGGATCCCAATTACAAAGTTCATCGTTCTTAGCAACTTTTTGTCCTTCCTTCACTTTAAGGAATGCTCCATAAGGAACGTGATTAGAAACTAAAGTCTTACCAGACTTTTCGTCAACTATCTTGATTTCACCAGATCTGCCCATTACGATAGTGACTGAATCACCATCATTATTGGTTGTGTCTAGAGTTCTTAATTCCTCGAATTGAACAATCCCATCAAATTTCGCTTTCAATGTCGCCTCTACAGCAACGTTGGAAGCTGTACCACCAACGTGGAATGTACGAAGTGTAAGCTGAGTACCTGGCTCACCAATAGACTGTGCAGCAATTACACCAACAGCCTCACCTATGTGAACCATAGATCCTGTTGATAAATTACGACCGTAACACTTAGCACATACCCCCCGCTTAGTTTCACAAGTAAGTACAGAGCGAATTTCAACTTCCTCGATGCTACTTTCGTCGATAATTTGAGCTAATTCTTCATTTATTTCTTCACCAGCAGACACAATAAGTTCATCAGTAATCGGATCTAAAACATCGTGAACCGATACTCTACCCAATATTCTTTCGAATAATGACTCAACTACGTCTTCATTGTCTTTCAATGCTGAAACAGTAAGACCTCTTAAGGTACCACAGTCATCTTCATTGATAACAACATCTTGTGAAACGTCTACTAGACGACGAGTTAAGTAACCCGCATCCGCAGTTTTAAGGGCTGTATCAGCCAAACCTTTACGTGCACCGTGAGTAGAAATAAAATACTCAATTACATCAAGACCTTCTTTAAAGTTTGATAGAATTGGGTTTTCAATAATTTCACCTACCGAACCTTGAAGGTTTTTCTGTGGCTTAGCCATAAGACCACGCATACCACCTAGCTGACGGATTTGTTCTCTAGAACCACGTGCTCCGGAGTGCATCATCATATAGATTGAGTTAAACCCACTTTGATCTTCCTCCAACTCTTTCATTAGAGTGTTGGTAATCTTAGAGTTAACACGCGTCCAAATATCAATAACTTGGTTGTATCTTTCGTTGTCAGTAATAAGACCCATTAGGTAGTTATTCCAAACTACTTCTACTTCGGCCTTAGCTTCTTCGATCAATGATTCTTTAACTTCAGGAATCTTAATATCATCTAAACCGATAGAAAGACCGCCTTTATAGGCCATTTGGAAACCTAGAGTTTTGATATCATCTAAGAAGTTTGCCGTTTTAGCCTGACCTGCAATTTTGAATACGGTACCAATGATTACTTGTAATTTCTTTTTGGTAAGTAACTCATCAATATATCCTACTTCTTTTGGAACAAATTGATTGAAGATTACTCTTCCCGCAACCGTTTCAATAAGTTCATTTACAATTTCACCATTTTGCTTTCTCACATCTACACGCACCTTAATATGAGCGTGAATAGATATACTTCCTTCATTAATAGCTATAATCACTTCCTCTGGACCATAGAAAGTCATTCCCTCTCCTTTGATTTTATACTCTGGAGTGGATTTTCTTCCTTTGGTTACATAATAGAGACCCAACACCATATCCTGAGAAGGTACAGTAATAGGGGCACCATTCGCTGGGTTTAGAATGTTGTGCGATGCAAGCATTAATAAAGATGCTTCCAAAACAGCCTCATGTCCCAGTGGTACGTGTACCGCCATTTGATCACCATCAAAATCGGCGTTGAATGCAGTACAGGCAAGCGGGTGGAGCTGGATTGCTTTTCCTTCAATCAGTTTTGGCTGGAAGGCTTGGATACCTAATCTGTGTAGAGTTGGAGCACGGTTTAGAAGAACTGGATGTCCTTTCAATACATTCTCCAAAATATCCCACACTACTGGATCTTTTCTATCAACAATTTTCTTTGCTGATTTCACAGTCTTAACAATTCCTCTTTCGATCAACTTACGAATAACGAAAGGCTTGAATAGCTCAGCAGCCATATCCTTAGGAAGGCCACACTCATGAAGTTTCAATTCTGGTCCAATTACAATAACTGAACGGCCAGAATAATCAACCCTCTTACCAAGCAAGTTTTGACGGAAACGACCTTGTTTACCTTTAAGCATATCACTTAAAGATTTTAGCGCTCTGTTACCATCAGATCTTACTGCATTTACTTTTCTAGAGTTATCAAAAAGAGAATCTACAGCTTCTTGAAGCATTCTTTTCTCATTTCTGAGGATTACTTCAGGAGCCTTGATATCAATTAGTCTCTTCAAACGATTATTTCTGATAATTACTCTACGGTAAAGATCATTCAAATCGGAAGTAGCGAAACGTCCGCCATCAAGAGGAACAAGTGGGCGCAATTCCGGTGGAATTACTGGAACCATCTTGATAATCATCCATTCTGGTTTGTTCTCTATACGAGTTCGTGCATCTCTGAATGCTTCAACTACTTTCAATCTTTTCAGTGCTTCAGCTTTTCTCTGCTGAGAAGTCTCAGTAGAAGCAGCGTGGCGTAGATCATAGGAAAGTGTATCTAAATCAATACGAGAAAGCAAATCTTCAAGACCCTCAGCACCCATCTTAGCGATGAATTTTTGAGGATCCTTATTATCTAACTGACGATTTTCGCTAGGCAACTTGTCCATGATGTCCAAGTATTCATCTTCGGTAAGGAAGTCTAGATAGTTTACACCATCTTCTTCTTTGATACCTGGCTGTATTACTACATAGCGCTCGTAATAGATAATTTGATCAAGCTTTTTAGTTGGAAGACCAAGAAGATAGCCAATTTTGTTTGGTAATGAACGGAAATACCAAATGTGTGCAACTGGCACTACAAGTTCGATATGACCCATTCTTTCTCTACGAACCTTCTTCTCTGTTACCTCAACACCACATCTGTCACAGATAATACCCTTATATCTTATTCTCTTATATTTACCGCAATGGCATTCCCAATCTTTCACAGGTCCGAAAATCCTCTCACAGAAGAGACCACCCATTTCCGGTTTATATGTCCGGTAATTGATAGTTTCTGGCTGTGTAATCTCTCCATGAGAGCTTTCAAGAATTGACTCTGGTGAAGCAAGGCTTATGATGACTCTATTAAAGTCATTGTTTATTTTCTTATTTCTTTTGAAAGCCATAGTTTTTGTAATTCAAATGTTAAAAACCTTTCCTTTCGGAATTTCTAATACCCTTTTAAACTTAATCCATTGTGATTTCCAAGGCTAGGCCTCGTAATTCATGTACAAGTACATTAAAGGATTCTGGGATATTAGGTTTAGGTAAATTCTCTCCTTTAACAATTGCTTCATACGTTTTAGCTCTACCAATTACATCATCAGATTTCACTGTTAGAATTTCTTGTAATACGTGAGAAGCACCAAAAGCTTCAAGAGCCCAAACTTCCATTTCACCAAATCTCTGACCACCGAATTGTGCTTTACCACCAAGCGGCTGTTGAGTAATTAATGAGTATGGTCCGATTGAACGAGCGTGCATTTTGTCATCGACTAAGTGACCTAGTTTGATCACATAAATAACCCCAACGGTAACTTTTTGGTGGAATTTATCACCTGTAAGTCCATCGTTAAGATATGTACGCCCGAATTCAGGTAGTCCAGCTTCCTGTAGTTCACTTACAACTTCTTTTTCAGAAGCTCCATCGAATATAGGAGTAGCATATTTTCTTCCAAGCTTCAAGCCAGCCCAACCAAGTACGGTTTCATATATCTGGCCAATATTCATCCTTGAAGGTACACCAAGTGGGTTCAATACAATATCTACCGGAGTACCATCATCTAAGAATGGCATATCTTCCTCCCGGACAATTTTAGCAACCACACCTTTGTTACCGTGACGACCAGCCATTTTATCACCAACTTTCAGCTTACGCTTCTTAGCAAGATATACTTTAGCTAGTTTTACAATACCAGCTGGTAATTCATCACCAACTTCTAGTGTAAACCTATCGCGTTTGAAAATACCAGTAATTTCGTTTCGGGCATTTATATAATTTTTAACGATCTGAGCAACCATTTCATTGGTCTTCTCATCGCTTGTCCAATTATCCAAAAGAAGATCACCTATAAGGTTTACTTCTGCTTGTACTGCATAATTGGTTTCATCTCTATAAGGATTTCTCTCTGGGAATAAATTCTCACGTATATTCTTTTCGTTGAATTTAACTCCCTTGCTCATCACCTCGTCATTGAATTTGTGACGAACACCCAAAGATGTCTTTCCATTAAGAAGCACGATTACTTTTTCAATCATTTGCTCCTTCAACTTAGAAAGATCTTTCTCGTATTTCTGAAGTAGTACTTTAACTTCTTCTTTAGCTTTCGCTCGTTGATCTTTATCCTTTTTAGGACGAGAGAACAACTTAGTGTTAATAATGACACCACGAATAGAAGGTGGTACTTTCATTGAAGCATCCTTCACATCACCAGCTTTATCACCAAAGATTGCACGAAGTAGCTTTTCTTCAGGAGTTGGATCAGATTCACCTTTTGGTGTGATTTTACCAATAAGGATATCACCCTCCCGCACTTCAGCACCAATTCTGATTATACCATTTTCGTCAAGGTTTCTTACTGCCTCTTCGCTTACGTTTGGTATTTCAGATGTTAGTTCTTCTTCACCACGCTTAGTATCTCTTACTTCAAGTTCATATTCATCAATATGTATTGAAGTGAATACATCATTACGAACAACATTCTCGGAGATTACAATTGCATCCTCAAAGTTGTAACCTTGCCATGGCATGAATGCGACCATTAGATTCCTACCTAATGCAAGCTCACCATCCTCAGTTGCATAACCTTCGCATAGCGGTTGTCCTTTGGATACTTTATCTCCTTTAAGAACAATTGGTCTCAAGTTGACGCAGGTGTCTTGGTTAGTTCTTCTGAATTTTGTCAATTCATAAGTCTTTTCCTCAGCACCAAAACTCACCAATTTTTGATCTTCGTTGAGATAATATCTGATAACAATTTTAGTAGCATCTACAAATGCAACTTCGCCATCACCTTCAGCCAATATCAATGCTCTTGAGTCAATAGCAGCTCTTCTTTCAAGACCTGTACCTACAATTGGAGCTTGTGGTCTTAATAAAGGAACTGCTTGACGTTGCATGTTTGAACCCATCAAGGCTCTGTTTGCATCATCGTGCTCAAGGAATGGGATAAGTGAGGCTGCCACCGAAACAATCTGATTCGGAGCGACATCCATAAATGTAACTTCATTCGGTTCAACAATTGGGAAGTCACCTTCGAAACGAGCTTTAACCCTATCATTGATAAACTTGCCATTACTGTCAAGTGGCGCATTTGCTTGCGCAATATTATGAGTATCTTCCTCTTCTGCAGTAAGATAAGTTACATCATGAGAAACTTTTCCACCTTCAGATTTTCTGTATGGTGTTTCGATAAAGCCCATGTGATTTACCTTCGCATGCACGCAAAGAGACGAAATTAGACCAATATTTGGACCTTCAGGAGTCTCAATGGTACATAGTCGACCATAGTGAGTATAGTGAACATCTCGAACTTCGAAACCTGCACGCTCTCTCGATAGACCACCTGGCCCTAGAGCAGAAACTCTTCTCTTATGCGTAACCTCAGCAAGTGGATTGGTTTGATCCATAAACTGAGATAACTGGTTAGTTCCAAAGAATGAGTTGATTACTGAAGATAAGGTTCTTGCGTTGATCAAATCAACCGGCTTGAAATCTTCATTATCTCTTACATTCATTCTCTCTTTGATGGTTCTAGCCATACGAGCCAAACCTACACCAAATTGAGAATAAAGTTGCTCACCTACTGTACGAACTCTTCTATTACTAAGGTGATCAATATCATCAACTACAGCTTTTGAGTTGATAAGACCAATCAAATACTTGACGATAGAAATAATATCCTGTGTAGTCAATACTTTCGTATTGAAATCAATGTCAAGACCTAACTTCTTGTTAATTCTATATCTACCAACTTCACCTAGATCGTAACGCTTATCACTGAAGAATAGATTGTGAATTACATCACGCGCAGTTTGCTCATCAGGAGCATCAGTATTTCTCAACTGACGATAGATTTGCTCTACTGCTTCTTTCTCAGAGTTACTATTGTCTTTTTGTAGGGTATTGTAAACGATTGTGTAATCAGCAATATTTACATCTTTACGATGTACAATAATGGAGCTGTTACCAGAATCGATAATCATTTCAATATCTTCTTCTGCAAGAACTGAGTCTCTTTCTAATAACACTTCGTGTCTTTCGATAGATACAACTTCTCCAGTATCTTCATCGACAAAGTCTTCTTGCCATTTTTTCAAAACCCTAGCAGCCAATTTACGGTCGACTACTTTTTTCAAATCCTTTTTAGTAGCTGGAACTTCTTCAGATAAGCCGAATAGATCAAGGATTTCTTTATCAGTACCGAAACCAATTGCACGAAGCAAAGTGGTAACAGGGAATTTCTTTTTACGATCAATGTAAGCATACATTACGTTGTTCACGTCTGTTGCAAACTCAATCCAAGAACCTTTGAAAGGTATGATACGACCAGAATACAATTTAGTACCGTTGGTATGCTTACTTTGAGCAAAGAATACCCCTGGTGACCTATGTAGCTGACTTACAATTACCCTTTCGGCTCCATTTATAACAAATGAACCTTTGGCAGACATATATGGGATGTTACCCAAGAATACCTCTTGT
Source organism: Peijinzhouia sedimentorum (assembly GCF_049340005.1). Taxonomy (NCBI): domain Bacteria; kingdom Pseudomonadati; phylum Bacteroidota; class Cytophagia; order Cytophagales; family Peijinzhouiaceae; genus Peijinzhouia; species Peijinzhouia sedimentorum. The sequence goes on from NZ_JBMPIY010000002.1 coordinate 335,178, forward strand.
TCAATTGTTTGAAAATCTTCATGATCGGCATCATTACATTCCAACCTAAGCTTGGCTTTTAACGGCACAGAATAAGTCAGACCTCTTTCGATACATTCATCAATATTGTATTTGGGAGGATCAACAGTGTAATCAACGAAACTCAAGACAAAATTTTCTCTGGAATCTGAAATTGGAAAATTTTCAGAGAAAACCTTGAAAAGACCATCTTGATTTCTCTGCTCAGGAGGCGTATCAAGTTGAAAAAAATCTTTGAATGATTGTAACTGGATGTCCAAAAAATCTGGGTAATCCAAGGACGTTACTATGGAAGAGTAACTGATCCTGTTGTTATGAACTATCTTAGCCAAGGCTTTGAAATTTAAAGGGTTAAGAAAAATTAGAAGCCGCCGAAACGGCTTTTAATCAGGGAAGCAAGGTTGTATAGTGTATAAACGGGAAAAGACCTGACGAAAATGCCAGGCCTAAATTCCTTATTTGTCCGTGTGAGGGGCAAATAGACAAGCTAGTTATTTAAGCTCAACTTCAGCTCCTGCTTCTTCCAGTTGCTTTTTAAGGGCTTCTGCTTCGTCTTTAGCTATGCCTTCTTTAACCGCTTTTGGAGCGCCGTCTACTAATTCTTTAGCTTCTTTCAGGCCTAGACCTGTAAGATCTTTAACAAGCTTAACGATAGCAAGCTTAGCACCACCTGGAGACTTAAGAATAACATCAAAAGTTGATTTTTCTTCAGCAACAGGAGCGTCTCCGCCACCACCAGCAACCATTACAGGTGCAGCTGCAGCAGCAGGCTCAATACCATACTCGTCTTTAAGAATAGTTGCCAGCTCGTTAACTTCCTTCACAGTTAAATTTACCAACTGTTCAGCGAACGCTTTAAGATCTGCCATTTTATTATTTATTTTAGGATAAAAGAAAAGATTTCGAAAATTATGATTCCCTTTCAGAAAGGGTTTTTACTAAGCCTGCCAACGTATGCTTACCGCTTTGAAGAGCAGAAATAACATTAGTTGCAGGAGATTGTAATAGGCCAATGATTTCACCAATAAGCTCTTGTTTAGACTTAAGCTGACTAAGTGTCTTCAATTGGTCATCACCAACAAATACATCTCTATCAATAGAGGCACCTTTCAACAAAGGCTTATCTTTACCAGACTTTTTACGATAATCGATTAAGATTTGAGCAGGAAGCTTACCATTCTCCTGAGAGAAAATAACACCTGAAAAACCTTTTAATACCTTATCAGAAAAATCTGTATAATCTGTGTCCATTTGTTCCAAAGCTTTGGCGATTAAAGTGTTTTTATACACTTTATACTCCACTCCTTTGTCAAAACACATTTTGCGGAAGTTATTGATTTTTGCTACTGAAAGACCACCCGCATCGGTAATATAGAAATGTCCATTTGACTGGAACTTTTCTACCAGGCCTTCAATTATCGCAGCTTTTTCTTCTTTCGTCATGATTACACTCCTGGGATACCGTTCTTATCAATATTAATTCCCGGACTCATTGTGCTAGACAATGAAATACTACGGAAGTAAGTTCCTTTTGATGAAGCAGGCTTTAACCTTGAAATAGTTAAAATCATTTCTTCAGCATTTTTCTTGATTTGCTCAGGGCCGAAAGAAACTCTACCAATGCTGGCATGAATAATTCCGAACTTGTCCACTTTAAAATCAATTTTACCAGATTTTACTTCCTGTACAGCCTTTGCGACATCCAGTGTTACAGTACCGGCTTTCGGATTTGGCATTAGACCTCTTGGACCTAAAACCCTACCAAGCTTACCAACTTTTGCCATTACTGTAGGCATGGTAATGATAACATCGATATCAGTCCATCCGCCTTCAATTTTAGCAATATAGTCGTCAAGCCCTACGTGATCAGCACCTGCTTGCTTTGCCTCTTCTTCCTTGTCAGGCGTACACAATACTAATACACGAACTTCGCGACCAGTACCATGTGGCAATGCTACAACACCTCTTACCATTTGATCAGCTTTACGAGGATCAACACCCAAACGAATGTCAATATCTACAGATGAATCAAATTTAGTATTGGTAATTTCCTTCACCAGGGAAGCGGCCTCTTCCAGCGAATAGGCCTGGGAAGGGTTGTATTTTTCTAGTGCAGCTTTTCTGTTTTTTGTTAGCTTACCCATTATTTCTTCTTATTTAATTGTCCCAAGGTGCAGCACCTGTTACGGTGATACCTAAACTACGGGCTGTACCAGCTACCATTTTCATGGCAGATTCAATTTTGAAGGCATTTAAATCAGGCATTTTCGTCTCAGCGATTGTTTTTACCTGATCCCATGTGATACTACCCACCTTTTTTCTGTTCGGCTCTTCTGATCCTTTTTTAGCTTTAGCAGCCTCAAGAACCAAAACAGCAGCTGGAGGAGTTTTTACAACAAATTCAAAACTCTTGTCAGAATAGATGGTTACCAAAACAGGGCAAACTTGACCCATCTTTTCTTGGGTTCTTGCATTGAACTGCTTACAGAATTCCATAATGTTCAATCCTTTCGAACCCAAGGCAGGACCAATCGGAGGCGCAGGGTTGGCTTGGCCACCCTTAACCTGTAATTTCAAATATCCAGTTATTTCTTTAGCCATCTGCTAGTCAACTTTTTCTACTTGCATGTAATTAAGTTCAACAGGTGTGTTCCTGCCGAAGATTTTAACCATTACGTTTAGTTTACGCTTCTCATGGAAGACTTCTTCCACAGTTCCCGTAAACCCACTAAATGGCCCATCCATAACTTTAACCGATTCTCCTACGATAAACGGCGTGCTATGTGTCACTTCTTCTTCATCTATTTCATCAACCTTACCGAAAATCCTGTTTATCTCATTTTGGCGTAAAGCAACGGGAGTCTTTGAAGTTCCAGTGCCCGAACCAAGGAAGCCAATGATACCAGGAATACTTGTAACAGTGTGGTAAGCTTCACCATGTGTGAGGTCCGCTTGGACCATCATATAACCAGGGAAAAAGTTTTTTTCACGTACACGTTTTTTTCCGTTACGCATTTCATATACCTTTTCCGATGGTATCATTACCTGCGGAATGAATTCTTCCAATGATTGACGAGCAATTTCATTTTCAAGATAAGTCTTTGCTTTCTTTTCTTGGCCACTTACTACTCTTACTACATACCAGTTAGTTTCACTCATTCCAGCTAAATAATTTTAGAAGTTACGGTAAAACCAAGACATAACATTTTCGAATCCCAAATCCATCACTCCAATAATTAGTGATATGATAAGAGAAGCAACCAAAACTAAAGCTGCACTACTTTGTAGGCTATTATAGTCAGGCCATGTCACCTTATTCTTAAGCTCATCAATTGAGCCCATTATAAAATCTGTTAGTTTTACCATAGTGATAAATTATCAATCTTAGCACGGGTGGAGAGACTCGAACTCCCAGCCAATGGTTTTGGAGACCACTACTCTACCAATTGAGCTACACCCGTATACAGCCAAAAGGACTGCAAAATTAGTGAATTTCAAGTAATAAACAAGCGCGTTTCCGAAATTACTCAGAAACGCGCCGTTTAATTTGATTTTATATTATAGGATTTCAGTTACCTGACCTGCACCTACTGTACGTCCACCTTCGCGAATCGCAAAACGAAGACCTTTTTCCATTGCAATTGGGCTCAAAAGGTTAACTTCAATAGTTACGTTATCACCTGGCATTACCATTTCAACTCCTTCAGGAAGTTTGATTTCGCCAGTTACATCTGTTGTACGGAAGTAGAACTGAGGACGGTATTTGTTAAAGAATGGAGTGTGACGTCCACCTTCTTCTTTTGAAAGTACGTAAACTTCAGCTTTGAAGTGATCGTGAGGCTTAACAGAACCTGGCTTACAAATAACCATACCACGACGAATCATTGATTTCTCAATACCACGAAGCAATAGACCTACATTATCACCAGCTTCACCTCTATCTAATATCTTACGGAACATTTCAACTCCCGTAACAGTAGATTTAAGGTTTTCAGCACCCATACCTAAGATATCAACACCTTCACCAGAGTTAACGATACCTCTTTCGATTCTACCAGTAGCAACTGTACCACGACCAGTGATCGAGAACACGTCTTCTACAGGCATTAGGAAAGGAAGATCAACTAGACGCTCTGGAAGAGGAATAAAGTTATCAACAGCTTCCATTAATTCAACTACTTTTTCTACCCACTCAGCTTCGCCATTAAGCGCGCCAAGAGCAGAACCTTGAATTACAGGAATATCATCACCTGGGAAGTCATAGAATGAAAGAAGTTCACGGATTTCCATTTCAACAAGCTCAAGAAGCTCAGGATCATCCACAAGGTCAACTTTGTTCATAAACACAACAAGAGCTGGTACACCAACCTGACGAGCAAGAAGTATGTGCTCTCTAGTTTGTGGCATTGGGCCATCAGTAGCTGCAACCACTAAGATTGCACCATCCATTTGAGCAGCACCAGTAACCATGTTCTTTACATAATCCGCGTGACCTGGACAGTCAACGTGTGCATAGTGACGGTTAGCAGTAGTGTACTCAACGTGTGATGTATTAATAGTAATACCTCTTTCCTTCTCTTCAGGAGCATTGTCAATTGAAGAGAAATCGCGCATTTGAGCAAAACCTTTTTCAGCCAACACTTTTGTAATTGCAGCTGTTAATGTAGTTTTTCCGTGATCAACGTGACCAATTGTTCCAATATTTACGTGTGGTTTGGAACGGTCAAAGTTTTCTTTAGCCATATTTGAAAAGTCTCAGTTTAGATGAAAAATTATTCGTTTTTAAATTTCTCAATGCCTTGAGCCGATGACGGGAATTGAACCCGTGACCCCTTCCTTACCAAGGAAGTACTCTACCTCTGAGCTACATCGGCTTACACCAACTACTCGGGAACCGGTAAGTATCATGGGTTACCCGCAATCCGCTTATATAAAAAGAGCGGGCGACGAGGTTCGAACCCGCGACCTGCAGCTTGGAAGGCTGCCGCTCTACCAGCTGAGCTACACCCGCTTTTTATAACATTAAACTCTTTCGAGTTGTGGGGAGAGTAGGATTCGAACCTACGAAGTCATAAGACAACGGATTTACAGTCCGTCCCAGTTGGCCGCTTTGGTATCTCCCCAAATTCTTCCTCTCAAACCTCTTTCGAACTAGGCCTTTTGAGAAAGGAAGTGCAAAATTAATGGCAATTTTCGTTTAATCAAATTTTTCAAATAAAATATCTCCCTTTCTTTCATTTAGTTTTCAACATCTGCCTAATTTCTCGAAATTTCGATATTCTATACTCCATTACAATAGTATTTTCAATCATCCATCTTAATTTTACCCTTAATATTTTTTTGAACCTATCAACCCTATTATGGAATATCAAGCAACTATAGACAAGAAATCATACCGCGTTCAAAGAGATGACTCTAATTTCACCATAGAAGACAAAGACTTCCCTTGGGATATATCTCGAATTTCAGATAGACATTTCCACATACTATTAAACAATGTCTCTTACAATGCCGAAGTAGTTGAAATAAAGCGGGAGGAAAAATTAGTTTCTTTAAAGATTAACGGTCAAATCCTTGAAGTTGCCCTAAAAGACAAATTTGATCTGCTTCTAGATAAGATGGGACTAAGTGCAGTCAATTCTCAACAACTAAGCAAAATGAAAGCTCCAATGCCGGGTCTTATTCTGGATATAAAAGTAGCTCCAGGCGACAATGTAGCCAAAGGAGATCAGCTATTGGTATTGGAAGCAATGAAAATGGAAAATGTAATCAAATCTCCAGGTGAAGGTGTAGTCAAGGCCATAATTGTGAAAAAAGGAGACAGCGTTGAGAAAAATCAAATCCTAATTGAATTCGAAAACTAACAAATAAACCCACATACCTTTTATATTTACCCCTTATATGAAATACAAAAGAATTTTGCTCAAGCTAAGTGGTGAAGCCCTGATGGGAACAAGACAGTTCGGCATTGACCCACAAAGACTTGAGCAATATGCCCAAGAAATCAAAGAGATTAAAGATCTCGGAATCGAAATCGCTATTGTCATTGGCGGTGGAAATATCTTCCGAGGTGTAGATGCTGAGAAAAGTGGAATTGATAGAGTACAGGGAGATTACATGGGCATGTTGGCTACAGTTATCAACTCAATGGCTATTCAAAGTTCACTCGAAAAACATGGCATGTTCACCAGATTAATGGCAGGCATCAAAATGGAACAAGTTTGTGAGCCCTTTATTAGACGCAGAGCTGTAAGACATTTAGAAAAAGGGCGAATTGTTATTTTTGGAGCTGGCATTGGCAACCCGTATTTCACTACAGATTCAGCTGCTAGTTTGCGAGCGATTGAAATAGAAGCTGATGCTGTATTAAAAGGCACTAGAGTTGATGGAGTATATAGCGCCGATCCAGAAAAAGACCCAAGCGCAATAAAATACTCTAATATTTCATTTCAAGAAGTATATGAAAAAGGCCTCAACGTAATGGACATGACGGCATTTACTCTTTGTCATGAAAACAATCTACCGATCATCGTTTTTGATATGAACAAATCGGGAAATCTAAAGAAACTTATACTGGGCGAAGAAATTGGAACGCTCATAACCGCATAATAGAAAATCATGGAAGAGATTCAATTATTTTTGGATGAAGCAAAAGAGCTCATGGAAAAAGCAGTTCAGCATACATCTTTGGAGCTTGGTAAAATCAGAGCTGGCAAGGCATCACCTTCAATGCTCGATGGACTCACCGTCAATTACTATGGCGTAACTACTGCCCTAAATCAAGCGTCATCTGTTACTGTGCCCGATGCACGTACAGTATTGATCAAGCCTTGGGAAAAATCCTTGTTGAGCGAAATCGAAAGAGCAATTATTAATTCTGATTTAGGCTTAAGCCCACAAAACGACGGAGAGGTCATTCGTCTAAACATTCCACCGCTTACTGAGGACAGAAGAAAGCAACTAGCCAAACAGGCTAAAATGGAAACTGAGAATGGCAAAATTAGCATTAGAAATATCCGTAAAGACACAAATGAATCTTTGCGAAAATTGCAAAAAGAAGGTGCTTCTGAAGATGATGTGAAAAGAGCAGAAGATACCGTGCAGCAACTTACTGATAAGTTTATCGGAAAATGCGATGAAGCCTACACTAAGAAAGAAGCTGAAATTATGACTGTTTAAAAACCTGTCTAAATAAATATCAAATGGGTGCCTCTTAAGGGCACCTTTTTTTGTGCTTTTTTGCCCAAGCTATTTCAGCTATGGATATTGATTATTTCCAAATCGGTAATATTCAAAAGCGGGAGGAAAATACTGAGAAAACAAAATTTAGCTTAATTGTATAACCCTTTTCCCACAATATAATCAATTACCGAATTTGGCAATAGATATTTTGGACTGCGGTTTTTCTTAAATAGTTTACGGATAAACGTTGCTGAGATATTGAATTGAGGGGACTCCACTCTATGGACATTGGGATGTTCCAGCAACTCTGATTTTTTAGAACCTGGGCGGGGGTATACAATTAGCCCATACTGATTGAGGATGGTTTCATGGTTCTTCCATTGAGGGAAATTTACCAGATTATCCTCTCCCATTATTACTTGGAAGTGATGATTTGGATATCGGTCGCTAAGCCATGCTAGGGTATCACTTGTATAACTCGGTCTAGGCATGTGGAATTCAATATCACTTGCACGAAATTTCCAGTGATCCTCGATGGCCAGCTCCACCATTCGAAGTCTATCAAATTCATGTGCCAATTGCTTACTTGCTTTGAAGGGATTCTGCGGAGAAACTACAAACCACAGCTCATCCAATTTGGCTTCCTCTAATATCACATTTGCGATAATCAGGTGCCCAACGTGAATGGGATTGAAAGAACCAAAAAAAAGGCCTACTTTCATTTTTTGAGGAAGTCTTCTACCAATTGCTTGGCACGATTTACTGAACTTTCCAGATCGTCATTGAGTAAAATTACATCGAATTTATTGGCAAAGCCCATTTCAAACTCGGCTTTATAAATTCTCCTCGACAAGCTCTCAGGCGATTCGGTTCCACGATCGGTAAGTCGCTCTTTCAAAACTTCCATTGATGGCACTTTCACGAAAACTGCCAGCGCTTTGTCGCCAAAGTACTTCTTGAGGTTGAGGGCTCCTTTTACATCCACGTCAAATATCACATGGCGGCCTTCAGACCAAATTCGCTCTATTTCAGATTTGAGAGTACCGTAATAATTTCCTTCGTACACTTCCTCCCATTCCACAAATTCATCCCGATCAATTTTTTGTTTGAATTCGTCTTTGCTGAGGAAATAATAATCTTTGCCATTTTGCTCCATCCTCCCGCGTCGATCGCGAGTACTAGCCGAAATGGAAAATCCTAGTGTAGGAAAGGCTTCCAATAAATGCTTTACGATGGTTGTTTTTCCCGACCCAGAAGGTGCGGCGAATATGAAGGCTTTTCCTTCCGGCATAATGTAAGAGGCTTGGGTTTAAGAAAAATCCGAAACTATCAGACGCTTTCTTTGATCTTTATTCGAATGGAATTCGCCAGTTCTTCAGGGCAGCATTTGGTTTCTAGCTTTGTTTTAATCGCTTCTTTAATGCTTCTGTCTAAGTTGTAGTTTTCGATACAACACATACATTTCTCAAGCTTTAGTTTCAGCTTTCCTTCCAACTCCATATCAGCTTCGCCATCGATATAAAGCTGAAGTGCTTTCAGGCATTCTTCTCTATCAGGACATGGCTTTTCATGCTTTCCCCTCGACCACTGAAACCACTTTGTAAAATGTAAACCCATAATTACGTTTTATTTATAACCCATTGTTTTAGCATAAGATTTCAATTTCTCTTTTAGCAAGTTTCTAGCCCTGTGTAATCTGGAGCGTACGGTACCAATTGGGATGTCCAATATTTTGGCCATTTCCTCGTAAGTGAACCCCTCAAGGTCGCAAAGAATTATTACTGTTCTGAAATCTACGTCTAGTGCATTAAGTGCTATGGCAACTTCATCACCAATCATATCCTGCACGGTTTCTACGCGCAAATCTGTGGTGATTGCTTCATCTACATCGTCAGAGTTGTAAAAGTTCTCAACCTCCTGATAATCTACTTTTGAAGGTTGCTTACTCTTTTTACGGAAGTCATTGATAAAGCTGTTTTTCAAAATTCGGAACAACCACGCTTTTGCATTAGTTCCGGCCTGAAAAGAGGTGATAAATCGGAATGCCTTCAAATAAGTATCCTGCACCAAATCCTTGGCGTCGTCTTCGTCAAAAGTAAGCCTGTACGCAAAATTGTACATGCTATTGATATGCGGCATAAATTCGTTCTCGAATATGCGCTGTTTCTCAACTTTTGATAGAATAGGCTTTTCTTGTTCCGACATAAGATTTCCAAAAATACTAAACAATTACTATCCGCAAACTTAATTTCAGTTTGCTTTCACATAATATTATACCTTCTGTATCAATTATGGTTATTTTTACGCCATGCCTTCTCTCAAAATTTTGTTTCTGACCTACCAAGGCGACATGGCGGGCAGCACCAATTCCATAGCTATGCTGGCCAAAGCACTTGCCGAAAAGGGACATCAAATCTACCTTGGTTGCCGCAAAGAAAGCCTTATATATCAAATGCTCGAAGGTAGCAAGGTCAATCTTATAGCCATGACTTTCTCTGGCAAAATTGACTTTCAAAATATGCAGCAGATAAAATTCGCTGTAAAAAAATATAGTATCCAACTTATCAACGCTCAAAGTAGTTGGGATCGATATACATCCATATTTGCCAAATGGCGATATAAACTCCCAGTAAAGATTATCCATACTCGAAGGCAGCGACCATTGAGTATGGGTGGATTCTTGCAAAACTTCTTATACAACAGAGGCGCTGATGGATTTGTAGCCGTGAGCAATGGAGTGGCAGATGGCCTTCAAAAGATGGGACTTGACCCCAAAAAAATAAAAGTGATCAATAATGGTACGCCAATAGAGAAATATCAAAATCTGGATCCTATTCAAACTGAAAATCTCAGGAATAAATTTGAAATCAAAGAAAATGACTTTGTGATTGGCTGTGTTTCTAGACGCAAACAACAAGAGCAAATATTGCAAGCATTGGCTTTTGTTGAATTTCCAGTGAAAATGATTTTTGTTGGAATAAGAAAAGAAGCTGATCTAGAAAAATGGCTGGAGAAATTGCCTGCAAAACATCAAGTGTTTTTCGAGGGAGAAATTGGCGCTAATGAAATACTGAATTATTACCCGTTATTTGACATAAAAATATTGGCTTCGAATATGGAAGGATTGTCACAATCGCTGCTTGAAGCAATGGCTCTGGGCATTCCTGTTATCGCCACAGACGCTGCCGGCAATCCAGATTTGATAAAGCGGGAGGTAAACGGCCTGCTATTCCAAGAAGGAAATATCAAGGAACTCGCCAGTGCTATTAGCCTCCTATACCAAAACCCAACTCTAAGAAATAAACTTGCCCTCAAAGGCAAACATACCGCTTTGGTAGATTTCTCATTGGAAAATACCGTGAAGGCTTATGAGAAGTATTTCGCTGAGATTTTGAAGTGAAACTTGGGTGATGTTGAATTTCAAATAGCGTAAATTTGTAGTAACTCAAATTAAAATTGTGGAATAATCCACCTCCTCCCGCCAAAAAAAGGCTCATCCTTACGCTGTAAACTCTGTATTGATTAACTTGCAACGGTATGAATGAAGCGATTGATTTTCTCGATGAATTGAATCCTCCTCAAAGAGAAGGAGTAATCCACACTGATGGGCCTACAATGATTATTGCAGGTGCAGGCTCTGGCAAAACTCGTGTTTTAACTTATAGAATAGCTTATCTCCTCAAAGCAAAAAATGTTGATCCATTCAAAGTGTTGGCACTTACATTTACCAATAAAGCCGCAGGAGAAATGCGCCACCGAATCCAAGCTATGGTTGGTGGCGATGCTAAGAGTCTTTGGATGGGCACCTTTCACTCCGTTTTCGCAAGACTTTTAAGATCAGAAGGGCATTTGCTTGGCTATCCGAGCAATTTTACTATTTACGATGCAGACGATTCCAAATCGCTTATTCATACTATCATCAAAGAAAAAGGACTGGACGATAAGGCTTACAAGAAAAATTCAGTTTTTGGCAGAATATCCTCTGCTAAAAACAACTTGATAGGCTGGCAGCAATATATGGCTAATGCCGAGCTGATGGAAAATGATGCCATGACCAATAGGCCCGAGACAGTTCATATTTACAAGGCCTACACTGAGCGTTGCTTCAAAGCTGGCGCGATGGACTTTGATGATTTGCTTTTCAACACCAATTTGCTATTCAAAAGGCATCCCGAAATATTGCACAAATACCAACATCGATTCGAATATGTGATGGTGGATGAGTTTCAGGATACCAACCTTAGCCAATACCTAATTACCAAAAGACTTGCGGCTGTGCATCGTAATATTTGTGTTGTTGGCGATGATGCTCAGAGTATATATGCTTTTAGAGGTGCCGACATTCGCAATATTCTGAACTTCGAGAAGGATTTTCCAGAGCTGAAAATCATTAAGCTTGAACAAAACTATCGATCGACTCAAACAATTGTAAATGCAGCCAATTCCGTAATTGGGAAAAATAAAGCTCAGCTACAGAAAAATGTTTGGACGGCCAATGATAATGGCGACCACATTTCGCTTATCAAAGCTGCCAGTGACAATGAAGAAGGTCGATTGGTGGCAACTTCGATATTTGAAGAAAAGGCTCAAAAGAATTTACGCAATACAGATTTTGCAATACTATATCGTACTAATAGCCAATCCAGAGCTTTGGAAGAAGCACTACGGAAGTTGAGTATTAAGTATAAAATTATTGGTGGGCTTTCGTTTTATCAACGTAGAGAAATCAAAGATTTGATATCCTATTTGCGATTCACCATCAACCAAAATGATGAGCAAGCGCTGAGGCGAATAATCAATTATCCTAAAAGAGGAATTGGTGATACTACTGTAGATAAGATAATCGTGGCGGCAGATGATCATGGATTATCACTGTGGGAAGTCCTTTGTAATATTCGCCAGTTTCTTACGGGCAGAGCGGCAAATGCTGTGGAAGATTTTGCTGTGATGATCAAGAGTTTTATGGTGGAAGTTCGCGAAAAAGATGCTTATGAAGCATCAATGGAAATAGCCAAGGGTTCGAGCATTCTAAAAGAACTCTATTCGGATCGCACAGTCGAAGGGCTAAATCGCTATGAAAACGTACAGGAACTCCTAAACTCAATTAAGGAATTTGTGGACAATCCAGAAACCGAAAACAAAGATTTGACGGCCTTTCTGCAAGAAATCGCGTTGGTATCTAGTGTAGATGAAGATAAAGACGAGGATCAAGATAAAGTGACGCTAATGACCATCCATATGGCCAAAGGCTTGGAGTTTAATCATGTATATGTAGTTGGCATGGAAGAAGAACTTTTTCCATCTCAAATGATGCTAAGCAGCCGTGCCGATTTGGAAGAAGAACGAAGGCTTTTTTATGTAGCTATTACTCGCGCCAAGCAAAAATTGAGTTTGACCTATGCTCTGAGCCGTTATCGTTTTGGTAATTTGAAAAACTGTGACCCAAGCCGCTTTTTGGAGGAAATAGATGGACAATATATAAAAGTAGACAAACTATACAGCAGTAGAGAACCAGCTATGCGCAGTAGCCATTATGCAAAAAACTTAGTGAGTTCATTACCAAAAATGCCATTGCGAACAACCTCCCGCTCTGTACCTCCTAAAGGCATAAAACCCGCTGATGATTTTGTGGCATCGGATACATCAAGTCTGAAAGAAGGAATGCGGGTGGAGCATCCTAAATTTGGCGAAGGCTCTGTAATCCAAATGCAAGTAGAAGGAGCAAACAGAAAAGCAAAGGTTAGTTTTGATCATTTTGGAGAGAAAACATTATTACTTAGCTTTGCAAAGCTTCGGATAATTGATAATTGAACCACAGGAATCCGAATTCCCCATTAATTACATATTAGATGCACGAATACAATACGAGCCGCATTAATATTACTCTGAGAGAGTACGGCAGAAATATCCATAATATAGTAAGCTTTATTAAAGAAGAGCCAGATCGCGATGTAAGAACTCGTTTGGCTTATACCTTGGTAAGCTTGATGAAACAAGTTGCGCCAACGGTACAGGATTATCCTGAATATGAGCAAAAGCTTTGGGACGACATTTATATCATGTCTAATTTCGAATTAGATGTAGATGCGCCATTTCCAAACCCTGAAGCAACACTCTTAAAAAAGAGACCTCAAAGGGTAGAATATCCTGCTACCAACATTCGTTATAAGCACTACGGCAAAAGCGTGGAGTTGCTGATAAAAAGAGCAATGGAGTTGGAAGATCCAGAAGAGATTGATGCTGCCGTTATTTACTTAGGTAAATTGATGAAGACATTTTACAGCACTTGGAACAAGGACAATATCGATGATAGTGTGATTGTGAAAAACATAAAGGAAATGTCTGGAGGCAAACTCGAAATTGATTTGGAAAGAGTAAGAGCTGAAAATCTCTTCGATTCGAACATAAGAGAGCGCAACCAAGAAAAAGAAGCGGGAGGAACTCCACAAAACATGCGTAACAGAAATCAAAAAGGACGTGGCAGCAAGCCGCATTACAAAAAAAGAAGAAACTAAATGGGTTCATTCAAGGTAGCCGGAGGGCTAAAGCTTAGTGGAGAAATCACGCCTCAAGGGGCAAAAAACGAAGCTCTCCAGATTATCTGCGCAGTATTGCTCACTTCTGAGCCAGTAACCATTCACCGTATTCCCGCAATCCGTGATGTAATTAAGCTCATAGAGCTGCTCAAAGACATGGGCGTGAAAGTGGAACAATTATCTGAAGAGACTTTTCGATTTACCGCATCAGATGTAAATCTTGATTATCTCGATTCTGCTGAATTTGAAAAACAAGCCTCATCACTAAGAGGCTCCATAATGATATTAGGCCCATTGTTGGCTCGCTTTGGTAGAGGCAAAGCTCCTAAGCCTGGTGGAGACAAAATCGGTCGTCGCAGGCTAGATACTCACTTTATTGGTTTCCAGAAATTAGGCGCAAAATTCCGCTACGAATCTGACTCAAGTATGTATTACATCGATGGGTCCGATTTGAAAGGCTGCTATATGCTACTTGATGAAGCTTCCGTTACTGGTACTGCCAATATTGTGATGGCGGCAGTAATGGCCAAAGGTACTACTACTATTTACAATGCCGCTTGTGAACCCTATTTACAGCAGTTATGCAAAATGCTTAATCGCATGGGGGCTCAGATTTCGGGTGTTGGCTCTAATCTATTGACTATTGAAGGTGTTGATTCACTTTCTGGAACAGAACATACGATGTTGCCTGATATGATTGAGGTTGGTAGTTTTATTGGGCTAGCTGCAATGACACAATCTGCTATCACCATCAAAAATGCCGGTGTTGAACACCTTGGATTAATTCCATTGAAATTCCAGCAGCTTGGTATTAAGATGGAAATTATTGGCGATGATATTCATATTCCAGCTCAAGACAGCTACGAGATCGAAACCTATATTGATGGCTCCATCCTGACCATTTCCGATGCAATATGGCCAGGCTTTACGCCAGATTTATTAAGTATTGTTTTGGTGGTTGCAACACAAGCAAGAGGCACTTTGCTCGTACATCAGAAAATGTTCGAAAGCAGACTTTTCTTTGTAGATAAGCTAATTGATATGGGCGCTCAAATTATTTTGTGCGATCCACATAGAGCTACCGTTATTGGGCTAGACCGTAAATATGATCTGAAAGGCATCAGAATGAGTAGTCCAGATATTAGAGCTGGTGTCGCATTGCTCATTGCGGCATTAAGTGCCAAAGGCGAATCTATTATCGACAATGTGGAGCAAATTGATCGTGGCTACCAACATATTGATAAAAGATTGCAAGCACTAGGAGCAAAGATTGAGAGATTGTAAGTTAATCTCTCATCAATCTTCAATCACCTCTCAGGCTCCACCATAATTCGCTTCATCATATTCACTTCTTTCCATTGAATGCTAAGGAAAAACATGCCAGAATTCAATCATTCTGGATACGGTTATGTGTTGAATACCAAAGTCTAATTGTGTTGAAATAGCAATATTTCAAGTCAAAAGTTTACTATCTTAAAATTGATTTTAATATCTCAATATTGCCGTCATTCTTCGCTGGTTCAATACCCAAAAGCTCACACATCATTTCATAAATATGCACATTTTCGAATGCTTCAATTTTGGTGCCTTCTGCAATATTTGGCCCATGAGCTAAAAATATACCTTGCATATCTTTTTCTTGGTTATCAAAACCATGCGTACCAGCAGGAAGTCCTTGAATAAAAAAGTTGAGCCTATTACGACTAGTTATTTGCCAACCATTATCTGCTACTACTATTAAGTCTGTCGTTCGCGGATGATTTTTAACGTGCCAGTAATCCGGAATTTCCTCTTTGGTAAATACTCGAAAGTTTCCATTTTCTTTCTCAGCTTCTTTAAGCTTTGCAATGGCCTCATCCTTATAGGTACTATCCGTGAAATTAATCATAGAAACTGGCGTCCAATCCACCATTTGTACTCTAGTAACATCAATTATCTGATCAATTAAAACGACTCTATCAGCTGACAATTCAGACATTCCATGATCGCTAACAATCACAATGTTTGTACGGTCATAAATGCCCTTTTCTTCTAGTCTATCCACCAAGTATCCAAGCAATTCATCTGCCTGCTCTATATACACATTTACTGAATCAGCATTTGGACCTCTGCCATGACCTTGAGTATCTACTTCAGAAAAATACAGTGTAGCAAAATCAACATTTGGCTTATCTGTTTGGGTAAACCAATTGACAACTGTATCTATTCTAGCTCTTTCGTCCATATTGGTATCGTATATTTTCCAATAGGTAGCATATTTATCATTAATCGGAGCTTCGGACCCTACCCAAAATAATGTTCCAGCAGTCAGCCCTTGTCTTTCGGCGGTATTCCAAATTGGCTCACCTTGATACCAAGCAGGATTTTCTACGGCTTCCCTATCACCTATTCTGTAATATTTGTCTATTTCTTTATCGTACATGGTGTTGGATACAATACCCGAATTTTCAGGGTAAAGTCCAGTTACGATAGAATAATGGTTAGGAAATGTTTTGGTAGGAAAAACTGGAATCAAGCCATCAGCTTTTGCTCCTCCCGCTATAAACTTGTCAAAATTTGGGGTATTAGCTCTTTCGAAGTAATCATATTTGAAGCCATCAAAAGAAATAAGCAAAAGAAAATTTTTCTCTGGCTCTTGTTCCTTTTCTTGAGTACAACTAATAATTGTTACTGCCAATAACAGGCAAAAGGCAATAGACTTAAAGTTTTTCATTTGTAAAATAATTTGGCGCAAAATTCGGGTAATTAAATCCTAGTTACAACTTACTCATGTAAACGAATCGTTATTTTATTGCTCCTTCAATTATTTCATCTACAATTAGCGGATCAAGCAAGGTTGATGTATCTCCTAAGCTACTAGTTTCTCCTTCAGCAATCTTGCGCAAAATTCTTCTCATTATTTTTCCCGATCGAGTTTTTGGCAGGCCATTTACAAATTGAATTTTATCCGGCTTAGCAATTTTACCAATCTCAGCCACAATAGTTTGAACAATTTCGGATCTCAAATTATCCTCAGAATTTGGCTTATCTCGAGTGATCACAAAAGCATAAATTCCCTGACCTTTGATGTCATGCGGATATCCGACCACTGCAGATTCTGCAACATGCTTATTTTGGTTGATGGCATTTTCAATTTCCGCGGTTCCAAATCGGTGACCAGATACATTTATCACATCATCTACACGTCCAATAATTCGATATTGGCCTTCGGCATTTCTTTTGGCACCATCGCCTGTGAAGTAATAATTTTTATAAGTGCTAAAATAAGTCAACTTACATCTTTCATGATCGCCCCAAGTGGTGCGCAAAAGTGAAGGCCAAGGAAACTTCATAGCTAAATATCCTTCAACCTCATTTTCGGTAATTTCCTTCCCATCAGCATCTAATAAAACAGGCTGTATGCCAGGAAGCGGGAGGGTGGCGTGGCAAGGCTTTTGGGGTGTTACTCCAGCGAGTGAGGTGATCATTATTCCTCCAGTTTCAGTTTGCCACCAAGTATCTACAATCGGGCATTGCTCTTTTCCTACATTTATGTTGTACCAATTCCATGCTTCTTCATTTATAGGCTCGCCTACTGTTCCCAATGTTTTGAGCGAATCCAAACTATACGAAAGCACATGGTCTTCGCCTGCTGCCATTAATGAGCGAATAGCTGTTGGCGCCGTGTAGAAAATATTGACACCCCATTTATCTACTACTTGCCAGAATCTGCCTGGATCAGGATAGCTTGGCACTCCTTCGAACATCACAGTGGTAGCTCCAGCCAACAAAGGGCCATATACCAGATAAGTGTGCCCTGTAATCCAGCCTACATCAGCCGTACACCAGAATATATCGCTCTCTTCATATTGGAATACATTTCGGAAAGAGTATTCTGCATAAACCATATACCCACCACAAGTGTGAACAACTCCTTTTGGCTTGCCAGTAGATCCAGAAGTATAGAGAATAAACAAATTATCCTCCGTATCCATTATTTCTGCCGGACAGTCTTTGCTAATTCCCTCTAATTCTTCGTGCAACCAAAAGTCTCTGCCTTCGACCATATTCACTGCCCAGCCAACTCTTTCAACTACCATAACTTTCTTCACAGATGGGCATCTTTCCAGTGCTTCATCTACCACCCGCTTTACGGGAATTTGCTTTGTGCCTCTATTCAATCCATCTGAGGTGAACACGAAATTGGCTTCAGCATCTTGGATTCTATCTGCTAAGGCATGGGCTGAAAAACCCGCAAATACAACTGAATGGATAGCGCCAATTCTAGCACAAGCCAATACAGAAAAAGCCAACTCAGGAATCATCGGCATATAAAGGCAAACTCTGTCGCCCTTTTGGACTCCATGCTTTTTCATCACGTTTGCGATTTGGCAAACACGCTCATGAAGTTCTTTGTAAGTAAATCTGATATATTTCTCTTTAGGATCATTTGGCTCCCAAATCAATGCAAGCTTGTTCCCACGAGTTTTTAAATGCCTATCGATACAATTTTCGGTGATATTGAATTTTCCATTGATGAACCATTTTACATTCGGCCCTTCGAAATCCCATTCAAGCGTTTTATCCCATTTTTTTCTCCAATAAAAACTTTCAGCTATTTCATTCCAAAAGCCTTCTGGGTTTTTCACGCTCTTATCATATGCTTCTTGATATTCCTCGTATGTCCTAATTGTATTCATCATAGTAATGGAAAATATGGATTTAGATTGATTTATGAACTGTGCAAAAAAGCTTCAAAATTCATTTCTACACTACACCTTCATATTGATTATCATATTAGCAGAAAATCGGAAGTAAAACAAAAAAAGTCCCAATTAAGGGACTTTTTGAAGGTTGATTGGTATAAATATTTTTTCTTATGATCCGTAGTTGGAAAGCATTACAGGCATTACGAGCATCAGAATGTCTTCTGCATCGTCTTTGGTTGTTGGTACAATTAAGCCTGCTCTATTTGGTTTGCCCAAGCTAAGTTTCACTTCTTTAGAATCTAAGTTGTTTAGCATTTCCACAAGGAATCTCGCGTTGAAACCGATTTGGATATCTTCGCCAGTATGGTCGCAGCTAATACGTTCTTGAGCTTCATTTGAAAAATCTAAATCTTCAGCCGAAATCTGCATTTCGCTACCAGTGATCTTTAAGCGTACTTGGTGAGTAGTCTTATTCGCATAGATTGCAATACGACGTAGTGAACTTAAGAAAGAAGCTTTTTCCAATATAATGTGGTTGTTATTATCTCCTGGTATTACATTTTCGTAATCTGGAAAACGCTCATCTATCAATCGGCAAATCATGCGGATATTTCCAAAGCTGAAAAATGCATGTGAGCCATTGAATTCCATATCTACATCCAAATTTTCAGCTGGCAATGTTGCTCTCAGTAAATTCAGCGCTTTGCGAGGAATAATGATAGACATATTGGTATCTGAGGTAACATCTACTCTGCGATAGCGGATAAGACGATGCCCATCGGTTGCTACAAAGGTTATGTTGGTATCAGAGAAATTTACATAAACACCTGTCATCGCTGGACGAAGCTCATCATTGCTAGTAGCGAAAATCGTATTGCCAATTGCGCTAGCTAATAAATCGGTAGATAGCTTCACATTGAAGCCATTATCTACTTTTGGCACTTTCGGAAAATCAGTGGCATTTTCACCAGCCAATTTATAGCGACCATTATCTGAGCTAATTTCAATGCTATAGGTCTCATCGTCTATAGTAAATGTTACCGGCTGCTCTGGTAAGTTCTTGAGAGTGTCCATCAAAATTCGCGCAGGCACTGCAATATTTCCGTTTTCTTTTGCCTCCACGCCCATTTGGGTAGTCATGGAAGTTTGCAAATCAGAAGCTGTTACCGTCAAAAGGCCGTCTTCGATTTCGAAAAGGAAATTCTCAAGAATAGGAACTACTGGGTTGGTGGTAATTACACCATTTATGGATTGCAATTGCTTAAGCAACGCGACTGATGATACTATAAACTTCATTATCTATTGATGGCTTTTGGTTCGTGTGAAACAAATATGGGTAAATTTAAAAATAAACATCAAAATATAAGCAGTTTATTGCAAATGAGATTTTCAATTTATGTTTTCAGCATGATTTCGAGCAAATAAATAAGCAATATATCAATTGCTGGGTCCATGCAAAATGGGCAATAATCTTGGTCTGCTTATCAAAAAGTAATCTTCCTCACCTAGAATTTCACCTAAGTAAAACCTTGGATCTTCTGGCAAATCATAAAACTTCAATTGAATACTTTTTTCCTCTGATAAATCATCCAATGTCAATTCAGCCATTGGCATAGTCAAATATTGTTGTACTTTTTCGTTTTGATTGTATGGCACCCAAACATCAGCATATAAACCATTCAGGTTTCTCATGAAATTCCTGATTTCTTCTTCATCCAATTCGCCATTTTCTTTACTTCGAAAGGCGCCTGCTTCATAAGCTATTGTAAATGAATTTGCCAAATCTTGCTTAATGGCTGTGACTGTAAATGTGCGCAAACTACCTTCGGTACCTCTATACAATGTTCGATCACGCCATTCATAAGGCCCTAATTCATAAATACTTGTAAGGTAGCTATCGTAGCCGGGCACAAAAGTGGCGTATATTTCACCTCCCGCTTCTATCAAAGATTGGGTTCGAGTGGCATTCCCGCCAGCTTTGAAAGCCTGAATCAACTCATCACCATTATAAACTTCTACATTCACCCAATTGGACACTTCATCTTTTAACAATTCTACTTCACTTTCTCCCAAGGTTCTTCTAACCTGCTGTCTCAAAAGAATCGCTTTCAAATTCACTTCCCAGCTTTTTTCGATTGGCCATCTATCATCCACCTTCCATACTCCCTCTTGCTCAGAAAGTACTATCGTTGTGTCATTTTTGGTAAGTCTAATGTGTGTAATAGCGGCTGTATCGGCAACTGCAAACTGCATGTTGGCTTGATTGCTTTGATTTGATGAAAATGGATTAAGCCAGAAAATTATATTGGCAAAAACCAAGAGCACTAATATGAAAGTCAATATTTTATTCTTGCGTGCCATTAGCGTCTATATTTTGCTCGATAAAATAATTGCCAAACAACACCAAAAATCAAAACGAAAAACAGCGGGAGGGCTATGTTCAATACTTGCCAAAGTGTTTTTTCCTGTTCGGCCTTCACCCGATCTAGCGGGCGTATTTGTACTGTTTTGTTGCGCGCCAAAATTAAATTTTGCTCATCGAGCATATACTGCAATACATTAATTATAAAATCGCCATTGGCAAATTGTTGGTTATCATAAGGATCGAAACCTACTGGGAAAGCCTGATTCGTTTGTACACTTTTTTCATTTCGCACAAAATCTCCATCTGCCACCACCAAAACTTGACTTGGAAAACCATCTCCTCTAAACTCAGTAGTATCTACCAAATCGGGTAAAAAGCGATTTTTAAAAAGGGAACTGAATGAGCCTTCAAGCAAATAGCCAACAGCTTTTGTTCCACTTTGAAAATCACTCGGAGTAAGGTCGCGTACATCGTTAATTCGAACCTGAGCTGGTGCAGTAATTACTCGAGTATATGGCGAAGTCATCAATAGCGGATGCTTTTTAATTCCATCTGCTCTTACGGTATCCATACTACTAACAAAACGTGTCCAAACTGCATCGAGATTACGAACCGTCGGGTGGTTAGCAAAGTTGTTGATAACGGGATAAAAAGGCCAGGGCATCAGTCGGATATCGGGTCTGTCGCCAAAATTACCAGTGACGACAGGGTAAAAACCGCTATTGATATCTTGAATATAATTTCCGTTTATTCGAACGCCATATTTAAATAGCAAATCATCTAAATTCAAGTCCACAGCAATGGCAAAATTATTCTGCTCGGCATTGGTCGCAGAGTCCATATTCACATAGAGCGAGTTCAAAAAAAAGAGCAATTTACCGCCACTCATTAAGAATTGATCAAGCTTGTACTTATCAGCTTCAGTGAATTTATCCTTTGGCCCTGCTACAATCAACGCATCAAAACCGATAACTTTCGGTCTATCGCTTAGTCTCATTCGGAATACATCATAGCGATCGTTTAGCAAGCCAGTAAGTCCAGCAATATCCAGAGAATCCCATTCATTATGCCCTTGCACTATGCCAATCCGCTTTTTAGCTGGCCTTGACAATTGCTGAATTGCAGCTGCTAATTCATATTCAACACCTTCAATGGATTGATTAAGAGCTTCCTCCGCAGATCCCATACGGCCGCCTTTAAGGAAATTAACGCCCACTTCCTCTCCTCGATATGTCACAATGGCTCCAGGAAATACTCGTCTCTGTACTTGCTGTGCATTTTCAGTCGCAAAAACATCAGTAGGTGGAATTCCCTTTTCTGCAAGTTTCTGAATAAATTCATTTCTAGCTATTTCGCTGCTTGTTTTATTTGGGTCGATAATTCTATAGGTCAATCCACTAGCAGATTGATGTTTGAACTCCTCCAAAGTCTCAATAATGGCTTTTCTCAATCGGATAAAACCAGGCGGGAGGTCGCCATCTAAATACAGTTCGACATATATTTCTTCGGTGGTTTCCTCAAGTAAATTCTCGGTAGTTGGCGATAAAGTATAACGCTTCTCCTCTGTAAGGTCTAATCGAAAAAAGTAATCATTCCCAAACAAACCCAATAAGCTCAAAGTGGCAAGCAATATCCCAAGCCCAAGGTAATCTGTCAGTTTTTTGCTTTCCCAGTTTACCATTTTCTAGAGGATATTTTCATCTTGGTGAGAAATAGAAAAAGCAAAATGGTGCATATGAAATAGTAAATATCACGTGAATCCAAAAGGCCTTTGCTCATGGCTTCGTAATGATACAAAATACCTATTCGCTCCATCATATAAGCAGCACTTCCTGATAAACTCATGCGAGACAAACCATCGAAGCCTGCATAGATCAAAAAACATAAAAATGCGCCTAAGAGAAAGGCTAATATCTGATTCTCGGTAAGCGATGATGCGAACAATCCTGTAGCGCAGAACACTGCTGCTAACAAAAATAATCCTATATATGAACCCGTAACTCCTGCTGAATCTATATTGCCGACAGGGTTGCCCAAGGCATACACACTGTAATAATAAATAAGGGTAGGAATTAATGCCACCAAAATGATAATGATGCCTGCAAAGTATTTGCCCACAATAATATCCCAATCCCTAAGTGGCTTAGTAAGCAGCAACTCCATTGTTCCACCTTTATTTTCTTCAGCAAAAAGCCTCATCGTAATGGCTGGAACAAGGAACAAAAATATATAAGGCCCAAATGTAAACAGCGTGCTCATATCAGCATAACCGTAGCTTAGAACTGCAGTATCAGGGAAAACCCACATGAGCAATCCGGTAACAACCAAGAAGATTCCAAGCACCAAATAAGCAGCAATTGAGCTGAAAAAAGCATTGAGTTCTTTGGCTAATATCCTCCTCATTTATCCGATTTTTTGGTTAATTGAGTGAATATTTCTTCCAATGAATTTTTCTGAACTTGGAGACCAAGTAATTCTAGTTTGGCTTCGCTTGCATATTGAAAAATTGCCGAGCGAGGATCCACATCTTTACTGCAATACAATCTGATTTTACTCTTGCTCTCAAACTCTATTTCAGAAATACCATCGATTCTCATAAGAACTTCTACAGCTGGCACATCAGAAAATTCCACAATGAGCACCATTCCTTTTTCCGACTTGCTTTTGAGTTCATCGACTGTGCCGCTGCCAACAATTTTACCTTTATTGATAATGACGACATCTTCACAAAGCGCTTCTACTTCTTGCATTATGTGTGTGGAAAGCAATACAGTTTTGTCCAAACTTAGATGCTTTATCAAATTACGGATTTCGGTGATTTGGTTGGGATCCAAGCCCGATGTAGGTTCGTCTAAGATGATCACATCTGGCTCGTGAATGAGAGCTTGAGCTAAACCTACTCGCTGCTTGTAACCTTTGGAAAGTTTCCCAATTTTCTTTTTCTGCTCAGGCATTAGCCCACACAAATCCATCATTTCACCTACTCTTTGCTTGAGTTTCCTCCCGCTCAATTCGTATAAGCCACCGCAAAAACGTAGAAATTCCGCAATATACATCTCTGAATAAAGCGGATTTTGTTCGGCCAAATAGCCTGTAATCTTTCTAATAGCAAGGGAATTACTTCTCACATCCATTCCATTTACATACACAGTACCTTGGCTTGGCGGTATGTATCCGGTGGCGATTTTCATAGTGGTAGATTTCCCTGCACCATTTGGCCCCAAAAAGCCCAATATTCGGCCTTCGGTCACTTCAAAGCTTAGGTCATCTAACGCTTTCTGATCATCATACATTTTGGTAAGATTTTCAACCCTTACAGACATAGGCTTATTTTCCTTTTGGTCTAAGTGGTCTTACCTCCAATTCGACTGGATGATAGTTTTCAGAAGTTTGCAACACATAAATAATGCTCTCTGCAACATCTTCCGCACGCATCATATTCTCATTAGCATTCACCGATTCGATCGGATCAAAGAAGTTTGTATTCACAGAACCAGGATTGATGGTAGTCACTTTGATCCCGGATTTTCTAAGCTCCTTAAACATCGATTGTGAAATACCTCTTACTGCGAATTTGGTTCCACAATAACCTGCCATACCTTCTATACCTGTAGTACCCGCAATAGAAGCAATATTGACGATATGCCCAGCTTCCATTACCTTCATTTGTGGTATTATCACTTTAGAGCAATAAAAAAGGCCATGGACATTTGTACGGAACATTTCTTCCCAAAGGCCAATTTCCATTTCCTCAAATGTTGACTCATAGCCTAAGCCCGCATTATTTACCAAAATATGGCAAGGCATATCCAATTTGCTTGATGTAGCTTTCCATGCTGCATTCACTTGCTCAAAGTTACCTACATCTACTTGGAAAAAATGAAAGTTTGGATTTTCAATCTCAGGCTCAGTTCTTCCCCAACCAGCTACAATTACTCCTTTTTCTAAAAGAGCCTTTACAGTCGCCAGTCCTATTCCTTTTGATACCCCTGTTACTACGGCGAGCTTATTTTTTAATTTCATATTTGTCTATTAAAGTCTTGCGATTAATTCACGAATAATTTTTGTCATGCCTGGTTCGGCCTTATTTGCCGCACCAATTACATCTTCCAATGATACTTTTTTGATTTTCCCTTCTACACCCAAATCTGTAATGGCAGAAATAGCGAATACAGGCAATCCCATTTGGCAAGCTACAGTAATCTCTGGAACTGTACTCATACCAACAGCATCTCCTCCTATAATCCTTAAGTATTTATACTCGGCTGGTGTTTCCAGATTGGGCCCCTTCACTCCTATGTAAACTCCCTCTTGTACTGGTATATTATGCTCTTTGGCAATCTTATGAGCTTCCGCAATCATTCCCTTGTCGTAAACCTCGCTCATATCTGGAAAGCGCGGCCCAAATTCATTATCATTTGCGCCGCTAAGTGGACTCTCAGGAAACAAATCAATTTGGTCATTGATAAACATCAAATCGCTAATTTTATAATCTGGATTTAGGCCTCCACTTGCATTGCTTACCATTAGGCGCTTGACGCCGAGAAACTTCATCACACGAACTGGAAAAGTAACCTGCTTCATATTATAGCCTTCGTAGTAATGGAAACGTCCTTGCATCGCCATTATAGGCTTACCTTCTAGTTTGCCGAAAATCAACCTCCCGCTATGGCTTTCTACGGTCGATACCGGGAAATGGGGAATTTCAGTATATGGAAAGGAAATTTCTACTTCAATTTCTGTAGCTAATGCACCCAAACCTGTTCCTAGGATGATCCCCGTTTCTGGAATAGTTTGAATACGGCTTCTTAAAAATTCAGTCGTTTCTTTTACTTGATCTATGTATTTCACTGCTATAAATTTTGGCTAAAGTTAAGGAATAATGAGCTTGTATAAATGGAATTAGAAATCCATATCATTTGGAGGTTAAAATTTCAATTTACAATTGTAAACCATTCGATTGCTTTGATGGTTTTGACATCTTAATGATACATTTGCATCCATGATAAAAATCGTAATTGGCACCAATAGGAAGAACTCTAACTCTGAAACAGTAGCGAAACTTTATCAGCGCATGTTGAAAGAAAAGCGGGAGGATGCGGAAATACTGAGTATGGAGGAGTTACCGGAAGACTTTGCTTTTTCAGCTTTGTATGAGAATACGGGTAAAAACCAGGCATTCAATATATTTGTAGAGCGATTGAGAGAAGCCAATAAAATAGTATTTGTAATACCTGAATACAATAATTCCTTCCCTGGCGTATTAAAAACATTTTTTGATGGATTGCCCTATCCAAGCCCATTGGCCGGAAAGTGGGCGGCTTTGGTGGGTGTATCCACCGGTGTGCAAGGTGCTAGCTTGGCCTTGAGCCATCTAACTGATATATTAAACTATCTGGGCATGAACGTATTGGCGACTAAGCCACGTCTTGCCCAGATAGCTTCCCATTTGTCAGAGGATACACTTCAGAATCCGATATATCAGCGGTTTCTAGAAATTCAAATGGACGAGCTTATTAAGCTTTAGTCCACATTGTCGTGCAGAAAACGGTTGTTGCCGAGTATCTGACTGTCTTCATTCAATTGAAATCTGCTGATATTTTTCTCTCTAGAAGGCGTTACTTCTTGTAATGCTACTTTCTTACGCATATAAGCAGGTGTGTCCAATTTTTCTTTGAACTCATCTTGATTCATGCTAGAGCTTTTTAAGCCATTCAATCTGTTGATTCTTTCCTTTGCAGCTTCGATCAATTGCTTGCGCTTTTCATCCAATGAATCCGCGGGTTTTGCTTTTGGAGTAGAATCAGCTGTTGGCTGCTCTGCTACTTTAGAAGGTGTTTTGTCTTCAATTTCATAGCCTTCCAACTCGCTAAGCACTTTATTGGTGTAGCTTTCCTCCCGCTTTTCTACAGGCTTTGCTGGCTCAGCAGGCCTAGCTTGTTTAGTAGTAAAAGGCGAACTCTGAGCTGGTCTGCTGCCAATAGAAGGATTAGTTATTGGTGTGTAACCTGCAGGCTTTTGCTCAACCTTCTTTTCAGGAAACAATGGCATTTGATTCTTTGGCTTAACTTTTCCGCTTTCCAAATCTATTACTCTAGCTTCTTGCTCAGTTTTATTTTTCACCTCACCTTGATCGAAGCCTGTAGCAATTACTGTAACACGAATACTTTCACCCAAATCAGTGTCGATACCATGACCGAAAATTACTTCAGCTTCATCTCCTGCTTTGGATTGGATGTATTCAGAAATCTCAGTAAGCTCATCCATCTGTAGCTCAGCTTGCTCTCCCGATATGATAGAAAGTAAAATCTTCCTTGCGCCAAGGATATCAACGCTATTAAGTAATGGAGATGTGATCGCTTCTTCGGCAGCTTTGAGTGAACGGCCTTCGCCAGCTGTTGTAGCGGAGCCCATTACGGCAGCACCAGCATTTTTCATTACCGTTTTCACATCTTCAAAATCGACGTTGATATAGCCAATTACTGTGATGATTTCGGCAATACCCTTCGCAGCTGTAAGCAATACATTATCCGCTTGCGCAAATGCTGTAGTGATGGACAAGTTGCCGTAAATATCTCTCAACTTATCATTGAGGATTACCAATACGGTATCACAACTTTCCTTGAGTTCGCGAATACCATCGTAGGCTTGTTGAATTTTACGCTTGCCTTCAAAAGAGAATGGAGCAGTTACAATCCCTACAGTAAGGATGTCCATGTCTTTAGCAATTTTCGCAATTACTGGAGCAGCACCTGTGCCGGTGCCACCACCCATACCTGCTGTGATAAATACCATTTTGGTATCATCGCTCAACATATCGCGAACATCTTCCTTACTTTCGATAGCAGCTTGACGTCCTTTATCAGGATTTGCTCCAGCTCCTAAACCTTCGGTAAGGCTAGTCCCAATTTGTAATTTATTGGGTACAGGTGAAAAACGAAGCGCTTGCATGTCAGTATTCACGACTACAAACTCCACGTCCTTAATCCCCTGATTGTACATGTGGTTGACAGCATTGCTGCCACCTCCTCCCACACCTATCACCTTGATGATAGATTTGTGGTGCTTTGGTAATTCAAACTTATAGGTATCTTCCATGACAAATGGTTATTTATATATTTTAAAAAATGGGTTCCTTGTTTTAGTAATCTCTTTCATCCTCAAAGTCATCTATCAAGATGCTTTTGGTCTTGGTGATCAATCTTGAGAAGTAATTCTCTTTTTTCACTGGCTTGGCCAACGGACGATTCATGCCGTTTGGATTCGATCCCCAACTTGGGTTTCTGTCATCTAACGCTTTGAATCCGCTCAATACCAATCCTACCGAAGTAGCATACATTGGACTTTTCACTTCATCTACTTTTCCCTTGCCCATGTGCTCGTTTGGATGGCCAACTCGAGTATCCATACCAGTCATAAATTCAAACAACTGCTTCACACCTTGCAATTGAGAACCGCCTCCAGTCACTACAATTCCTCCTGCTAGTTTTTTCACATAGCCTGATGTGATGATTTCATTATGTACATGCTCGATGATTTCTTGCATGCGCGCTTCAATAATATGAGCCAGATTCTTGATCGAGATTTCTTTTGGTGGGCGATTGTGCATACCCGGAATAGATACTACTTCGTTTAGGCTAGCTTCCTCAGCAATCGCTTTCCCAAACTTCACTTTTAGCAGTTCTGCTTGATTTTCCAGCACCATGCAGCCTTGCTTAATATCGCTTGTTACGATATTGCCGCCGAATGGAATCACCGCCGTATGGCGAATGATATTATCGTGGAAAATGGCAATATCTGTAGTGCCCCCACCAATATCTACCAAGCAAACGCCCGCTTCTTTCTCTTGATCGCTCAGCACGGCAAGAGAAGATGCAAGAGGCTCCAAAATCAGATTTTGGATTTTGAGACCTGCACGCTTCACGCATTTGTTGATATTGTTGATTGCATTCGTTTGGGCGGTAATTATGTGAAAATCTGCTTCCAAACGAACTCCTGTCATTCCAACAGGATCCATAATACCATCTTCGTAATCCACAATATAGTCTTGCGGCATTACATGGATAATCTGGCTACCTGGTGGCGTCACAATCCGATACATGTCCTCAGTAAGGCGATTTACATCCTCTAAACTGATTTCATCTTCATTGGAATTTCTAGTGATACTTCCATGATAGATACTACTCTTGATATGCTGACCTGCAATACCTACATTCACCACATTTATTTCAATGCCTGATTGAGTTTCTGCTTCTTCTACAGCTTTCTGAATAGCTCTTACGGTTTTATCAATATTGGTAACAATGCCTCGATTTACGCCATCAGAAACGGCTTTCCCCATTCCCAACACTTCGAGCTTACCATATTCATTTTTGCACCCCACTATTGCACATATTTTGGTGGTGCCAATGTCGAGTCCGACAATTATTTCTTGGTTTGACATAGCTGAGTTATTATTCACAAACGATCTGGTTCTCATAGTTTAAGTTTACTCTTGCGTATCGGTTCCACCCCTGTGAGGGCAAAATCCGCTTATAGAAGATCATCAGTTTCCTAAACTTTTCTTCTATTTTGCTCAGGTCACCGAATTCGATTACCTGATTACCAACTTGTGGATATAGGACTACATCGTCCTTTTCCCACACCACTTCTGCAATCTGAGCCTTCCAAAATTCATCGGCATGGATGAAATCTAGCAGCTTCATCAATTGCAATTTGTCTTCAGAGTTCATAGCTGCATTGATCGCTTCGTAGGCTTTTTGCCCGGAAAGGATCAACACCCTGGCTGTATATTTTTCAGATAAGGGAAGCAATCTTCCGAACTCATCCATGTACATATCATTTCCTTTTTCATCGGCAAAACGCACCATTGGCACCTTTTGACTGGAGCGAACTGTTAGGTTTCCTCTTTGATCGATAAATGCAGCCACATTCTCTGTGTATTGGTGGCTCTCTAATTTTTCTTCTAAAAGACGTAAGTCTAATGTTGACATATTTACTCCAGCAAAATCCACATGCCCTCCTTCAGTGATCAGCGAAAGGATATCTGCTTCCTCGAGGAAATATTGTCCATTGGGCTGATCAAGTTCCACAGCCACGCTGGTAATATTGCGGGAGGTTTGCTTATGCTCTACCAAACCAATCAGTCCAATAAGCATCAGAACCGCCACCGCATAAGTAAATCCATATCGTACCGATTTTTTAATCTGCATAGGTTCTGGATTTTAAATGTTTAGCAATAGGCTCTACTAATCTGTCTATATCTCCTGCGCCGATTGTCAGCAGAATTTCTAATCGACGAGTTGCCAATTCATCAATCAAGTCGTCTTTCTCCACTAATCGCACATCATCAGCATTGATATCATCAAGTAGCATTTCGGATTTTACACCTAAAATAGGTTCTTCTCTTGCTGGATAGATGGGTAGTAATATCACCTCGTCTGCCAAGCTTAAACTATTGGAAAAGCCAATGGCAAAATCTCTAGTGCGGGTGAAAAGATGCGGTTGAAAAATAGCCGTAATTCTTTTGCCTTTGTACATCGCTCTTACCGATTTGATAAATGCTTCTATTTCCGCAGGATGGTGAGCATAATCATCTATATAAATAGTATCAGGACCAGCATAAACTGTTTCAAATCTGCGCTTAACACCTTTGTAACTTTCGATACCCTTTTTGATTTTTTCAGATGAAATACCTCTCAAATGCATGGAAATAATGGCTGCAACGGCATTCTCAATATTATGGAAGCCTGGCATTTGGAGGGTGATGCCTTGAATATCTAAATCAGGTCCTAGCAAATCGAATACAAAACGATGCTTTTCAATCCGTACTCTTTTTGCTTGGTAAGTACCTTTTTCAATACCGTAGGTAATGATTGTGGCAGGAAAATCTGTGTCTTCTTTGATGGTTGAAGCGATTGCTGCATTCAATATCAAATATCCATCCTCCCGCACTTTCATTCCGAAATCTCTATAGGCTTGTACCAATTGCTCACGGTCTCCATAGATATCCAAATGATCGGCATCAGCAGAAGTGATAATGGCAATATTTGGCTCCAATTGAAGGAATGAACGATCAAATTCATCAGCCTCCACTACCATTAAAGAATCAGGTCTATTTTTCTTACTTTGAATGAAATTGGATTCGTAATTCCGAATAATTCCACCCAAAAAGCCAGTAACATTCGCTCCTGCATGATATAGTGCATGGGCAATCATTCCAGAAGTGCTGGTTTTGCCATGCGTACCAGCTACGGCAATCGTTTGATGGCTCTTAGTAATTAAGCCTAAAACCTCCGCTCTTTTCAGAATCGTAAAGCCTTCCTCCCGCAAATAATTAATGCCTTTGTGCGCTTTTGGAATTGCTGGTGTGTATATCACCAAAGTATGTTCCTTGTTCGATTTCACCATTTCCGGAATGGCTTCTATCGAATCCTCAAAGCTGATTTCAATACCTTCCGTTTCTAATTTCTGAGTAATTGCCGATGGCGTTTTATCATAGCCATACACTCGCTTTCCATTGGAAATAAACCAACGAGAAAGTGCGCTCATGCCGATGCCACCTACTCCAATGAAATAAACGATATGGTATTTATTGAAAATCAACTCGCTAGTTTTAATATTTCGTTTGCAATTTCTTTTGCGGCATTTGGCTTAGCCATGCCTTTTATATTTTCTGCTAATCTTTTGCACTCAGTTTCATCAATAAGCAATTCTAAAGCTGCAGGGATTAAGGATGCTTTCGCATCAGCATCAGTTATCATTTTAGCAGCATTTTTGGCCATAAGAGCCATTGCATTTTTGGTTTGATGATCTTCGGCAACATTGGCTGACGGCACAAAAATCACCGGTTTGCCAACCATGCACAGTTCTGATATAGACAATGCCCCAGCACGCGAAATCACCACGTCGGCAGCCGCATAAGCCATATTCATTTCTTTGATGAATGATGTTGGAATAATATTACCAAATGGCCCACCATGATCAATTATATGTTGGAGCATTTCAGCTTCGTACAATTTGCCCGTTTGCCAGATCACTTGAATCTGACTGCCAGCCAAGGTTTCCAAATGCTCAACTATTGCATTGTTGATAGAGCGAGCTCCAAGGCTTCCTCCCAAAATCAATAGTGTTGGTTTGTCAGCTTTAAGACCGAAATGAGTTCTTGCTTTGGCTTGATCTCCACCAGAAACCATAATATCTGACCTTACTGGATTACCTGTAAGAACAATTTTTTCTGCCGGGAAATACTTTTCCATTCCTTCATAAGCGACACAAATAGTCTTCGCTTTTTTGGCTAATAATTTATTGGTAAGTCCTGCATAAGAATTCTGCTCTTGCAATAGACAAGGAATTCCTGCTGATGCCGCAACTCTCAATAAGGGTCCGCTAGCATATCCGCCGACACCTATAGCAACTTGAGGTTTAAATTTCCTTATAATCGCATTAGCACTTAGTAAGCTCCAAACCAACTTAACAGGGAATAACAAATTGCTTAGAGTTAATTTCCTTTGAAGTCCACTAATCCAAAGACCTTTGATTGGATATCCGGCCTCAGGTACTTTCTGCATTTCCAGCTTACCCTTTGCTCCTACAAATAAGATATTAATGTGAGGGTTGATTTCCCTCAAAGCATTCGCAATTGCTATTGCAGGAAATACGTGACCTCCTGTGCCTCCACCGCTTATTATGACGCTATGTAATTTTGCTTGGCTCATGCTAATGCTAATTTTTTGCGTTTTGGTGAAGCTGTTTGCATGGTGGCTTCTTCGATATCGCCACGACTTACACTTAGGATAATTCCTAATGCTAAGCCGGTAAATAATAGTGAAGTACCACCCATGCTGACAAGCGGGAGGGTAAGTCCGGTAATTGGCCCCAATCCTACTGCAACTGCCATATTGACCATGGCCTGTAATACCAATGCGAAAGTGAGTCCAGCAGACAGTAATCCACCGAAGGCTCTATTACTTCTGGATACTGCAAGCATTCCTCGATAGAGCAATGCCAAATAGAGGAATACTACGAATACTGCTCCTATCATCCCATATTCCTCCACCAAAATAGAGAAGATGAAATCTGAGTATGGATGCGGTAAAAAGTTTCTTTGCTCACTTTTGCCCGGGCCTTTTCCAGTAATACCTCCTGTGGCAATAGCGATAAATGAATGTTGCGCTTGATAAGGTACTTCCTCAGAATAAAGAAAAGTCTTTACCCTGTTAATGGCAGTTTCCTTTCTTTGACCAACCATTAATGCTAAGCTCCCAGCTAATCCCCCAATCAGGATCATCATACCCAAATAGCGCATGGGTACGCGGCCAATAAACATCACTAGCATGCAAGTGGAAAATAATAGAATAGCCGTACTTAAATTGGCTAAAGCAATTAGGCCACAGATAGCTCCACTCCACAATAAGATGTAAATAAATGCTTCCTTATTTTCTCTAATGTTGGCCTGACGTTTAGATAAATAACTAGCTAAACCGGCAATTAAAGCCAATTTGGCAAAATCGGAAGGCTGGAATGGTTGGTTGATAATCGGAATCGTTAACCAACGGCTAGCTTCATTCAAATTGAGACCGTAGCGCCAAGTAATTACTAATAATGGTACAGAAAGCCACAGGCTCAATCTTGCCAATTTGGAATAATAGCGATAGTCAATTTTATGAGCTACCCACATTACTATCAAACTCAAGCCTACCAATGCGGAATGTTTGAATAAATAATGCTCAGTATTTCCTCCCATTCGCTTGAATGCAAGGGTTCCGGTGGCGGAGTAAACCAACAGAATACTGATGATTGAGAGCGCGAATACTATCCCCCAAATCACCGGATCACCCTTTAAATTCTTTTGTACCCACTCTTTCATGATTCTACCTCCTGGTTTATTGAATGAGTACCTGATATTTTATTTGCAACCGCTTTGCGAAATTTGTCGCCGCGGTCTTCGTAGTTTTTGTACAAGTCGAAACTTGAGCAAGCTGGTGAAAGCACTACCACATCGCCAGAGTTAGCATAATTGAGTGCTGCATCCACAGCGTCCACTTCATTATGAGTATCTTCAACAGGCAAGTATGGCGAGAAGAATTGTATCAGCTTTTGGTTGTCAGCTCCAAGGCAAACTAGTGCCTTTACATTTTCTTGCACAAGTGGCAATAACGTATTGTAATCATTGCCTTTGTCTTTTCCTCCCGCTATCCATACAATATCCTCATGGAAACTAGACAGCGCGAAAAATGTAGAATCAATATTTGTAGCTTTGGAATCATTAAAGAATTTGATACCATTGATTTCACCAACTGGCTCCAATCTATGTTTGGCATTTACGAAGCTTTTTAAACCCTCTTTAATTTCACTTTCAGTAAGTCCCTCTTTCCATGCAGCCAGTATGGCACTCATTACATTTACCATATTGTGTGGACCACGCAATGGAATTTCATCCTCTGAAATAGTAAAAGCTAAACTGCCATCAGGATTCTTAAAGAACAATTGGCCGTCTTTAAAGTAGGCTCCATTGTTTACCTCCCGCTCTCTAGAGACCCGTAGCATATCCACGTCCAAACCACGAGTTATTACCTCCTTACTTATCACGTCATCATCTTGGAAGAAAATGAAGCGATCATTCTCAGTCATGTTCTGCGTGATTTTTAACTTCGCATTTACATAGCTCTGGAAATGATTGTAATATCTATCTAAATGATCTGGTGTGATATTCAGTAAAATAGCTGTATCCGCTTTGAATTCGGACATGCCTTCGAGCTGGAAATTGCTCACTTCTAGCACATAGGTTTCGTAGCTCTGATCAAGCAATATTCTGGCAAGGCTGGTTCCGATATTTCCACCCAAACCCACATTTCTGCCAGCTTGCTTCAATAAATGATGCGTAAGCAAAGTAGTGGTGGTTTTGCCATTGGTGCCCGTAATCAAGATAAAGCGTCCTTTCGCAAAACGCCAAGCAAACTCCAATTCACCAATTACTGGAATCCGGTTCTGGATAATCGCTTGCATCACAGGCACAGAATCTGGTATTCCAGGGCTTTTGATTACTTCATCAGCTTTGAGAATTTTCTCCAAATTATGGCCACCCTCTTCGAACTTGATTTGGTTGGCAATAAGCTCATCGCGATAGCTTGAGGCAATAGATCCAGCATCAGACACAAATACTTTGTAGCCTTTGGCTTTTGCCAAAAGCGCAGCACCTGTTCCACTTTCTCCTGCTCCTAGTATGACGATTCTTTTGCTCATTATCTCAACTTAAGTGTTGCCAATGTGATGATTGCCAAGAGTATCCCAACAATCCAAAACCTTGTAACTATTTTCGACTCATGCATTTCCATCTTTTGATAATGGTGGTGCAAAGGCGACATTTTAAATATTCTTCTACCTTCTCCGTATTTCCTTTTGGTGTATTTGAAATAAGAGACTTGTATAATCACTGATAAATTTTCGATTAGGAAAATGCCACAAAGCACAGGAATGAGCAGCTCCTTACGTACTGTCAAAGCCAAGACGGCAATAACACCACCGAGGGAAAGACTACCTGTATCTCCCATAAAAACTTGAGCCGGATAGGCATTGTACCATAAAAAGCCGACACAAGCACCTACAAATGCCGCACAGAAAATCACCAACTCGCCAGAACCGGGTATGTACATTACATTCAAGTATTGGGAGAAAATGGCATTGCCTGAGATATAAGCAAAAATAGCTAAAGCCAAACCGATGATCGCGGAAGTTCCTGCTGCGAGGCCATCTAAGCCATCGGTAATATTTGCTCCATTGGATACGGCAGTGATGATTAGCACCACCCAAAGCACAAATAGAATTGGTGTAACATTTTCACCTAGAAAACCGAAAATTCTTGTGTAGTCGAGCTCATTGTCTTTGAAGAATGGAATTGTGGTTTTGTTAGATTTCACATCTTCAAAATTGATAGCTTCACCATCAACAGTTTGCTCAACTGCCACAGGACCCGTAAATTCTCTTACTTTCACATCTGGATGATAGAATAATGTGAGACCTACAATTAGTCCCAAACCTACTTGCCCAATGATTTTGAATTTACCTGCTAGGCCAGCTTTGTTCTTTTTGAACACTTTAATATAATCATCTGCAAAGCCAACCAAGCCTAACCAAATAGTAGCAGTCAGTAGCAAAATGATATAAATATTATCAAGTCTTGCGAAAAGCAATGCTGGAAATACAATGGCTGAGATAATAATCAGTCCACCCATTGTTGGTGTACCTTTTTTCTCAATCTGGCCTTGTAATCCCAAATCACGAACTTCCTCACCAATTTGCTTTTTGCGAAGCATGGCGATCAGTTTTTTACCAAAGAAAATCGTAATCAGCAAAGACAATACAGCAGCCATACCTGCACGGAATGAGATGTACTGGAATACACCTGCTCCCGGTAGGTCAAACTGTTGGTCGAGATAGCTGAATAGGTTGTACAGCATTTATCCTTGCTTTTCGTGTAACATTGCCAAAAATTCCTTTACTATTTCCCTATCATCAAAAGGAAATCTTTCACCCTTTATTTCTTGATAAGTTTCATGGCCTTTTCCAGCCACCAATATTATATCGCCCTTATTTGCTAATGTGCAGGCGGTTTTAATTCCCGCTTTCCGATCGCTAATTGTGAGTACTTTACGACGATTAGTCACGCTCACACCATCATACATTTCTTGCAGTATTTGATCAGGATCTTCGTCTCTAGGATTGTCAGAAGTAAGCACCACTTTGTCGCTAAACTTACAAGCTATCTGCGCCATCAATGGTCTTTTGCTTTTATCGCGATTGCCCCCACAACCAACCACCGTAATCACTTGCTCCTGTCCAGTTCGCACCGATTTTATGGTGTCAAGGACATTTTCCAAGGCATCAGGCGTGTGAGCATAATCTACAATTGCCGTAATTCCGGCATTATTGGCAACCTGCTGAAAACGTCCTGAAGCAGGATCTGCCTGAGATAATGCCATCAAAGCTTCTTCCTCATCCTCACCAAGTAAATCAGCCACACCAAATACAGCCATCAAATTGCTTGCATTGAAGTCGCCAATTAGCCTAAACCAAACCTGCTTATTGTCAATATCCAGCTCTAAGCCTTGCAGTGAATTGGTCAAAATCTTGGCCTTGTAATCAGCAGGGAAATGAATACCATACGTATGCTTACTGGCTTTGCAATTTTGTAACATCACTTGCCCGCGTTTATCATCGGCATTTACCAACGCAAAAGCGGTTTTGGGCAATTCATCAAAAAGCTTTTTCTTAGCCTTGATATAATTATCAAATGTTTGATGATAGTCTAAATGATCGTGTGTAATGTTTGTAAAAACAGCTCCTTTGAAAGTAAGCCCACTAATTCGCTCTTGTACAATCGCATGCGAGCTAGCTTCCATAAAGCAATATGCACAGCCTGCTTTCACCATTTCTGCCAATAGTCGATTGGTTTCAATAGCATCAGGTGTGGTAAGGCGGGAGGGAAAATCTTTCCCGTCTATTCGATTAACAACCGTGGAAAGCATTCCAACTTTATAGCCCAATTGCTGGAAAAGCTGATATAGCAAAGTCACAATAGTCGTTTTGCCATTAGTTCCGGTAATTGCCACCAATTGAAGGCGGGAGGATGGATTATCATAAAAATTAGAAGCCATGATTCCCAAAGCCTTCGAAGCATCTTTAACCTGGACGTAAGAAATACCTCCCGCTAATTTTTCCGGCATTTCTTCACATATAATTACCGAAGCACCATTTTCAATTGCCTTAAGTATAAATGCATGCCCATCTATTATAGAACCCATTATTGCTACAAATGCAAAATCCTTCTGGACTTGTCTGGAGTCCATAGTGATGCCCGCAACTTCTACATCAGGATTTCCCGATGTAGCAAGTAATTGCACCTTATATAATATGTCCTTCAGTCCCTTCATTTCAATTGTAGCTTTACTGTATGTCCACCCGCTATTCTTGTTCCAGCAGCAGTTGATTGCTGACTTACTCTTCCTCTTCCGCTATATCGAACAGAGATGCCTCTATTTTCCAATAGGAATAGCGCATCTCTTAAAGTCATTCCTTCTACATTTGGCATAAGGCCATCTGTATTTGCCATTTGAGCAAATTTCACTTCTTGATTTTGCACCGAGCTACGAACCCATTCTACCGGCTCACTATAATTGGCTACAGCTTTCACTTGAAGCGTATTAATTATGGTCTCCAAATCTTCCGCATAGCCTGCCTTTATAAGTGGATAGCTATCTTCGTCAGAAGTCAAAGCCATTGATTTATGGAATTCATTATTGCCCGTGAATACCATATCTGCAATTTCTCTGAAAACCGGCCCTGCCACTACATTGCCATAATAGCTACTCGTAGATGGCGCACCCACTACTACAATACATGAATAGCGTGGATCATCAGCGGGAAAATATCCTGCAAAGGATGATTGGTAAGTAATCTTATTTCCTTGACGGTAGCCCGACTGATCGAATGCGATTTGTGCAGTGCCTGTTTTACCAGCGATTTTGAAGTGAGCACCTTTCAGGTTTGTCGCGGTTCCTTCTTCTACCACTCCTTCCATTGCTTCGCGCAAAGCTTTGATTGCACGATCGGAAGCCACCGAATTTTCAATCACTTCTACAGAATATTTTTGCTCAACCTCACTTCCTCTTCTGATTTCTGAAACCAAATAAGGCTTCACTAACACACCGTCATTTGCAATTGCATTGTATGCACTCAACATTTGAAGCGGCGAAAGTTTTAACTCATAGCCAATGCTCATCCAAGGTAGCGTTGTACCGTACCATTCTTTTGTGCCTGGACTTTTAACGTATGGAATGCCCTCACCTTTGAGCTGAAAGCCAATTGGTTCATGTAAGTGAAATTTTTCTACGTACTTAATGAAATTGCCCGGATTGGCGCCAAAGTGTCTTTGAATCAATTTGGAGATACCAACATTAGAAGAGTTCTGGAAAACTTCTTTTAGCGTAAGTATACCATAGCCACCTTCATTGGAGTCACGCATAATGCGATCGTAAAAGCGATGTGCTCCGTTTTTAGTATCAACTGTATCATTTAGGCTGAGCTTGGCATCCTCTAGTAAAGCCAATAGTGAGATTAGCTTAAAAGTAGAACCAGGCTCCATTGTTCCTTGAACTGCATAATTGTACCGCTCACCATAATTGCCATTTGCATCGCGACTCAGGTTTGCCATTGCTTTGATAGCACCGGTAGAAACCTCCATCAATACCACTGAGCCGTATTCGGCTTCATGCTTTGATAGCGAACTCAGTAAAGCTTGCTCGGCTACATCTTGCAAATTCACATCTATAGTTGTGATAATGTCAAGACCATCTTCTGGCTCAATATCATTTCCATCAAATAATGGCTTCCATGTGCCTCCAGATATTCTTTGGAAAAGTGCTTCACCTTCTCTGCCTGCTAACTGATCATTAAAGCTGTATTCAAGGCCTACAACTCCATTTCCAGTATCATCCGTGTATCCGACAGTACGCATAGCCAATTGATTGAATGGTCTATATCGTACATCTACTTTTTCGAAAATAACCCCTCCACGCATTCTACCATCCCGGATAATTGGCCAATCCGCCATTTTCTTTTTGGCTTGAAAGTCGATGGATTTGCTATTGATCGCGATGTATTGCTTTCCTTGATTGCGAGCATTTTGCAACTTGCGCTTATAGCTCGCTTGTGATTCGTCTCTGAAATGTCTGCTCAAAAGCAATGAAAGTGAGTCAATTCCTGATCTCCATTTTTCATCTGATGCGATGGTAGCATCAATGGCCAATCTGTAAAATGGCAATGAAGTCGCCATCAAACTGCCATTGTCAGAAAAAATGCTGCCTCTACTGGCGCCTACTTTCATATAGCGAATACCGGCTTCCTCGGCCATAGCTGTCCAATGCTCACCCTCATTGAATTGGATGTGCGCGATTTTACCAATAATGGCCATAGCAAATAAGGCTACCACCAAAAAGGCAATTCGTACGCGGAGCAATATGGACTTCTTAATATTCATTCTTATCCACCAAAATTTTAAATGGAGGTTCTTTGCTTAATTCTAATCCGATAGGCGCAACTCTTTTGCTTATCTCAGAGCGCTTGCTTTGCACCATATATTCCGACTTCAGTGTAGTAAAGTCGGCTCTTAAATCTTCCACTTCCAGCGTAAGCTTATCGATATTGCGAGCCATGCGATCTGCCATGTGTGTATTATATATGTATATAATAGCTAGCAAGGAGATAAATAATGCTTGCGGGAGGTAGCGAGTCGGCAATCCTTCACCAAAAAGGCCATCTAATTTGAAATAGCCTGAAAGCACAGAAAAGAGACTCCATCTCTTTTGCTTTGTATCCTTTATCCGTATGGTGTTGCTGCCTTTCATAGTCTCTCTCCAATTCTCAGCTTTGCACTACGCGCCCTATTATTGAGCTTAGTTTCTTCTTCACTCGCCTCGATAGGCTTTTTATTGATTGGCTTGATAGGCCTCAATAGATTTCCATAAAAATCCTTTTCAGGATTACCTTCTACATTGCCATAATTAATGTAGTTTTTCACTAAGCGATCTTCTAGCGAGTGATATGACATTACCACTAACCTCCCGCCTTCATTGAGTACATCGCCACATTGAAGCAGCATTTCTTCTAGTGCTGCCATTTCATCATTCACCGCTATGCGCAATGCCTGAAAAACCTGGGCGTAGTATTTGAAATCTTTGCCCCGAGGAGCGAAAGATTTCAAAAACGCTACAAATGCTCCTGTATCTTCAAAGGGCTTATTAACTCTAGCACTCACAATTGCTCCGGCTAGGGTTTTGGCATTTCGTACTTCGCCATACATTCCAAATATCTTTTGCAGTTCTTCTGCGCTAGATTCATTCAAAATTTCAGCAGCTGTATGTCCTTTGCTACGATCCATTCGCATATCCAATGGGCCTTCGAATCGAGTGGAGAAACCACGCTCCGGCTCGTCGATCTGATGTGAGGAAACCCCCAAATCAGCTAAAATTCCATCCACTTTGCTCACTTTGTACAGCTTGAGGTATTTCGCAAAATACCTGAAGTTGGCCTGCACAAACGT
Organism: Peijinzhouia sedimentorum; assembly: GCF_049340005.1. Taxonomy (NCBI): domain Bacteria; kingdom Pseudomonadati; phylum Bacteroidota; class Cytophagia; order Cytophagales; family Peijinzhouiaceae; genus Peijinzhouia; species Peijinzhouia sedimentorum. The sequence continues at coordinate 376,065 of NZ_JBMPIY010000002.1, forward strand.
GAAGGATGAATCCTCAATCAATTCGGCATTCGACCGGGCGTCATCGTCCTGGTCGAAGCCGAACACACTGCCTTTTCCTTTTCCGTGCAGTTGTCTAAGTATTTCCTTTGTATGGCCTCCGCCACCAAAGGTCAAGTCTATATAGATTCCGCCTGGCTTAAGCGCCAAGCCTTCCATGCATTCATCTAACATGACTGGCCGGTGATAACTGTAATCCATCATGGCTATTCAGCTAAAAACTTTTCGGCCAGCTTCGAAAATTCACTCGGATCGCTGATGAGGTATTGCTCATACAAGTCCGGATTCCAAATCTCTATGCGATTGCCCATTCCCACCACGATAGCATCTTTCTCAAGCTGCCCGTATTTCATCATGGATTTTGGAATTAGGAAACGCCCCATGCTATCCAATTCAACCTCCGTATTGCCTCTGAAAAAATTACGCTGAAGGGATCTGTACTCTTCGTTGAATTCACTAAGGGATGCAATACGTGAAAAAATCTTCTTGTACTCAATCATCGGGTACAAAACCAAGCAAGGCTCAAATCCACGGCGCAGCACTAACTCACCTGGAGCTGACTCCGGCAAGTTCGCCTTGATGCGAGACGGCAAAACCAAGCGCCCTTTGGCGTCTAGCTTGCATTCGTATTCGCTTGTGAAAAATGACATGAGCTTGATTAAAATTTAGTCCCTTACGCAAACTTAACGAAAGAATTGACATTTATCACCACTTTCTCCCACTTTTTACCACATTTTTTTAAAAAATGAAAAAATCAGTCTCATTTCTCAATTCTGTAGAAAAATGAGCGCAGGATAATAAGTTTGTAAACAATTCATTTACAATTATTTAAATCAAGACAAAATTAAAAATGGCAGAAAGTGGTATGGAGTGGGATTAGATTAAAAAACAATTCGACTACTCTTTAGGATATTAATATATTCCTTAGAATAGTTTAATTTACTTGTTAGAATTTGCTCAGAATGCTCACCCAAAATAGGCGGAGGGAGTAAGCGGGAGGTTGAAAAAAGCCCTATAGAAACCGCCAAAGATGGCAGTCCAAAAGCAGCTGGAAAAGCATCAGATTTGAGTAGAGAATTACGAATTTCGGGCTCTGAAAACGCCTCCGAAATGTTGCGCAACTCGCCTACTGGTATGCGCAATTTGTTGCACTGGGTGAGAATGAAATCAGCCTCTAATTGCTTGATTCGATTTGCCAAAATAGCATTCAATTCCTCCCGCTTTTCTACACGGATTTTATTATCGGCAAACTTATCAAATATGGGTAGTGTCAAAATTTCGCAGAAGCTTTTAAACTGTTGATTACCACCAATAGCAACCATTAATTTACGATTATCAATGGTCTTATATACGGCACCATAAGGCACAATATTCGGATGCTCATTTCCCATTGGTTTCGGCAAAGAATTATTCATCAAATGATTGGTGCCTTGGTTAGCCAGTGATTGCACTGCGCAATCGAAAAGTGAAACTGGGATATAGACTCCCTTGGCTTCGAATTGCCGATTGATTAGGGCAATCAAAATAGCTTGCTTCAAATGATGAGCAGCTAAAATATCGATAAATGCAATGGGTAATTTCAAGCCATCGCTACCTGCCTTTCCATTAATCGACATCAAACCAGATTCGGCTTGGATAAGTGCATCGTAACCCACGCGAGGATCATCTGCTCCATAGCCAACAATATGGCCATAAATAAGAGCTGGATTTATGCGACTTAGACTTTGATAGTCAAGCCCAAATTTCTCTGCATCACCTACTTTGTAGCTGGACAGAATTATATCGCTTTGCTTGGCCAAATCCTTTACAATGGACTGGCCTTCTGCTGTGCTTAGATTTATAGCCAGAGATTGCTTACCCCAATTTGCTGCACAAAAATATGCGGACCTACCTTTACGACCCTGCTCATCTTTGGCTAGCCAAGATCGGGTAACATCCCCATTAGTTTCAGGATTTTCAATTTTAATAACCTCCGCACCCAGCTCTGCAAAAAACTGCCCTACAGAAGGCCCTGCTAATACTGAGGCTAATTCTAGGACTTTTAGATTTTTGAAAAAGATGGTAGCTAATGTCATACAGCAAATTACGTTTCATAAGATGTATTATCCCAAATCCAGTTTTAGATAATTGAAAATTTGAAAAATAATTCAAACGATCTTTTCAGTTGAAGAATAAAATACTATATTGAAACAACTAATTCATATAAATGAATTCTCTTTATCTAAAAATATTTCTTGCAATCATCTCAATCTCGTTTCTAGGAGGAATAGCCATCGCACAACATTCCTTAGAATTGAAAAAGAGTGTGGTGTTTCAACAGGAGCCTATCGACTATTACTTGCAAGTTGACAGTGCTTATCTCAACACGCCGCATTATGTGCTTTGGGTAGATCCTGTAGAGAATAAAATTATTGACTTCAATATTCACATACCATTCGCACCAGTTTCCAAAGGAAGTTTCTATATAGACGAAAATTGGAAAAGATATGGTGAGTTTATCCTTTTTGCCCTGCCCAAAGTAGCTCCAAATACCATTGCTTATGCACATGTGGATATAATGCCCAATAAAACAGATTTACTAGATGAATGGAAAAAACTTTCTACTACTAATAAAACTTCTTGGGAAAAGGTAAATCATCCAGAAGCAGAAGGTAATATCACTTTTCAATTTGGCCCTAAAATTTCTCAAGCTCCCGCTATTGAGTCTTCCAAGCTGAATGCAAAACTTATTGAAGACAACTGGGAGATAATCATTGAAAAGCCTGATAGTGCAGAAAATTTTACATTACAGTTTTCCCAAAAACATAGCGTCCTATTTGCGGCCAATAGCAGCAGCGAACAGCAACGTGTGATCATTCCCGCTAGAAGACTACCTCCAGGAGAACTCAATATCACCTTAATGTTCGGTGGAGAAGAATTAGATTTGCTCACTATTCAAAATCCGCTACTCACACTCAATGAAACCGATATTAACTTTCAAAAACTTAATGACACTTTAGGTAAATTTGAACTAACTCAATTAATCAATCCTTGGGTAGATTTGAAAGACTTCTCTCTTAAAATTTCTATTACTGATTTCCCCGAGCTATTGATGAATGAAAGCTTTGCAGGTGAAATACCATTTTCTTCACATGAATTCGAAGAAAATACGATTGCAATACTTCACTCTCACAAAAAAGGAAAACAGGAAGGCAATCAAAAAATTGTTGTTTTCAATAGAGAAGCAGAATTGTATTACAACAGCGATAAAGAGGGTAATTACTTTTTTGATCAATACGATTATGCCCTACTCGATGATGACTATCATATTGTCAGTCATGATAATTTTCAAGGAAATATTAATGTTAATTTGAACTTTCCTGACATTGAAAAAATCCAAGATCAATTACCCGAACTTCTCTCTCAAATTCCTACTCGCATTTCCATCCAGAGTAATAAAAAATCGTATGATTTCAGTTTGGAAAGTATAGGAGTATTATTAGATGAAGTAAGTATTTCAGCAAAAAGAAAAAGAGCTACAACTACAGACACAAGAGAAAAACCAAACTCTGTACATTATAGAAATACTGATTATGTATGCCACCACCTAGTTTTAAATTGTTCAAGTCATGAACCATTTCTAGGGTTCAATGCTCAACATTACACAGGGCCACTTGCAGTTAATAGAGACCCTAATACAATGAAGCCAACACCGCTACATTTATGGGTTCCAAATGACAACCCAAAGCCCAATGAAATGATATTAAAATATAGGACTTCGCATGAAAGACCTGTAACTTGGTTTACCTACCCAAACACCTTTTTTCATTCAATTGCAGCAAAAGCAAAAATCAAAAATATACAAGAACATTACTTTAGAGAAGAAGCCATATTTGGCTTTTATAGTGAGATGATTTCTCAAGCCTATGCGCCATTATCTCTGCTCTATACTTCGGAAATAGAACTACCCGGTGTGTATTCAAATGCTTATTTTATTGTGGAAATTATTCATCAGCCCACGGGAATGCGGCAGCAGGTGGTAAAGAAGATTCAATAAATAAGTGAAATTATTAATTGAAGGAGCCTTACCCCACAGCAAATACAGCCCTACTTCACCCGCTCAATCGTAAACTTCACCAACTCTCCAAGGGAGGTTTTGTATTCTGAATCAGGAAATTTATTGAGAATTTCTATAGCCTCATCATAGTATTCCATCATGCGTTTTTGAGCATATTCTAAACCGCCGCTCTGCTTAACATAGTCTATAACAAAAGCCACTTTAGAGGGTTCTTCGCTATTGTTTTTCACAATATTGATTATCTTTCTCTTTTCCAGCCAACTGCTATTTTGTAAGGCATAAATTAGCGGCAGAGTCATCTTCTTTTCTTTGATATCAATACCCACGGGTTTACCAATCTCAGCATCACCGTAGTCAAACAAATCGTCTTTGATTTGGAAAGCCATGCCTACTTTGAGGCCAAACTCCTTCATTAAGCTTACTTGCTCAGGAGATGCGCCAGCAGTACATGCTCCCACACCACAACAGCTTGCTATCAATGAGGCAGTTTTTTGGCGGATGATGTCATAATATACATCTTCGGTAATATCCAGTTTACGCGCCTTTTCTATTTGCAGCAATTCTCCTTCACTCATTTCTCGCACAGCTTCCGACACGATCTTGAGCAATTCAAAATCACCATTATCTACCGACAATAATAGTCCGCGAGACAAAAGGTAATCTCCGACCAATACAGCGATTTTATTTTTCCACAAAGCATTTAGCGAAAAAAAGCTCCGACGATAGTTCGCATCATCCACCACATCATCGTGCACCAAAGTAGCTGTATGTAGCAATTCGATCAAGGCCGCCCCACGATAGGTTTGATCGCTTATCGTGCCAACAGCACCCGCAGTCAAAAACACAAACATTGGGCGCATTTGCTTGCCTTTGCGACGCACAATGTAGCCCATGATTTTATCTAAAAGCAGCACACGACTTTTCATATACTGGCGGAATCGCTTTTCGAATTCCGTCATCTCAGTCAAAATGGGTGCTTGAATTTGCTTTATTTTCTGCGACATGCCGTTTTAATTGTTGCAATATTACGACCTTGACTTTCCTTTGCCAAAGATTCTTATTTTATTACATTAAATAGAATTGCGCCTACATTGTTATGAATCAAATTGAAGAACGTACATTTTCTCTTGAGGGAGCTAGATCTGGTAAAAAAATTACTGGAAAAATGACTTTTAGGCCAAATAGCAAAGCAAAGCCAATTATCATTTTCGCACATGGTTTTAAGGGATTTATGGATTGGGGACATTTCCCCATGCTTAGTGCTGAAATGGCGAAAAATGGATTTGTATTTATTCGATTCAATTTTTCGATGAATGGTATTACAGAAAGCAGTCCAATGGAAATTGAAGATGAAGAAGCCTTTGGAAGAAATACCTTCAGCGATGAAATGAATGACCTTGGCGCTGTAATCGATTGGGTACAGAAAGAAGCGGGAGGAATTGTAGGTCAAGAACTAAATCTGGATCAACTTAGCCTAATGGGGCATAGTCGTGGCGGCGGGTTGGTCATATTGAAAGCCACAGAAGACCCGAGAGTAAAAGCTACCATAAGTCTTGCAGGTGTGCATGACTTCTCCACAAGATACCCACCCGCAATGCTACAAAAGTGGAAACAAGATGGCGTACTCTATGTACTAAATGGTCGTACAGGTAAAAATTTACCCGTATATTGGGAGACAGTCGAGGATTTTTTGGCTAGTAAAGATCGCTTTGATATTCCAAATAGAATAAAAACGCTTTCGACGCCATTACTGCTTTTTCATGGTGATCAAGACGAAACTTTAGCGGTTTCTACAGCTTATACTTTAGCATCCTGGAAACCGGATGCTAAGCTGATAGTAATGGAAGGAGCTGGCCACACATTTGGTGGTAAGCATCCTTGGACGCAGGAAAACCTGCCTGACTATGCACAAGAAATTGTCAATGAAAGCACAAACTTTTTAAAAATGCATTATGAAAAACCTCCCACCAAACATTCATAAAAAGTTAGCCGACAGAGTAGCAAAAGGTAATCTAAGGAAGCTACCAAGCATTCAAAGCAATATTGATTTTTCATCGAATGATTATCTAGGCATGGCTCGCTCCGAAGGCCTCCGCATGCGCATTTCCGATGCTCATAATAAGCTCACTCACAATCAAAACGGAGCTACAGGAAGTAGATTATTAACTGGAAACAATCAACTGCACAGAGAAATAGAAAGTGAATTAGCCGCACTTTTCAATGCTCCAGCAAGTTTACTATTTCAATCGGGCTATATGGCCAATTTGGCGATTTTCTCTGCCCTCCCGCAAAAAGGCGACACGATCATCCACGATGAACTTATTCACGCATGTGTAAAAGATGGTGCACGCCTCAGTTTCGCAGACCGATACTCCTTCCGCCATAATGATTTAGAAGATTTGGAGCGGAAAATAAAGAAAGCCAAAGGCAATGTATATGTAGGAATTGAATCGGTGTATTCTATGGATGGAGATGTAGCACCTATGAAAGAAATGGCCGCTTTGTGCAATAAATACGGATGCTATCTGATTGTAGATGAAGCGCATAGCACGGGCGTAGCAGGCCGATACGGAAATGGACTTGCCTGCGAACTGGGAATCCAAAAAGAGCTTTTGGCTGTGGTATATACTTTTGGTAAAGCTATGGGAATACATGGCGCATGCATTACTGGTAGCGAAGAGCTAATTCAATACCTGATCAATTTCAGTAGGCCATTCATTTATACTACGGCTATGGACAATCACAGTTTGCTGGCAATTCGAGAAGCATTTCGGTTTTTAGCTGTGCACCCTGAGTTGGTAGATGGCCTCAACACGAATATCCAACTGTGCCATCAATATTTGAACGACCTTGAAAGCTGGGCTGATGATGTGGCGTTTAAAGCTCAGCCTTATGCAATTCAGCCATTGATCATTCCAGGCAATCATCGAGTGAAATGGCTATCGCAGGAACTTCTGGACTATGGATTGGATGTGCGACCTGTTTTGTCTCCCACAGTTCCCGAAGGTGAGGAACGCCTGCGCGTAACAATACATCAATACAACAGCGAAGAGGAAATACTCCAGCTCAGGGACTTACTGAAAGAACTACTTCCAAGATTACCCCAACATTAAAGATGTAACAAATAGCCGTATATTTGGATTTTTAAATAAGTCTTGGAAAATAAGAATAGCTATACCAAACCCATAGTAAAACCTAACACCAAAAAGGTCTATGAGCCTATATTGGCTGGGTCGGATGAATGGCCGGTAGTAAAGCTGGCCAAAAATCGCAAAAATTTTATCGAAGAGGTAATTCAAGCTAGCCATTCCAAAATCTCTGAGCTTACCATTTCACCACAAGCCTTGCTAGATGAAGTGGAGCTCACTATGTACAAGGAGCGGCTTAGAATTAAGCAAAACCCTTGGTTGGTCGACCCTGACGATGAACTTCCTTTTTGGAATAAAATCCGCTCACAGCTTATCGCACTTTCACGCGCTGAGGATTACGACGAGGAAGTTGTAAAAGATTTGCTGGAGCAGATTGTAAGCAGATACGCCAACGAAATTGCAGGTAATTTCAAGCCTTCGAGCTATCGATTTGCCAGAACGGTAGCAAATTTTGGCTTTTCGAGATTACTAAATGCCAGTCGTTTAGGATTCAAATCCATTTTTAGCAATCAACTTACTATGCAGGATAAAATACACATAGTAGGCGAGACTGAGCAAATGCGAGAGCTATCAAAAATTGGCACTGTGGTAGTAGTTCCCACACACTTTAGCAATCTGGATTCGATACTTATAGGCTGGGTAATTAATACGATGGGTCTACCACCATTTATTTATGGCGCTGGGCTCAATCTTTTCAATATTGGTATATTTGCCTATTTCATGAATAGCCTTGGCGCCTATAAAGTAGATCGCCGCAAAAAGAACCTAATTTACCTCGAAACACTCAAAACCTATTCCCGCCTTGCCATCAAAAATGGCTGCCATAGTTTGTTCTTCCCAGGTGGGACTCGTTCTCGCTCAGGTATGATCGAGAGCAAGTTAAAACTTGGACTATTGGGCTCAGCAATGGAAGCACAGCGAGAAATCTATGAAGAAAATGGAAACCGCAAGATTTTCATCGTTCCGGTAGTGCTCAATTACCATTTCGTATTGGAAGCTCCTGCACTAATCAATGAGCATTTGAAACAAGAAGGTCAAGAGCGTTATTATGTAGAAAAAGATGAATACTCAGGCTCCTACAAAATTCTGACTTTCCTATTGAAGTTCTTCACCAAAGGATCTGACATTTCTGTTTCGATAGGCAAAGGAATGGATATATTGGGCAATCCCGTAGATATGCAAGGCAATAGTCTCGATAAGCATGGCAAAATCATCGACACAAAAGACTATTTCCTAAGCAGCGGAAAAGTGCAGAAAGACAAACAGCGAGAGCAGGAATATACCGATAATCTTGGGAGAGTAATTGTAAAAGAATTTCATCGAATTAGTCGTGTGTTTTCTAGCCATTTGGTCGCCTATGCAGCCTTTAGTATTCTGAGAAAAAAGCATAAGCGTTTAGATTTATATTCATTTTTGCGCTTACCAGTAGAAGAGCTAATCATTCCTTATGATCAATTCCGGGATGCTTTTTTCAAATTGCGGGAGGAATTATTCAGACAATACGAAAATGGAATTTGTGATTTAGCTCCCCACCTTACGGAGGATTTGGATGAGGTAATAGCCCATGGTTTGAGCAATGTAGGAATGTACCACGCCAAAAGACCTTTGGTGAAAAATAAAGATGGAGATTTGGTAAGTGAGGATCTCAATCTACTATATTATTATCGCAACAGACTGGAGGGATACGATCTTGAGAAAATCATCTGAAAAACCTATTGGCGTAATTGGCGCAGGTAGTTTTGGAACTGTGATAGCCAATTGCTTGGCAGAGAATAATAAAGTTCTTTTGTATGTCCGTAGGGCTGAACAAGCGGCTGAAATAAACCTAAGCCGAAAAAGCAGTAAACAGCAATTGCATGATAATGTAATTATTACTAATAATATCCAACAAGTTGCAGAGGAATGCGAGGTTATATTCCCGATAATCCCATCCTCCAATTTTCGGGAAATGATGAGCCAATTTGGGCCATATTTACATCCTTATCATATTTTGATTCATGGCACCAAGGGTTTGGATATTCAATTACCCGAAGGCGCAAGATTAGATGATCCTGATTTCAAACTTACTCGTGAGCATGTTCGCACAATGAGCGAGGTAATCACCGACGAAAGCTCTGTCGTAAGAGTGGGCTGCTTAGCAGGACCCAATCTAGCAAGGGAAATGGCGGACAAGCAGCCTGCAGCAACGGTAATTGCCAGCAGATACAATGAAGTGATATTACAAGGTCAGAAACTCCTTCGTAGCGATCGTTTTCAGGTTTATGGCAATCAGGATATCACAGGTGTAGAACTTTGCGGTGTGCTCAAAAATATAATTGCCATAGCTTCTGGCGCATTAAGCGGTTTGGGTTATGGCGATAATGCCAGAGCCTTACTCATAAGCAGAGGCATTGTGGAGATGATACACATGGGCAAAGCTTTTGGTGGAAATATCGAAGCATTTATAGGCTTGGCCGGAGTTGGCGATTTGGTAGCCACTTGTACCAGTACCCTCAGCCGTAATTTTACGGTTGGCTACAGACTTGCCAAAGGAGAAAGCCTACCGCAAATAATTGAAAGTATGGAGGAAATAGCTGAAGGTGTGAATACAGTGAAAATCATAACTAAACTCACGACAAGCGCCAATTTGAGAGCTCCAATCACCGAAAATCTACATAAAGTACTCTTCGAAGATTTACCTGTAGAAACCGCATTGAACTACCTGATGAAATACCCACTAAATGTCGATATCGACTTTCTCTAGGGCTTTTTCTTCAAAAAAAAGCATTCAAACTTCGAATTAAAATAAATCAGCTTATAAGTTTAGCTGCAATACCTATTATTGGCATATCATTTGGGTAATTAGTACAGTCTTATTTCGATTCTTAGGTGTTCAAAATCTGTCTTACATATTTTCTACTTTTTCTCCTCCTGTTGGTCTGCCATGTGGGAATAGCTCAACGCACAAAAGTTATTAGATATGACACGCTCAGATTGCCAGAAAAAAGCTATATCGTAATAGCTGACTCCATGTACTTTTTCGAATCGGATACTGTATTGATTCTGGCCGATACTATCAAATACAAGCGGGATTCCAAGCAAGTAACCAAAGAAATTCTTGAGGATTTGAAAACGAGAATGGGAAGGCGAAAACTTACAAAGGCAATCTATGATGCGCTCATTTCTGTACCTAGAGACCAGTTTGTCGTGGATTCAGCAAAGCTCACCAAAAGCACCCAGCCATTTGATCCTTACGAAGGAAAAATCATAGGCGATGTAGCTTTGAATAAGCTAACCGTGTTTGGCCCTGAAGTCGACGATACTACCAAAACAGCTAAAACGATATTTCAGCGCGCATTCAATGCATTACACTGGAAAACAAGTGGTAATGTGATTCGCAACAACCTTACAGTAAAAAAAGGTGAAACCGTAACCGCCTCCCGCCTTGCCGATGCTGAGCGTATTTTACGTGAACTGCCCTTTATCCGAGATGCTCGTATCGAAGTAGTACCCCGACCAAATTCAGATACAGTTGATTTAGTTCTTATCACTCAAGATGTATTTCCCTACTCCTTCAATATCGAACCGCGAGATATAGATGCAGGAATTTTAGATATAGACCAAAGAAATTTATTTGGTCTTGGCTATGAATTTGACAATCGACTTCAGATTTCCAACAATCAAGATCAAGTTGTGAATTATAGAGGTTTGATCAGGATACCAAACATTCGCAGATCGTTTACCGTTGGCGAATTTTCTTTTAGCAATAATTATAGGGAAAGAGGTGTTCGAGCCAATTTTTACAGAGACTTCATCACACCTCAGATAAAATGGGCGGGAGGATTAGAACTTAGCCATTTACAAGAACGCGGTGAAAGATTTGTGCCAATTGACACGTCAACAATATTCTTTTATAGCACCTACAATCAGCAAGATTTTTGGCTAGGTCACGCTTTCAAGTTGGGCTTGGCCAATGAAGATGCTGATGAAAGAACCCGACTAATATTAAGCGGGAGGTTCAAACGCACCGACTATATCAATAGACCCTTTTTTGTAACAGAAGAGTCAAACCAGCTTTTTCAAAATTCGAATTTATTCCTAGGAGCAATCGCAATTTCTCAAAGAAACTACTATAAAGATAGGTTGATTTATGGATATGGACGTACGGAGGATATTCCCATAGGATATTATGCTGAAGCTACATTTGGTTTAGAAAAAAGGGAATTTTATAACCGTAATTATGTTGGATTTAAAGCTTCAAAGGGAGGTTTTATCAACCAATTAGGCTATTTATATACATCCTTTTCTTATGAAACCTTTCTCAAAGCGGGAGGAATCAAAGAGCAAGGCCGAATTGATTTGGAGCAATTATTTTTCACCAACTTACTCGAAATAAAGAAATGGAGATTTCGCCAATTTATCACTTTTCAATACACACATGGACTCAATCGATTCAATGATGAGTTCATTACAATCAACAATCAAGATGGAGTTAGAGGCTTAAGTAGTCCCTTTTTCCGAGGCACACAACGACTGAAACTTAATTTAGAAACAGTTGCTTTCACACCTATTGAAGGTGTCGGCTTTAGAGTAGCATTTTATGGCTTTGCAGATATAGGGTATATTAACAGAAGTAAGGTTAATATATTTTCGGGCAGAATGTATAATGGTATTGGCTTGGGGCTTCGAATCAGAAATGATAATTTGACCTTCCGTGCTTTTGAGATGCGTTTGGCTTATTATCCAAACTTACCTGGAGATATCAATCCATTCGGCATAGACTTTTCAGGCTCATCCTCGGCGCGCTTCAACGATTTTATTACCACCCGCCCTGGTCAGCGTGAATTTAGGTAATATCAATCAGGTTCAATTTACGTTTTTCGTCTTTTCTAAATTGGCCAGCCGCTGTAATAAAGGCGGATGTGAATAATTGAAAAACACATACAAAGGATGCGGTGTCAAATGAGCTAAATTTTCCACCGACAGCTTTTTTAAAGCATTTTGTAATGGCGCTGCTGCATAATATTTGGCTGCAAAACTATCCGCCTCAAACTCATTTTTGCGACTTAGCAAATTACCCAACAGACCAATCAAAAAAGAAATAGGGCTATACAAAATCCCAAATGCGAGTAAGTTCAAATGAATTGCCCATTGGTCTCCTCCCAAAGCAAGCGATAGTTTAGACTCAAACAATAATAACGACAGTACAAAAAGCATTAGACCGGTGGTGAAAAAAGATAGAGCCATACTTTTAGGAATATGCTTCAATTTGTAGTGCCCGACCTCATGTGCTAATACTGCAACTAGCTCATTTGTTTCGTGTTGGTTGATCAATGTATCATAAAGCACAATTTGCTTCTTACGACCCATTCCGGAGAAAAATGCATTGGCACGGGAAGATCTTTTGGAGCCATCAATTACCATGATTTTTGTGAGTGGAAAATCAACCTTTTTGGCGAATTCGGCTATTTCATTTCTTAGCTCGCCATCTGCAAGCGGCTTAAGTTTATTGAAAATTGGTAATATCCACGAGGCATAGAATAGATTCATTAGCAGCGAGAAGGCCATCATGACTAAGAGAAATATCCACCAGAAATCTGAACCTAGCTTTTCTATGATGTACAAAAATGCAAATAATAACCCTCCACCGAGTATAGCTCCTAGCAAGTAGCCTTTGAGCTTATCTGCAATAAAAACCTTGAATGTAGTCTTGTTAAAGCCGAACTTCTCTTCGATTACAAAAGTGCTATATAACTGAAATGGCAAGCCAAAAAGGTCAGAAACTACCGCTAGCACTGCAAAGAATAAAAATGGCTGCCAAAAGGGATTTTCGATCCATTGGCGAAGATAAATATCCAACTCACCAAAAAGCCCGAATGATAATAAAGCAATAGTAAATGCCGCACTAATGGTAGAACTAATCAATGCAAATCGGCTGCGGACTTTCTGGTATTCCATAGCCTTGGCATATTTCTCTTCATCGTAAATTCCTCCCGCTTCTTTTGGTAGTTTTGGTGAAAAACGTTTCAAATTCAACCAAGATAACCAACGATCAAAAAGAAAGTGTGCAATGGTGATGATTAGAATAATCACTAAAATAGATGTACTACTCATACACTAAAATTTTGGTAGAGGTATTGGCCTTTTGTTTACAACAGGTCTTCTTTCATCGCTTATCGGAAACAAATAGGTAAGTGATAATTCATGTGCACCTCCAGAACTTGAGCCGAATCGTGAAACTGTGAAATCATAGCTATATCCGACTGAGAGATTGTCGTAGCTAAGACCCACAAGCATAATTACAGATTCATTGTATGGCAAAGTATTGAGCATGCTAATTGGCAAGCCTCTATACCATAAGCCAACAACCAAAGGCTCCAAATACAAATATGAACCAATATCTAATTGCTGAAAATCCGCCTGTGATCTGTATTGAAATACAGGAACCAAAGCTCTTTCTTTGAATGTATAAGCTAGCTCATATTTTCTTGGGCCTGAGGATAATGGAATCTTCCAACCACCATGAATGGAAGTACGCATTGGTAAAGTAGAAATCTCGCCTGTAAGGCTTTCATTTGGTTGGTTCACGTGAGAAAATGAAGCTCCCAACCAAGCAGTTTTAGTATAAAAAAGCCCTCCCAAATCAATAGATAGTAGGTTAGTATTTAAGCCACTGTTTGTGAGATTTGGCAAATTGGGGTCGAAGCCTCCCGTAGGATCCAACTGACTGGCAAAGACTAATTGACTAAAATCTACATTCCTACGCATATAGCCAACAGATACACCCGGCCTAAAGGTGAGCACTTCGTTCAGTTGCAATTGATAAGCATAACTAAGTGCTGCCGTCGTAGATCTAAGTCCGGCTTTTCCTTCTTGATCGGTCATAATTAATACGCCAAGGCCACTATTGTATTCAGGCAGCGCAAAATCTGCCCAAGCTGTATAGGTCACAAATGAAGAAGGCAATGAAGGCCATTGGTTGCGATAGTTGATTCCCATACGACCTTCTTCTCCACCTCCTGTAAAGGCAGGATTTAGGTACAGCTGTGAAGCATAAAATTGCGAGAATTGAGGATCTTGTCCATAGACATCCGTATTCGCAAAAAACTGCAAAAATACCATTAAAGATAAGTAAAATATGGGCCTTTGAAAAAGAGTCATTAAGGCAGTAACGAAGAAATTATTCTATTGATTTTTTAAAAGTTGTGTAATTTATACATAAAGCCTCATTTGAAAAATTGTTTTGGATTTACCACCAATAAAATAATTCACTAAACCTTCAAAAAGTATTTTGATAAATTTCAAATAAGGTTACAAATTGAGGCTCAAAATTTAATAAATCTTGAATAGAAATGGCCGTTATTGACTTAACATTGAGCATTACAGATAAAATTCCTGTTTTCCCAGGAGACAAGCGTCCAACCATAGAACCTGCTGCAACTATAGCTAATCAAGGTTGGAATGCACTCCGATATTCGTTTGGGACGCACTTTGCCACACATATAGATGCGCCTTTTCATATGTTAGAAAATGGAAAAAAACTAACTGATTTTCCGCCAGAAACATTTATAGGTGAAGCGATTGTCATTGATGTGAGAGGTCAATCTAGCATTGCGCATGATTTGGAAGAAGTGAGGGAGGGTGATTTTGTTTTCTTCCATACCGACCATATTAAAAATATTAGCGGAGATTATTTTGTTGGAAATCCTGTAATAAGTCCAGCAACAGCACAATTGCTGGTGGATAAGAAAGTAAGGATCGTAGGTTTAGATTCTTTTACGCCGGATGGGGCACCTTACAATGAGCATAAACTGTTCTTTAGAAATGATATATTGATTGTTGAGAACTTAGTTGGCTTAGAAACGTTACCTACTCAACGCTTCTCAGTAATTATAGCACCGCTTAAAATTGATCAAGCCGATGGTGCACCTTGTAGGGTATTTGCATTAATTCCTTAATTTAAAATCCAAAAAGCTCATCCCATCTACATACTTTTTATTGTCACATTAAGCGTATAATCCCTATATTGAGGTTTATTTTTTATCGAATTATAACATAAAATTATTTATGGATTTAGTGTCTCTATTCGGAGCTCCTCCAATATCTCTTGATGATTTAGGATTTATTGAAAAAAGTGCACCTGAAATTATTGTTTGGGCAGCACCTGTCATGTTCTTTTTTGCAATTCTAGAATACTATATTTCGAAAAAGCAAAATCATGACTTTTATGAATCTAAAGAAACCCTCGGTTCGGTTTTAGTAGGATTGGGAAATGTTCTTATTAGCTTTCTGATAAAAGCGGCACTATTGTTAGTGGTAGTAGTTATTTACAATCTGGTACCTTGGAGAATGCACCTTAACTGGTGGACATTCATTCCTGCATACATATTTTGGGATTTTTGTAGCTATTGGGCACATAGAGTTTCCCATAGTCAGCGTTTCTGGTGGGCTACCCATATCGTACATCACTCAGGCGAGAAGTATAACTTGACCGTTTCATTCAGACTAAGCTGGGTGCAGCATATCAAGTTAATTTTCTTTATACCTGCGATGCTTATAGGTTTTCACCCAATTATCATTTTTGTCACGAACCAAATCGCTGTGCTATTCCAATTCTGGGTTCATACCGAATACATCCGTAAGCTTCATCCAGCCATTGAATACATATTTGCGACTCCAAGTAATCACCGAGTACACCATGGCTCACAAGAGCAGTATATCGACAGAAATTTTGGAGCAACATTTATTATTTGGGACAGAATATTTGGCACCTATGAGCCTGAAGGAGAAAAAGTAGCCTATGGACTTACCACCAATATCGAACACAAAGCCAATCCTTTGCATATCAATTTTCACGAGTATAAGGAAATTTGGAAAGATGTGAAAGAAGCCGACACTTTTGGGGAAAAGTTATATGCCATTTTTGGTAGTCCAATCAAGATAGATCAAGCTAAAAAACGAAAAGCTGCCTTGGCACTTGAAAAGGAAAAACCTGCCCCAAAACCAGCTGATACTTATCAAAATACTATCAAAGATTTATCATTGGAAGGTTCGGCTTCGAAGTAATTTTTAAACTTAGAAGGGCTCTTAATTCTAAGGTCCTTCTAAGCATTTTTCTTAGTTCTTCTACAACACCTCCTTACTCAAATCGAAAGTAGCCTTAAACCTAAGGTTTCCATCTCGTTTCAGTACGTAATGTAATTGCTTATTTTCTTGATCCATTTCAAAAGACCATTCATTGCCTGCCGCGTAGGGTATCAGTTCTTTAGTGAATTTGTCGGCTGGAAAATACTGTATGAGGGAGCTTCCTGCTGAATTGGCATAGCCGCCGTAATTAGTCACCTCGTCGGGTGTGCCATCTTCGTGGCGATGATCATGTTTAAAAAGTAAGCCATCTGGAGTTTGTGTAAGGATCCAAGTGCGACTCTTATCTGCACCTACATGGAAAGGCATTCTCATTTCTGTATCATTGCAAGATTCGAATATCACTATCAATCGCTCATTACCCATCGGATTATCCTCAATTGGGAAAACTGGGACTCCTGCAAATGATTTTCCGCAATAAGCTCGCATATTATTGATGAAGTCCTGTTGTTGCGAAAAGACATTAGTTACAATAGATAAAATAAGAATTAGGGTAAGACCGACGTTTTTCATAAGAATGATTTTAAGATTCGTTTTCAACTAAAGATAAGTCTTAAAATCATTTCAAAAGAATATTAAAATTTTCTGAAGCTTGCTGCAACCTTTTGGACAAGCTATGCATCTTACCACAAAAAATATCAACATCATGAAAACAACATTCAGCTCCCAATTTTTCATTTTCTTTTATGCGTTAATATCCATCGCTTTTGTAGCAAATGGGCAAACTACTTCTCAAGATCGACCTGTAGGATCATTTACAGGAATTGATGTAGGAAGTGCATTTGAAGTAATTCTCACCCAAGGAAATGACCACAAAGTAGTAGTAGAAGTAGAAGACAAGCTTCACGATAAAATAGATGTAGAAGTGAGAAACAATACACTATATGTAAAAACCAATGGCAGAATCACTACCAAAAGAAAAATGGCAGTTTACATTACATTCGCTCAATTAGAGAGAATGAGTTTTAGTGGCGCCAGCAAAGTATCCGCTACTACCGACATCCGAGGTAATGATATGGAAATTGACCTTTCCGGTGCTAGCAAACTGGATTTAAGGCTATATGTGAACGATCTGGAATTCAGCGGATCAGGTGCAAGTAATACCACTTTGGCAGGAAACTGTAATAACCTAGACTTGGAATTGAGTGGTGCAAGTAAGTTTTCAGCTTTTGAACTTCCCTCTAATATAGCTTCTCTCGATCTATCAGGCGCGAGCAAAGTAGATGTAAATGTAGCTGAACGAATAGATGTAAATGCAAGCGGAAGTTCTAAAATCAGCTATAAAGGCAACGCCACAACAGGTCAATTGAAAACAAGTGGAGCTTCTTCAATCAGAAAGCTATAAACCACAATTTCTTATTTACTACTTAATATCGTAAAGCCGCAATAATTCTAAGGCAGCCCTAATTGGAGCTTTCACCCCAGCTTCAACCTCCCGCTTTAGTTCCGTTGCGGCTTTTTGTATAGATTCATAACTGTAAAACCGCTGCTCCAAATGAAATTTCACGGCATCGAACATCCAATTAACATTTTGCTCTTGCCTGTTTTTGATGAAGAATCCGTTTTGCTCCATTTCAGTTTTATAACTTTCTATTAAGTGCCATACTTCATCCAAACCATTTTTCTGCAAAGATGAGCATGTAAGCACTTTCGGGTACCATCCATTTTCGGCGGGAGGAAATAGATGCAATGCATTCTGATATTCTACTTTGGCTCTTTTGGCCATTTTCTCATTTTCGCCATCTGCCTTATTTATTACAATGGTATCGGCCATTTCCATGATCCCTTTCTTGATTCCTTGCAATTCATCCCCCGCACCAGCAAGCATTAGCAGCAAGAAAAAATCTACCATTCCATGCACCATTGTTTCGGATTGTCCTACGCCTACTGTCTCGACAAAAATAACATCGAAGCCTGCTGCTTCACAAAAAATGATGGCTTCTCGTGTTTTGAATCCCACCCCACCCAAAGCCCTGCCAGCTGCTGAGGGTCTGATGTAAGCGTTTGGATTATGAGCCAAAGCAACCATACGAGTTTTGTCGCCAAGAATACTGCCACCGGATCGCTGACTACTCGGGTCGATCGCCAGTACTGCCAATCGCTTGCCTTCCTCGGTTAGTTTTGTGCCTAGCGCTTCAATAAAAGTGCTTTTCCCAACACCCGGCACGCCTGTAATTCCTATCCTTATGGAATTGCCGCTATGAGGAATCAGCTTGTCCAAAATCAACGAAGATAATTCTTGATCTGAAGGCAAATGACTCTCAGCTAGAGTAATCGACTGACTTAAAATTACTCTATCGTGATTTAAAATACCATCAACATAATATTCAGGAGGAAAGCGCTTGGGCTTGCGAGATATTGCCATGCATGAAATTAGCTAATAAGCGAAAAAAAACATCATTGCAGAGAAATATTTTAAGGAATTAAGACCCAGATTGACAATGGAAACCACTAAAATTCGTTTAATGATATGGTGAGTTTATAAACTCAAAATCAATTATTTACGATTTAAAAATTGTGGTCTATAATTTGCTATACTAGGCCGTAACTATTAACAAACAAACCAATTATGTTAACTATCAAAAACACCACAAAAATGAAAATTCTCAGTAATTCTCTTTTTGTAGTAATTGCAGGGCTTCTAGTAAGTTCTTGCGGAAATAACACGGAAACCGAACAATTAAGAGCAGAATCCGACTCTCTTCGGGCTGAATTACAAACAACTACTTTGGCGGTACAAACTCTACAGCAAGTAGGTGCTTGGATGGATTCAATTGATAGCGGAAGAGAGAACTTGGAGCTTAGCCTTGAAAGAGGAATTCAGAGTGACGATTTTGTTGCTCGTATGGAAGCGATCAATCAATATGTAAAAGATTCAGAAAGTAAAATATCTGAACTGGAAGCAAATTTGAGTACAACAAGTAATCAAAGTCAAGCGTATGCTAGCACAATTAGCCGCTTAAGACAACAGTTGCAAAGTAAAAATGACGAAGTGGTAGGCTTACAAGAACAAGTAACTCGCTACAAAGTTGAAAATCAAGATCTGATCACTGCGGTGACAATGCGTGAAGAAGAAATCATGCAAAAGGACACTGAGCTTGAAATCAAAAGACAAGAACTTGAGCTACTTGAAAACCGCATAATGGGTTTATTCGAAGCTGCTAAAGTAAACCAAGCTGATGCACTTTTCGCAAGAGGTCAGGCGGTAGAAGAAGCTGCTAACAGAACTAGATTAGCTCCTAAAAAGAAAAGAGAAACATATCTTGAAGCTTTGGATTTATACAGACAGGCCGTTAATCTTGGCCATGAAGAAGCTAAAACCAAGATGGAAGAACTTCAGAAGATCCTCAATTAGGTAAATCTGGAGGAACTAAGGTTGAAACCCCGGCACGAGATGTCGGGGTTTTTTGTTTTATAGCTATCTTGTGAGCCAGATTGAAACCACATGCGCTTACAAGATATTACAATTTACCCCATAAAATCTTTTGCTGGAATTGACCTTACCGAATCAGAAGTAAACGAGCGAGGACTCCTCTACGATCGCAATTGGATGCTTGTAAATAAACAAGGGAAATTTATAAGTCAAAGAGAGTTCAAAGAACTAAGTCTGTTGACAACAGAAATTGATAATGATAAACTTAAGATTACTCATCGGTTTCAGAAAAATTTTCACGTTCAATTGGGCTTAAATGAAAGCATGTTTGCCACAAGCAAAGTGGCTCTTTGGGATGATATCATGTTTGCTGAAAATGTGAGTGAAGAAGCCAGTCAGCAACTATCGGAAATGCTAAAGCAGGAAGTTTCGCTTGTGAAGATTGGAAGAAATACATCTCGTTTGGCAGATTCTAGATTCGTCGATTCCGAAATTCAAGTGAGTTTTGCTGATGGCTTTCCCTTTCTCATTATTTCTCAAGCCTCATTAGACGATTTGAATAGTCGGCTCGAATCGCCAGTGGAAATGAATAGATTTCGGCCCAATATTGTAGTAAGTGGATCAGAACCATTTGAAGAAGACAAATGGAAGGAAATCCAAATTGGTGAATGTATCTTCCAAATTGTAAAACCATGCGCAAGATGTGAGATCACAACCATAAACCAACAAACGGCTGAACGAGGAAAAGAACCTTTACGCACACTAAGTAAATATAGAAGAGATGGAAATAAGGTATTGTTTGGGCAAAATATGGTTTCGCTCAAAAAAGGCAAAATTAGAATAGGAGACGAAGTGAAAATCCTTAAATGAATACAGCCAAAAAAGAGCATTTTTTTAGAATCACAGCACTTTGGGCATTGAGTGAATCGATGCTTGGTGGTATTTTGCATGGTCTCAAAATTCCTATCACCGGAATATTGGTTGGTGGATTGGCAGTGGGATATATCTGCATGTTAGCCTATTACACTTCCTCCCGCAAGGACATACTCACTGCTACTATTTTGGTAATGTTGATCAAAGGACTTTTAGCACCGCATTCACCATTCGGTGCATACTTCGCTGTGTTTTTTCAGGGCTCGATGGGCTGGCTTATTTTTTCCACCGTACCATCGTTTAGATTTGGCGCCATCTTATTAGGACTTATCAATTTATTAGAATCCGCTTTGCAAAAATTGATCGTAACTACCATAGTGTTTGGTCAAGATGTTTGGGTAGCATTGGATGAATTCGTAAGCTATGTACTTGGGCAATTTGGCATTTCGAATGAACAGTATATTTGGACTATTTTGGCTGTGTATTTAGGTATTTACAGTATTGCAGGTTTATTTTTTGGCTGGCTTGGTGGAACAGTTCCAAACAAAATCGCTCAGTATAGAATCAAATATCCCGATCTGATTTTTGATGCTAATTTTATTGAAACTGATGAAAAAATAAATCCAAAAAAGAAAAGCAGAAGAAAAAAGATAGGCAAAAAGCTAATTGTGTGGATTTGGATAATTTTGCTTATCCTACTGATAATGCCAATATTCAACTCAGACCTTGAACTACTTCCTCAGCAACGAATCGCCCAATTGTTGATCCGATCATTTTTAGTAATTGCTGGCTGGCTTTTCATAATTGGGCCATTACTAATGAACTACTTCAAAAGTTGGATGGCAAAGAAACAATCGGACATGTCGAAAGATATTTCGCAAGTACTTGGTTTAATGCCCGAAACAAAATGGATTGTAAAAGAATCTTGGAATCAGGCGAGAAATCAAACGAAATTCAATCAATTTACTTATTTTAGTAAAGTACTACTTATTAATTTATTCCCAGAAAATGAAAAACGTAATTATACTAACCGGCTCTAAAAGAAGTGGCAAATCAACCGCAGTAGAAAACTGGATAAAAAGAAAAGCGGGAGGAGTTGTTGGCATTTTGAGCCCAGAAATTAATGAAAAAAGGTATTTCAAATCTATTAGAACTGGTGAAGAATGGGCGATGGAAGCTTCAGAAAATGAAGAAAGCTTAACCATTGGCAAATACAATTTCTCCAAATCGGCCTTCGACAAAGCCTCTGAAGTATTGCTAAATGCTGCAAAAAACGAAACTGCTGAATTATTGGTTATCGATGAAATTGGTCCACTTGAACTAAAAAACGAAGGTTTTTATGATACACTAAAAAGCATTCTTGAAATGGAGGAAGGAATTGGATCCATTTTGCTTGTAGTGAGAGAAGGACTTGTGAATGATATTCGCCAGCATTTTGGCATTGCAGAGGAAAACTCAAGAGTGATGTTGATTACAGAACTACTAACCAAGGCCTAAATTTTTGCCTTATCTATTTGATCCTATGTCATTACTTTATGTAAAATCGCTCCATATTATTTTCGTTGTTACGTGGTTTGCTGGCTTGTTTTATATCGTAAGGCTTTTCATTTATCAAACAGAAGCTTTAGGTAAAAAAGAACCAGAGCGGAGTATTCTTACAGCGCAATTCAAAATAATGGCGAAAAGATTATGGTTTGGGATCACATGGCCAAGCGCAATTCTAACCTTGATATTTGGCACTTGGATGCTCGTATTAATGCCTGGCTATTTGCAGCAAGGCTTTATGCATTTGAAGTTGACATTTGTCTTTTTCCTCTACTTGTACCACTTTTTCTGCCAGAGAATTTATAGACAACTACAAAATGGAGAAGCAAAATGGACTTCTAATCAATTGAGAATTTGGAATGAAGTAGCCACTATTTTTCTGGTAGCTATTGTGTTTCTTATTGTACTGAAAAATAGTTTAGATATGGTTTGGGCATTGGTAGGTTTGGTGTTATTCACTGCCGTGCTGATGCTAGCAATTCGTATTTACAAATCTTTTCGCCAAAAGGAACATTGACCTTCCATTATTTGTATTTAAGAGATTACAACTCCCTTTGATCATGAAATTCTCTTCCTCGATTTTAATTGCAATTACTTTTTTTTCAGGTCTAATAAGTTGCGAAAGCAGCACTTCCGGTTCTCAAGAATCTCTGCCAATTTTAGGGCGCAAGGAAGTGGTTGAGAAAGTGTTAAATGGCGAAACAATCCAAGATACTATTTACCATACGATTGGCGATTTCCGTTTTGTCGATCAAGATAGCTCGTGGGTAACACCCGAAAGCTTTGAAGGTAAAATATATGTAGCAGACTTCTTTTTCACCTCCTGCCCTACCATTTGCCCAATAATGAAAACACAAATGCTACGCGTATTTGAGGAGTTTAAAGACAATCCAGAAGTAATGATTCTTTCCCATACTATTGATCCTGAATATGATACCGTAGCTCTTCTGAAAGATTTCTCCGAAAGAATTGGTGTGATGGATAATAAGAAATGGAAATTTGTGACTGGAGATAAGGATGAGATTTACAAGATTGGGCAAACTAAATACATGGTAAGCGCAACGGAAGATGTCTCAGAACCAGGAGGATTTGTGCATAGTGGAGCCTTTTTGCTAGTAGATAAGGATCAAAGGATTCGCGGAATCTATGATGGCACCAAAGAAGACCAAGTGGATAGATTAATAAAAGATATACCGAGATTATTGAAAGAATATGAAACTGAACTTTAGTCTTGGTCTTTTACTTATGGGATTCTTTATGATTTCTTGTGATGCCGGCCCCGCAAGTAACAGTGAAGCGTACCAAAAACTCGATAATAATTCGAAAATCAGGTTTAATCAGTACATGCTGGAAGGCCAAAACCTATATACGATACATTGCAGCAATTGCCATCAAAAAGATGGCTCAGGACTAGGAAAGCTAATTCCTCCTTTGGCAGGAGCTGATTATCTAAAAAACAATTTGGCCAACTCAGTTTGTGGAATTAAAAATGGGCTAAAAGGAGAAATTGTAGTAAATGGAATTACTTATAACCAACCTATGCCAGCCAATCCAACGCTAAAGAATTTGGATATTGCCCAAATCATAACTTATGTGGGCAATACTTGGGGAAATGAAATTGGGTTAATTGAAACGGAGAAAATTGTAGAAATACTTGAAAACTGCGAAGGTCAGAATTAGACTGCCTTTTTGCTGTATTTCTTTTCTACAAATATTTTTACCCAATCAATTACTCTATCTAAATCCGCCACACTCAAGTTACTTCCGGAAGGAAGGCATAAACCTTTTAAAAATAGCTTATCAGATGTGCCGTCTCCATAAAATGGGCAATCTTCAAATATTGGTTGCAGGTGCATAGGTTTCCAAAGTGGACGACTTTCAATTTCATCAATAGCTAAGAGTGACCTTAATTCCTCAATTGAGTTTCTGCCAAAGTCGCCATCGATTGTAATACAAGTAAGCCAGCGATTTGAAAAACCACCTTTTGGCTCATCAACGAATTGAATTTCCGGAAATTCAGAAAGGTTTTCTCTATAGTAACTATAATTTGCACGTCTTTGCTGTACTCGCTCATTTAGCACTTTCATTTGGCCACGACCAATTCCTGCGCAGATATTGCTCATACGATAATTATATCCAATTTCGGAGTGTTGATAATAAGGCTTATCATCTCTTGCTTGGGTAGCGAGATATTTTGCTCTTTCAACATACATCTGATTATTGGAGACTAACGCTCCACCACCAGAAGTAGTAATAATTTTATTTCCATTAAAGGAATAAACTCCTATGTCACCAAATGTTCCAAGATGCTTGCCATTATAAGTAGAACCTAAAGCTTCAGCAGCGTCTTCAATTACAGGAATATCATATTTAGCTGCTATAGTCATCAGTTCATCCATTTTGGCTGGGACGCCATATAAATGGACAATAACTATCGCTTTAGGTTTTTTACCTTGAGCAATTCTATCAATTATAGCTTCTTCCAACAAGTCTGGACTAATATTCCAAGTCTCGCTTTCACTATCAACAAAAATGGGTTTAGCTCCTAAATAAACAATCGGATTAGCCGAAGCTACAAAAGTGAAAGAGGAACATAAAACCTCATCTCCTTGAGAAACGCCTAATATGGAAAGTGCCAGATGAATTGCAGCAGTGCCTGACGAAAGTGCAACAACTGCTTTCGCACCAGTATAATTTGAAATGGATTTCTCAAAAAAATTGATGTTCTCACCCATTGGAGACACCCAGTTAGTTAAAAAAGCTTCCTCAACAAACTTTTGTTCGTCATTGCCCATGTGAGGTGAGGAAAGGTAAATCCGATCTTTCATTCTACAATTTTTATAATTTTTCCGGGATTTCCAACTACTACGGCAAAATCCGGTACGTCTTCAATTATCACAGAGCCAGCTCCAATGGTAACCCAATTTCCTATTCTTATGTTTGGAATCACTACGGAACCTGCCCCTATGATTGTTCCTTCTCCTACTTTTACATTACCACATAACGTTGTTCCAGGCGAAATATGCACAAAATCAGCTAAAAAACAATCGTGGTCAACTGTTGATCCTGTATTTACTATTACATGCTTTCCTATACTTACGTCTACTTGAACGCAAGCAGATTGCATGATTACTGTACCTTCATCAATTTTTATGTGCTTTGAAACCTTAGCACTTTTATCAACCCATTTTCCAAAAGTATGTCTCACTTTTTGAGCTACTGACTTACGATGCCTATTATTCCCAATTGCAATTAAAATTGGCTTATCAGTAAACAGTTCAGAATTGTAATTTCCTAAAAATGGTATCCCGAAAAAGCCTTCTTTATTGGAATCATCATCCATGAGTCCAATTATTTTTCCTCCTCCCGCCATTATTCCATCTGCGATTACTTTTGCGTGACCACTTGCTCCAAACAAAATGAATTTATCCATCTCCATTAAATTTTACAGCAGTTGCATGGCCATCTGCATTGATTCCCTTTTGCCCAAATACTCTTTTTATAGTTTTCAATATAATCTCTATATCTAAAATAAAATTACAATTATCTACATACCAAACATCATAATTGAATTTTTGATCCCAAGTAAGAGTGTTTCTACCATTTATTTGAGCCCATCCTGTAATTCCAGGTTTCACTTCATGCCTTCTCATTTGAAATTCATTATACCTACCCAAATATTCAACCAACAATGGTCGTGGCCCAACAAGTGACATTTTACCTGACAATACATTCAAGAGCTGTGGCAATTCATCTAAGGAAGTCTTCCTTACAAATCGACCAACTCTAGTCAATCTCTCTGCATCAGGTAACAATTGGCCATTGCTATCTTTTTGATCAGACATCGTTTTGAATTTGACAACAGTAAATATTTCACCATTAAGGCCTGGTCTTTCTTGCCGGAAAAACACTCCTCCTTGCGAAATAAATAAGCCTATAATTAATATTAAAATGATTGGCGAAAGAACAATTAAAACCACAATTGATACAGCAATATCGAACAGCCTTTTAAAAAAGTGGTATATCGTTTTGCGGTTTTTCATCCAGCGACGTTCTGACTTAAAAATCGCTGATACTCTTCCAGTAAACTATCCCAAACCACGTTTTGCTCGTATCTTCTCACCACCATTGCCCTTGCTTGAGAAGCCATCTGCTTTCTCAACTCTTGTTGGTTCAACAACTTTATCATTGCATTTTGGAGTCTTTCTGTAGATTTTGGAGGAATTATCAAACCATTCACTCCATCCTCTATTATTTCATTGCACCCATTGATATCTGTAACAATGCATGGAAGGTGGAGACATCCGGCTTGCAGTACTACATTTGGGAATCCTTCCCTGTAGGTTGGTAACACAAAGATATTACTCAAATGTAGATAGGGCCGGATGTCTTTTTTGAACCCCGTTTGGATAATGCGCTTATTCCTTTTTAGAATCATAAGGCTTTCACCACTGATAGGATCCAAGTCTTCCTCCATTGACCCCACTAAAATGAGGCGTGAATTTGAATAATTTCTGGAAAGAGAATCAAATGCTTTTATTAACTCATTTATTCCTTTGTCTGCCACCAGTCTACCTACAAAAAGAAAAATCACTTCGCCTTCATTCAACTTCAGATAAGTCTTTAAGGAATTGGCTTCTTTTTCAATTTCATCATTGAGATCGAAAAACTGAGAGTTGATTCCATTGCTCGAGCCATTTGCCAAAACTTCGACTCTATTTGGTTCAGCTAGTTTCTTATCAAGAATAAAACCCTTGAGTCCTTGTGAGTTTGGGTAAACTCTATGAGCTAGGGAATACGTGAGTTTCTCTATTCCTTCAAGCATGGAGCGCTCCATTCCCTCACGCTCCATCAGCGGGAGTCCAGCTACAGTATGCAGCCTCACTGGAACACCCGCCATTTTAGCCGCGAGCATTCCTAGCAAACCTGCTTTTGGAGTATGTGTATGGACTATATTAGGCTTAATTTTTTTGAATATTCGATACAGCTCCATTAATGCTCGCAAGTCTTGCAGGGGCGTAATTTTACGAGTCATATATACTCGCTCTATATTAATTCCTTCGCTTTCGAGTTCGTCTAATTCCACTCCTGGACTGGAGATGGCAGTAACATCAAAATGCTGATTCATAAAGCCCAACTGACCTCCCAACAAATACTTGAGGGATAATGGGATGGTAGTAATGCGAACCAGTTTTTTCTTCAAGAAACTAAATATTTACCCAAAAATACGACATTTAATATAAAGCAAGAAAATGGATTTGGATATATCCAACTATCAATCTAAGCAATCAATGATCTATAAATTCCTTCTAGCTCTTTTACCATTCTTTGAATACTGAATGCTTCCTCAACTCTTTGTCTCGCCGCAATGCCATGAGCTTTAATTTCTTCCTTATTCGTAAGATAAAATCTTAGAGCCTCCACCATCTCTTGTTGACTTTGATCTGACACAAGCAAGCCTGAAATGCCTGGTTCAATAACTTCAGGAATACCACCAACTTTTGTCGCAACGATTGCGCATTCGCAAGCCATCGCTTCCAAAAGTGCCAATGGCAAGCCTTCAAATTTGGAAGACATAAAAAAGATATCCATTGCAGATAAATGCTGCCTTACATTTTCTTTTAGTCCTGGAAGTATCAAGCGATTTCTCAAACCTAAGGTGTCTCGCAAATTTTCTATTTCATCAGAAAGTGGTCCAGCACCCACTAAAAGGAAATAAGAATCGGGATGAGATTTTAATATAGTCGCAGCTACTTTAAGCCAAACTGGCAATTGCTTTTGCTCTCTGAACACCGCCACAAAACCAATTACCGTAGCATCCATCGGAATTGTATATTGCATTCTCAACTCTTCTCCTCCTATCAAATCTCTCTTAAATTGAAGCGTATCAATTCCATTCAAAACCGTAGAAACTGGAACCTTTGTATTTGTATGCTTGCGGATAGATTGCTCCACATCACGCGAAACAGACACCACATGCGCTTGCATGGCAAAAGTGTTTTTATTCAAAAACCTGGTAATTGGATGGTAACGCTCCATTAAATTATGTTCGGTATAAACTACTGGAATTTTGGCAATTCTGCCTGCAATACGTGCTACCACGCCGGCTATTGGTAAGTGCGCATGAATGATGTCAACCTTATTTGACTTGCAATATTTGGCCAGAGAAAATGCCGATAATAAAATCTCCCTATTTCCTCCCGCTTCGAATGAATGAACTTGGGCTCCGTTTTCCTTGAGAAGATATACCAAATCATCTTTTCCTTTTAGAAAATAGGCATAAGAATATTCGAACTGATCATGGGATGCATATTTGTAGCTAATTGGCAACAGCATTTCAGCTCCTCCTCTACCCAAGGATTTTATCAAATGAAGAATTTTGGTTTTTCTATTCAAGAGTTCAAATTGAATTTCTAAATATTGAAAAGGTACACCATTTATTAAAAACAAAAAGATAAATTCGCATTAAGCAATTTCTTCCTAGCTTCAACAAAGATAAATCAAAGTAAAATTGGTCAAACTAAAAGTCGGATTATTACTGAATGAAGAGAAAATTCCTGCTTGGAGCTGGGAAATGATTCGGCAAATTCAAGAAAGTTCTTTTGCAGAAATCTCACTACTAATATTGCGGGAGGATACTAAGAGTGAGCCAAACGACTTCAACAAATTTATCTATAGAGCTTACAGAAAATTAGATCGGAAATTCTTTCCTGCTAATCCCGATGCATTTGCGCGGAAGGCAATTGCCCCTTTGTTACCAGCTAATATTACCAAAGTTTATGTAACACCACGCCAAAGCAAATTTTCAGATTACTTTCCTGAAAGCAAATTAGAAGAGATCAAATCCCATCAACCCGATGTATTGCTCAGAATGGGCTTCAGAATATTAAGAGGCGACATTTTGAATTTGCCTAAATATGGAATTTGGTCTTTTCATCATGGAGATAATCAGGTGAATAAAGGTGGGCCACCAGCTTTTTGGGAAGTGATGTTGGGTTGGCATTGCACCGGTACGGTATTGCAGATTCTCACCGAAAATCTGGACGATGGCAAAGTTCTATTTCGATCTTGGAGCCAAACAGATCCGCTATCGGTAAATCGAAATGCGCAGAAAGTATATTGGAAAAGCCTTTCATTTGTTCCTAGGCTTTTGGAAAAAGTTGCCCATCAAGGACAAAAAGCTATTGATACCGCCATAGCAAAGCAGCAAAGCCAAATTCCTCCTTCAAAAGGATTATTTAAACCGCCGCATAATTTGCAAATGATTGGGCTACTTGCTCGATTACTTGCAAAATCGTTGAGCCGAAAAATCAAAGAAGCATTTTCCAATAAACAGTGGTTCCTTTTGGTGAAGGATGCTGCAGATGAAAATACTCCTCCCATTGAATACAAAAGTATAATCCCACCAAAAGACCGATTTTATGCTGATCCTTTTCCAATTTCAGTAAATGGAAAAATCTATGTGTTCTTTGAGGAATTGATGTTCAACACTAAAAAAGGACATATTGCCGTAGGAGAATGGGAAAATGGAGATCTGTTAAATATTAGACCCGCTTTAAAAGAAGATTATCATCTTTCTTATCCATTTGTTTTCAAAGATGCTGGCGAATGGTATATGCTTCCAGAAAGCAGAGCCAATAGATCCATTGATTTATATAAGGCTTTTGATTTCCCAAACAGATGGGAAAAGCAAACTATTTTGATGAATGACATTGCTGCTGTAGATGCAACTTTGGTGAAAAGGGACGGACTTTGGTGGATGTTTGTAAATATTGCTGAAAATAAAGGCAGCTCTGCTTTCGATGAATTATTTCTTTTTTCGACACCATCATTAACAAAACCAGATTGGCGATCGCATCCTTGCAATCCAATAGTCTCGGATGTGAGAAATGCTCGGATGGCGGGAAAATTATTCTTGAAAGATGGAGAATGGATTAGGCCCGCACAAGATTGTTCTGTGAGATATGGTTATGCCATTCATTTCAATAAAATAACCAAATGGAGTCTGGAGGAATATGATGAGGAGAGGATTGGTGAAATATTGCCTGATTGGGACAAGCATTTACTTGGCACACACACCTTCAATATGAATGAGCAAATCGCAGTGCTTGATGCTTACAAAAGCGTTTGAGGTTTCCTAAAACTAATTTCAGTAATATTTTCGCAAGAAATTGAATACCAATTCATTTCACTATCTATTTTTCAAGCTTATTCTATATTGCTATTTAGGCTAAAAATAAAAGAGTCGACACCATTGGCATCGACTCTTTTCAAATCTATTTACCAACCAAGCTAAATCATTCTTCGTCGAAACGATCGAATCTACTTGCTGCCGGTTGTCTTGGAAATACATTATTTGCAGCATCTGTATCCGCCAATTTAGCATCCGGATCGAAGCTCACTTTCACCACCTGCTTATCTGTGATAAATACTTTACGAACTTCTGTTTCATTTCGTCTCCAAATTTCAGCAGGGATGTATTCTTCTTGAACAGTACCATCTTCAAAAGTTAAATGCACAATTAATGGCATCACCAATCCGCCTTGGTTTGAAAATGAAACTTCATAGAAATTTTTACCAGCATAGGTTTGACGAATAGCTTCATCATCTACTCTAGCTTTGAATTCTCCGTAACTCATCGGATTGGTGTCCATAAGCTCAATACTGAATGGTCCTTCAATGCCTTTTTCGGTACTTCCTTCTCCACCCGCAGCTATTTGACCTTGGGCTTGCACTTGTCCTTCAAAGCTTTTCTCTTCGCCTTTCAGACGAAACCATCTTA
Organism: Peijinzhouia sedimentorum; assembly: GCF_049340005.1. Lineage (NCBI taxonomy): Bacteria > Pseudomonadati > Bacteroidota > Cytophagia > Cytophagales > Peijinzhouiaceae > Peijinzhouia > Peijinzhouia sedimentorum. Next base: position 406,985 of record NZ_JBMPIY010000002.1, read on the forward strand.
CATTATCAACAGAAATATTTACGTTATCAACGGTGTAGAACCATCCTTTCCAAAACCAATCTAAATCGATAGCAGAAGCATCTTCCATAGTTCTAAAAAAGTCTGCCGGTTGCGGATGCTTAAACATCCAGCGCTGCGAATATTCTTTGAAAGCCATATCGAAAAGCTCTTCACCCATTACAGTTTCTCTCAAAATATTCAATGCTGCAGCTGGCTTGGTATAAGCCTCAGGCCCCAATTGAAGCGATTGCTCTGGATTGGTCATTATCGGTCTTTGGTAGGTTTTGTCTCCCTTCATGTAAGGTACAATGCTCGCAGGTGTATTGCTGAAGTAAGGCAATTCAGGATACCATTCGGCCATTGTTTGTTGTTCAAGAAATGAGTTCAAACCTTCATCCATCCAAGCCCATTGTCTTTCGTCGCTATTTACAATCATCGGGAAATAGTTGTGACCAATCTCATGTACGATCACACTTATCATTCGAGTAGTAACTCTATCGTCGTAGCTCCCATCTGGGCGAGGGCGACCAAAGTTGAAACATATCATCGGATACTCCATACCTATTGATGCAGCATGCACCGAAATTGCCACAGGGTACGGGTAATCAAAAGTTCTTTCAGAATAAGTCAGTAAAGTGTTTTTTACAGCCATTGTTGACTCCTTTTCCCAAAGTGGGTTTCCCTCTTTGGGATAATAGCTCATAGCTAATGGCGCAGAATTATCAAGTTGCACAGCCATTGCATCCCATATAAATTTGCGGGAGGTAGCAAATGCAAAATCTCTTACGTTCTCAGCTTCGAACTCCCAAGTGGAAGTCTTGGTACTTTTTGATTTTTCGTATTGGATTGCTTCTTCCTGACTTCTAATTATTACTGGCTTATCAAAAGTCTTTTTGGCCAATTCAAATTTTTCTCTTTCTGAAGCCGTCAATACATCACTTGGATTTTGCAACTCACCAGTCGCGGCCAACATGTGATCAGAAGGCACCGTAATGCTCACTTTATAATCTCCAAATGGCAATGCAAACTCACCGCTGCCAAGGAATTGCTTATTTTGCCAGCCATTTACATCATCATACACAGCCATTCGCGGGAAAAACTGAGCAATAGTATATACATAATTTCCATCTTCCGGAAAATATTCAAAACCAGACCTCCCGCCATCTTTCATGCGGTCGTTGATGTTGTAACTCCACTCTACTTCAAAACTGAATTGATCACCAGTTTTCATTGGTTCTGGTAAATCAACTCTCATCATTGTTTTGTTGATGGTATATTTCAGACTATTTCCTTGCCCATCTTTCACAGAATTTATCTTGTAGCCTCCATCAAAATCTGGAGAACCACCAATTATTTGATCAAAGCTTTTAGCTGGAATTGCTCCTCCTAATCCAGCTGCCGTCACACTTTTGGCGTCTGAATCTGAGGCACGCATATTTTGCTCAAGTTGCAACCACAAATAAGTAAGCGTTTGCGGTGAATTATTATGATAGGTAACATTCTCCCAGCCTGTAATTGTCTGATTGTTATCGTCTAGCGTTACCTTTATTTCATAATCAGCTTGCTGCTGCCAATATTTGGAACCTGGTGCGCCCGAGGCATCTCGGTATTCATTGGGAGTAGGAAGTGTAGTTCCTAGTTGCTCAAACTTGGCCTTCCAGCCATTGTCTTGAGACATAGATAAAAAAAATGACCCCATTAAGAATAGAGTCATTATACATACTTTTTTAAGCATAATTAAGCTTTTTGAAATTAACTATTGGGTTTTGGGATACTGCAAACTCTGTAGTTTACAATATGTAATACCATTAACGCAATGGAAGCGGCAAGAGAGATAAATAACATCCATGGTGCTGCTTCATGTGCCATCAATGCGAAACTAAAAATAGCGAAAGAAAACCACAAACCTATTCTCATGGACTGAGTAGGCGACCTTTTAGTAGCGTAAAGCACCGCTAAGAATGACAATACTATAAAAAGATAATCAAGAGTATGCCAATGTGATCCAAAACCATTGACAGAGAAAAGCGACATTGTTATGATCACTGGCAATACAATACAATGCACCATACAAGCCATTGAGCTATAAAAGCCAATCAAATCTGCATTTCGCTTTAACCAAGAAGAATTTTTCATATATTTTATGCAACAACGTTGCAAAGATGGGAAAACTCCTTTATAATTGCAAAAGCAATCAGGAATTATTTTGATTGTTATTCATTTCAGTGGTGGAGTTGTACAGAATCCCGACTTGCAAAAGTTGGGATTCTATTTTTACATTGAGCTTAACAATTTTGGTGGTAAATTTGATTTAATTATTAGAAAATAAAATCCGTAAAAAGATGCATAGTCAAATACATAAAAAATTACCTCTCCTTTCATTGATTGGAATTCTACTATTATGTAGTCAATACGGAATTGCACAAGATTCCAATGGCTGGGCTGTATTTTCGAGAGTCGAATTCAAACCAAAGTTTGTGGAGGATTTCAATGCCCATATGTTCTATCCAGAATTTACGGAGGAGATATTAGCCATGGAAAGCAAAGAGATTACACTCGAAGGCTATGTGATTCCTCTCCCAGTGGACAATGAAGTTGATTTCACAGTGTTGTCTTATTATCCATATGCGCAGTGTTTCTTTTGCGGTGGTGCTGGACCTGAAACGATCGCTACCGTTTACTTTAAAGATAAGCCCAAGAAATTCAAGGTAGATGAATTCATCAAAGTGAAAGGAATTTTAGTATTGAATGCTGAGGATATTGACAAAACTAACTTCATTATCACAGATGCTGTATTAGTAAATAATTCCAAATAGTAAGATCAACCTCCCGCCATTTCCAAGGCTGAATTTCAGTCATTCTACCAGAATTCACTCGGCTATGTAAAAATGGCTTGTCAAGACGGCATAAATTCATAATTTAAGGAAAAACCTATACAAAATGATTGAATTCGAAGGCGTCAGCTTTTCTTATGATCAAAATGCTCAATTCAGATTTAAGGATTTGAAACTTGAGCAGGGTAGTCATTGGCTAATTTTAGGAGCATCTGGTAGCGGTAAAACCACTTTACTGCATTTGCTTTCAGGCTTGCTGAGACCGCAGTCTGGCAGCATTAAAATATCGGGTAAAGATATTGCCAGAATCAGCGAAGCCGAATTAGATAAATTCCGTGGAAAAGAAATAGGCTTAGTCTTTCAAAAAGCTCACCTGGTAAGTGTATTAAGTGTTAAGGATAATTTGGCTTTGGCGCAATATCTAGCTGGACTACCGCAAGATAGCGGGAGGATAAAGGAAGTACTAGCCGAGTTGCAATTGGAGAGTAAAATGAACTCAAAGCCGCATCAGCTTAGTCAAGGAGAGCAACAAAGAGTTACCATCGCTAGGGCAGTTCTAAACAAACCTTCAGTCATATTTGCTGATGAACCTACCTCTGCGTTGGACGATATGAATACTGAAAAGGTGATGAACCTTTTAGAAAATCAAGCAAAAAAATACAACGCCACTTTGGTAATTGTAACTCACGACCAAAGGCTGAAAGGCAGAATTTCTAACCAAATAAAATTGGAAACGATATGAATTTGCCGACTATAAGCTGGAATTACCTTAAAGGAAAGCCACTCAATACATTTTTGAATGTATTTCTGCTGGCTTTGGGAATTGCCATCATCATCGTGTTGCTTTTGGTGAGCAGACAAGTAGAAGAAAATTTGACCAAAAATGCCCGCGGAATCGATTTGGTAGTTGGCGCAAAAGGTAGCCCATTACAATTGATCTTGTCTAGCATATTTCATATTGACTTCCCTACAGGCAATGTATCCTTAGAGGAAGCTGAAAAATTGCTCAACCACCGATTAGTAAAAAATGCAATCCCTCTAGCTCTAGGCGATAATTATGGAGGCTTTAGAATTGTAGGTACATCGAATGAATACACTGATCTATATGAAGCAGAAATCGCCGACGGTGAAATTTGGGAAGAACATTTCGAAACAACTTTAGGCTCAGAAGTAGCTGTAAAATCAGGTCTTAAAATTGGCGATGAGTTTTATAGCGCACATGGAATTTCTGATGGCGGCCACAGTCACGATACAGAACCCTTTGTGGTGGTAGGCATCCTTAAGACTACAGGATCGGCAGTGGACAACCTTATATTCACCAATGTTGAAACCGTTTGGTTAAGCCATGAGGATGGTATGGTTGCAGAAGAAGATTCTACTGTAGTTTCTGTTCCTACAACCACTACTATCAGACCCGCATTTGGTGTTCGCCCTTCAGGTACTACTGCAAGTCAAAGAAAACTGAAACTTGGAAATACAGAAAGAGACCCAAGTATTCCATTGGCAGGCAAGGAAATTACTTCTATGTTTATCCAATACAGATCACCCCTTGGCGCTGTACAATTGCCGCGATATGTAAATAGCCAAAGCTCAATGCAAGCTGCATCGCCAGCTTTCGAAACAGCTAGATTATTTACTCTTATCGGTGTTGGAGTAGATGTAATGCAAGGCTTTGCTTATTTGATAATCTTTATTTCAGCATTAAGTATTTTCATTGCTCTTTACAATGCGTTGAAGGAAAGAAAATATGATTTGGCAATAATGCGTTCTTTAGGAGCGAGCAAACAAAAACTCTTTATCCATGTAATATTAGAGGGAATTATTATTACCAGCTTAGGAGCTATATTTGGTTTATTGCTTGGACACGGCATGGTGGAATTACTTGGAGCAATATTTGAGCAGTCTGGACAATTAGGTGTTACTGGCAGGCAATTCCTTAAAGCTGAACTTATTATAATTGCTGGAAGTTTGATTATTGGAATCATTGCCGCTTTAATACCAGCAATCCAATCTTATCGAACAGATATTTCGAAAGTTCTGGCTCAGGGTTAACTTTGTAAAAGCATTAAAAAAATTAAAATATCATGAAACGCAATTTCTTATTAACTTTTATCCTTGTATTTGGAGTTACACTTTTGGCTCAAAGTCAATCAATTAACTTCAATAGTAGTATATGGGGTACTTTATCTAAAGTCACTTATAAAATTGGAAAAGATGAATACGGCGAATTATACATTCCTGTATTTGATGAAGATGTAAAAAAACTCGAAGGAAAAGAAGTTGTAATACCTGGTTATATTATTCCATTCGATGGAATGTTCAAGCCAGATCATATAATTATCAGCTCTCTCCCACTTAGCGAATGTTTCTTTTGTGGATCAGGTGGACCTGAAACTGTAATGGATGTATTCCTTAAAGAGCCTGTGAAATACACAAGCAATCCCATCAAGATCAGAGGTATTCTTACTTTAAATGATAAGGATCCTGATCAAATGATGTACATTCTGAAAGATGCAAAATTTGACGGATTAGCATTCTAAACTATAAGGACGAAAATATTTAGGGCAATTATCAAATATTTGATAATTGCCCTTTACTTTTGCCCTCTAAATAAAAAAACCATGAACAAATTAAAAACATTATTCTTAGCTGTAGTTGTTGCTTTTGTAGCAATTGCTTGTGAAAGTGGACCAACTGAAGAGGAACAACAAAATTCTTTGAAAGATGAAGTAATGGAAATTCATGACGAGGTAATGCCGAAAATGGGCGAAATGAATACCTTGAAGAATGAATTACTTGCAGATGCAGATAGCCTATCGGCCGACTCTAGCAATGTTGAAAACTTAGAATTGAGCATAGATTTAAAGCAAATTGCCAGTGAACTGGAAGAAGCTAATAAATCTATGATGGATTGGATGAGAAACTACAAGCCAACATTCGATGAGCAAACACATGAAGAAATCATGCAATACCTTGAAGATCAAAAAGTAAAAGCTGGTGAAGTAAAAACTAAAATCCTTACTAGCATCGAAAAAGCTAAAGCTAAAATTGCTGAAAAATCTGAGGAGTAATAAAACTCACATCGATTGAAAAAATGAAAGCAGGCCAGATTTGGCTTGCTTTTTTATTTTCAAGGTTCTCACACTATTCATTTCATATTGACCCTAAAACAAAAAAAACCAAGATCAAATCTTGGTTTTTTTTAAAATAATATGTGGGAGGATAATTAACCTAATGCTACTCTTTTGAATGCACTTACAGTTAGTCCTTTATTCACGCTATCCAAGTATTGTTGAATAGTCATGCTATTGTCTTTCACAAAAGTTTGACTTAACAATGTATTGTCTTTGAAAAACTTGTTCAATTTACCAGTAGCAATACGCTCAAGCATTTCCTCAGGCTTACCTTCTTGGCGAGCTTGATCCATACCGATTTCTATTTCTTGCTGTATCACTTTCTGATCAACACCGTCTTTATCTAAAGCTACAGGATTCATCGCTGCGATTTGCATAGCAACATCACGTCCTGCTTCACTTACATCAGCATCGCCAGTGTTTACCATTGCTACCAATACGCCAAGCTTAGCACCCATGTGGATATAGCTAATCACTTTTTCACCTTCTACAATTTCAAAAGCAGTGATTTCAATTTTCTCACCAATCTTACCGATCATTTCTACTAGCTTATCGGCTACAGTAAGGTCACCCAATTGTAGGGCTTTCAACTGCTCTATCGTAGCTGGCTTGTTTTGGTAAGCCAAGTCGGCAATTGCATTACCTAATGCTTGGAACTCATCGTTTTTAGCAACGAAATCGGTTTCACAACCTACCGCTACGATGACACCTGTTTTGTGATCGTCGCTAGTTCTTACAAAAACACTTCCTTCATTTGTTTCTCTGTCAGAACGAGCAGCAGAAACCTTCTGACCTTTTTTTCTTAGGATTTCAATTGCAGTATCGAAATCTCCACCAGCTTCAGTGAGTGCTTTTTTGCAATCCATCATACCGGCACCAGTCATTTGTCTAAGTTTGTTGACGTCTTGTGCTGTAATAGCCATGATAAGTCTTATTTTGTTAAGTGAATAATCAGGTTAGAATTAAAACAAAAATTGAACATTGGAGCAGGGTCACAATGTTCAATTTCAATTTTATACGAAAATTATTGTAAACTTATTCCGCTTTAGCCTCTTTAAGGTCGGCTTGTTTTTTAGCTTCAAGCTCTTCATTCTGACGCACATCTTCTTTCTCTTGCTTACGCTCCATCAAACCTTCTTCGATAGCAGCTGCAAAAGCTTTTGTGATGATTGTGATTGATTTCCAAGCATCATCATTTGCTGGGATTGGAAAATCAACTGTACTTGGGTCAGAGTTAGTATCAACCATTGCGAATACTGGAATATTTAATCTCTTTGCTTCTTTTACAGCGATGTGCTCACGTTTTACGTCAACCACAAACATTGCTGCAGGTAAGCGGGTAAGATCAACAATACCACCTAGCACTCTCTCCATTTTCTCTGCTTCGCGTTGCACCATTAGGCGTTCCTTCTTAGCAAGATTCTTGTAAGCTTCGTCTTTCATCAATTTATCCATTGAAGAAAGCTTTTTCATTGACTTACGTATTGTAGAGAAGTTAGTAAGCATACCGCCCAACCATCTTTCTGTTACGTAAGGCATTTTAAGCCTTTTTGCTTCTTCAGTCACAATGTCTTTCGCTTGCTTTTTAGTAGCTACGAACATGACCTTACGACCTGAACGAACAAGATTTTTAATTGCATGCGATGCTTCGTCGAGACATGCTAATGTTTTATTAAGATCTATAATGTGAATTCCATTCTTCTCCATAAAAACATATGGAGCCATTTTTGGATCCCACTTACGAGTAAGGTGACCGAAGTGTACACCTGCATCCAAAAGATCTTTGTATTCTAATTTGGCCATCAAAAATTCGTTTTGAAATCTATTAACGTTTGCTGAACTGGAATTTCCTTCTTGCTTTTCTTCTACCTGGCTTCTTACGTTCCACCATTCTTGGGTCACGAGTTAAGAAACCTTCTTTTTTCAAGGCTGGGCGATGCTCTTGGTTATTCTCGCACAATGCACGACTAATACCTAGACGAATTGCTTCTGCCTGACCTGTTAAACCACCACCATCTACATTCACAACAACATCGAAAGATTCAGGCACATTCACAAGGTGGAATGGCTGCTTTACGATTGTTTGCAAAATTTCAGAAGGAAAATAATCGCTCAATTTGCGATCATTGATAGTTACCTCTCCTTTACCTGCGCTCATGTAAACTCGCGCTACGGAGGTTTTTCTTCTACCTAAGGTATTGATAATTTCCATGTAATCGATTATCAGATTATAGTTTTATCACTTCTGGCTTCTGAGCTTCATGTGGATGCTCAGTTCCTTCGTAAACATACAAATTTTTAAAAAGCTGTCTGCCAAGTCTTGTTTTTGGAAGCATACCTCTTACGGCTCTCTCAACCAATAAACGAGAAGACTTGTTTTTCAATTCTCTAGGAGTAATTGATTTTTGACCTCCTGGATATCCAGTGTAAGAAAGATAAACTCTATCGTCCATTTTCTTTCCAGTCATTCTTACTTTGTCAGCGTTGATTACGATTACATTATCGCCAGTATCAACGTGCGGAGTATAATCAGGCTTATGCTTGCCTCTGATTACTTTCGCAACCTGACTTGAAACACGACCAAGCACCTGTGCACTTGCGTCTATTATCACCCACTTCTTCTCAGCAGTAGCCTTATTAACCGAAACGGTTTTATAACTTAGAGTATCCACTTCTTGTAGAATTTAATGCCTTAACAAACAATCATTTATAGTTCCCCCTGAAAAAGGGACACAAAGATATGAGTATAGATTTGGAAAAACAACAATATCAAGGAAATATCAGTCTTAATGTGTAAATTTTCTTAATTGATTTACAGCGACCTTAAAATCCTTAGGGTATGGAGCCTCCCAACCTAGCTCATCGCCATTCAGTGTCCTGAATCGAAAACTTTTGGCGTGCAAAGCTACTCTTTTTATTATTGGAAGTTCATCTTCTCCGTCTTTTATATTGTATTGTTTTTTATAAGTTGACAAAAATAGTGGTTTTCCACCATAAGTTTCGTCTCCAACGAGTGGCGCTTTCATCCAAGCAGCATGCACTCTGATCTGATGCATACGTCCCGAAAGCGGAAAACAGCCCACTAAAGTATGGAATCTATACGCCTCCAAGGTTTTAAAAACCGTGGTTGCTTCCTTACCTTCTCTTGTATCTACTCTTACAATTCCCTTTGCCAATGTTTTTAAAGGCACATTGACTACATCTTCCTTGAAGTCATGCACACCATCTACTATGGCATGGTAAATCTTCAATACCTCCCGCTTTTCCAATTGGATGGAAAGATTGCGGTATGCCTCTGCATTTTTGGAAAGGATTAAGATACCAGAGGTTTCTTTATCCAATCTATGGCAAAGCTGTAGGTTTTCATCATATTCCTTCGCCAATGATAATAAACTCACAGGATCATGTCTATCATCCAATGAAGAAAGATAAGCAGGTTTATTTACTGCTATATAATTAGCATCTTCACCTATAATCAAACTCTCAAAACTAATTTTCTTCATCTTTCTTTTCTATCCTTTCGCCTGCTCCTTAATTGGCTCATCTGCAATAATAGGTTGTGGTCTCTTCAATTTAAAACTAAAAACAGAGCCTTTACCAACCGTGCTCGTTACCATCACTTTAGAGTTATGAGCTTCGATTATATGCTTCACAATAGCCAATCCAAGACCCGTTCCACCTTTTTCTTTTGATCTGCTCTTTTCTACTCTATAAAAACGCTCGAAAATTCTCTTAATATCTTCTGGAGGAATTCCCTTGCCGGTATCTTTTATGAATATAGTAACATCTTGCTTGCCTTGCTCAAAATCTATGATAATGCTGCCTTCGTCCGAACTATATTTCACTGCATTGGAAACGAGATTTAGCATTACCTGATAAATCTTTTCTGGATCGGCATGCACAAATATTGGATCCTTGAATTCCTTCGCAAAGGTAATCTCTATTTTCTTTTTAATTGCTTTATCTTCGAGTTGATCTACTACCTCCTCAGCAATTTCAAGAATATTTACATTCCCAAAATTCATTTTCACCGCTCCAGTTTCTATTCTTGATAAGGTCAGTAAGTCTTGTACTAAGCGATCAAGACGATCTAAACTACGACCTGCTCTTCTCAGGAATTTCAATCTTACGGCCTTATCTTCCACTGCTCCATCAAGTAATGTATGGATGTAACCTTGGGCTGAGAAAATAGGCGTTTTTAATTCATGCGAAACATCCGCCACAAACTCTCGACGAAAAGCTTCCATTTTCTTCAAATCTTCAATCTCCCGCTGCTTCATCGATGCATAGGAAAATAGCTCCTTATTGATGCTTCTGAAAGGATTATTGAAATCTAATTGACTTTTGGGATTAATCACTTTGCCCCCTTCTTTCAGTCGCTCTAAAACGCGATAGATTTTGGTTACTTCTTTAAAAATAAGTAGCTCCATAGTGATGGAAGTGAAAATAACCGATGCAGAAAAGGAAATAACAAATGTAACGCCCAAAGCTATCTTACTTACCTCTGGCACCAAAGACAAAAAAGCCGTAGTAACTACGGCTATTGAACAAGCTAAAAACAGGGCTACCGCTCTAGAGTTTATTCTCATTAATCGTTAGTTTACTTCAAATTTGTACCCTACGCCTTTTACTGTGGATATATAACCTTCGCCAATTTTCTCCCTTACTTTTCGAATGTGCACATCCACAGTTCTCGCAAGTACATACACATCCAGTCCCCAAATATTCTGCAAAAGCTCATCCCTACTAAATACCTTATTTGGGTTTTGAGCTAGGAAAAACAGTAATTCAAATTCTTTCTTCGGCAACGATATCTGCTGCTCATTGATACTCACTGTATAACTACCTCTATCTATCATCAAATCGCCAACCTTTACAGTGTTGTTTACTTTTTTCTTTTTCTGGTCGCGACGGAAGATTGCATTGATACGACTCATCAATGCTCTTGGCTTTATAGGCTTATTAATATAATCGTCTGCTCCCACATCGAAAGCTGCTACTTCGGAATACTCTTCAGAGCGAGCCGTTAGAAACATAATGTAAGAACCTGTCAGTTCAGGGATTTCTCGCATTTGCCTGCACGTTTCTACCCCATCTTGAATTGGCATCATTATATCGAGCAAGGTGAGCTCTGGCAAAAACTTTTTGGCTATCTCAACAGCCTTTTTCCCATCATGAGCTACTTTTACTTCATAGCCTTCCTTTTCAAGATTGTATTTCAGTAATTCACAAATGTCTGTATCGTCGTCAACTACTAAAATTCTGTGATTGGCTTTATTTCCCATAACGATTACAAAATAGGCTAATCTATATTAGCGGAGTAATAAATTGTTTATGTAAAAGTAATAGGCTTTGTAATTGAAAGAAACTAAGCCTGACTAAATCTACACAAATTATGGCTCAATGTAAAAATGCGACAAAAAAGCGGGAGGATAAAAAGCCTGATTTCGCAAATGCTAATATTATCTCTTAGCAATTTCGTTCAGTGGGTATCGTAAATTGGTGAAGCTTTTCAAATCCATATCAACTGAACCTACAAATAGATTCACCTTTATTTTAAGTGGTATTCGGTTTTTATCATCCGAAATCCACATCTTCACCGGATTGTCACTACCGAAAATTTTATTCTTCTTCATGACTGGATAGAAAACCAGTGTTTTGAATTCACCTAATTTAGTATTCAGGCTTTCTTTACCTTCGAAGACAATTTTCATGTCGTACAACTCACTATCAAAAAATCCTTTTACAGAAACTGTGTCTCCTTTTTGAAGCTTGCTGAAATCCATTAATCGGAAGTAATAATAGCCACTAACTAAGTCTTGAACATTTTCAGGAACATCATAGTTTTCAGTTTCTTTTACTTTCCTAGTGACTTTATCCAGTTTTGAGAGAACTGCTATATTTTGCTCTTGGTCAAAATTTACAATTTCATTTTTGCGATACTTACCTTCTTCAATATACCTGTAAGATCTATGTGGGATCATATGTGTAGTATCCATCAATGTCCCCCAATTGTCTCTTACTCTTTGAAATACATCAAAAACACCAACGGTTTTTGCGTAAACATCAATTTTATAATTGGGTCTCTCATTTACAATGTGGATTCGATCATCTACTTGGAAGGTTGCTTCTGCAGCGTGAATTATACCAATGGATGCTCTGTAGGTTAACGTTTCGCTTGTTCCGAATGTACTGTTCTTGAGCTTTTTATTGCCTGCTGGCTTGTCTGACCCTATAAAGGCCAAAAGAAAAAGAAAAGAAAGTACAAGTAGGTTACGCATAAGAGAAAATCATTTTCGACACGGGTTTTTCAAGACAAAATATATACCAAAACTAGCCATGCTTCTTAATTAAATGAGCTATATAGTTTTTCAAGTTTTGCTCAAAGTCCATTTCAAACTCTTCCTGAAAAATATTTTGCTTGGAACGATACCTCCTGAAATTCATTATAAAGGTGTTATTAGGTAAATCTGCAAAATAGTCGTGGTAGACTTCTTCATTATGAAAAGGGACTTCTTTTAGCCCTTCTACTAGTTCAGAAATTTTTTCTTCTTTTAATTTTTTGGCCCTTTCTACATTACTTGTATCTAGTTCAGCATAAAATTGCTCTAACTCAATGGAGGCCTCTAACCAATATTCAGCAAAACGTCTATAATCATCCTTGCTATTTAAATATTGTTTTAGCTCCTCCGAATCTGCACCAAATTTTTGTATTAGGAAAAGCTCCGCTCCTTTATCTCCAATAAAGGTGGCTACATTCTCATTTTGATCTGTATCATCCTTTATGAAAATACTTCCATGGCTCAATTCGTGGATGATCAGATTAGCTAAATCTCCTTCTTTTCTCTTGAGCATAGAAGACAGTACAGGATCCTTGAACCAACCAAGTGTGGACCAGCCACTGACTGCACGACCGCTTACATCCCAACCTCCCGCTTTTAATTCCTCAAGCTCAGCTTTTGCCTTTTCCTTATCAAAATATCCCTTATAGCTAAATGTGCCCAGCAATGGAAATTTCCATTCTTTAGATTTAAAAGCAAATGGCTCACATGCAGTGATCACCCACAATGTAGTTTCATCTCCTTCGTAATAAAGCTTGGTGTAATTTTCACTCTCATTGATGCCGAGAGAATCAAATGCAAATCGACGAATTTCTTGAATTAATTGGAGCTTATAAATTTCGTCATCACTTAAATTACCCTCAGCTAGCCAATCTTCGATGGGTCGTGCATTCCAGACTACGGTAAGCTGGCCTTTGGCTTGACTTAAACCATAAGCCACCATATCTCCAAATATTACAGCTACAACACCTAGGATAGCAAGAATAGCAAACCCGATTTTTTTCTTCATTTATTAGTGCTTTGGACTTTTTGAGAAAGCAGAAAACTTGGACGGTAACTGAAATACAATCCTCCCGCATATTCCAAAAATTGATTCTGCAAATCGTAATAAGGTTCAAATCTAAAAGAAATGACTAAACCCTCCTCCATTTTTATGTCCTTATAAAATCTCAAAAAGAGCAATTCCCTTTTATTTTCTATTTGTAGCGGATTATCCCACTTGTTACCAATTGATGAAAACAAATATCCTCCTTCGGGCGAATAAAAATCTTGTCCAAACCAATAAGAGATCATAAAATCAAATGCTTGATTATCTAAAGTAAAATTGAGATAATATCCCTCACCAGTTTCTAATGGCATTGCAGCTGTTCCCAAAGTCCTGTAAAAGGCCAAATATGGTTCAAATTTTACTTGCTGCATAAAAGTATTGTCTCCACCATTCCATGCAAGAGACGCTCCAATTGCATAGTTTAGCAAAGTGTTTGCAGGTATTCCTGTAGTATCCAACCTGGCACCAAAATGTTGTGCAGTTACTTGTATTGGTACACCAAATGTATATTCATCATCTTTCGAAAAAGTGAGAAAAGCTGAAGTTCCAGCAAATACAGATTCTTTTTGGTTACTACCAGGTGGTGCATCATTTCGCCAATCCAACCAAGTATCCCAAAAAATCCGCTCATTCTCTACCAAAAACTGAATTCCAGTTTCCTGTCTTCGATCAATCACCCTCTCAAAGTTTTGAAATGGCTCGATCAATCTATGATTTAAAGCTCCATCCAAATTTCCCATTATCATTCGGAAACCAGGCTCTTGGTATGTAAACGAAAACGTGGGGCTTATTTGCCTAAAACCATTAGCCCCAAAATCCCTCAACATATAAATGCCTGCATCAATTCGAAACCGAGCACCCGGCTGCCAAGCTAGATATGGATTTATTTGATAGCCGAGCAAGCTGTAACCATCAGCAATATTGTTATCAAAAGCTTTATGTCTTAAAAACCCAAAAGTATTGATCCCTGCATATAAACCCGATTCTTCAAAAAGCTGCTTTCTCTCAAAAAAAGATGAATTATCTACTTGTGCTGAAAGTTTATAACTTGATAATCCGAAATAGAGCAATGAGGCACAAAGGCCGATCAACATTTTGAGCATAACAGTATTTGGACTCTTTGGCATTTTAAGTTTGAATGTAGGTATTATCGAAGCTAGAATAAGCAGCTGGGTTTAAAAAGGTTCAATGTGTTCACTAATGATAATGAAAATTATCTTTGATTTTGTAATTTCACCCTAGATATACGAGATAATTGGAAAAATGAGCGAAAAAAGTGAAAAAATGAAAGCCCTACAGCTTACAATGGATAAGCTGGATAAAACCTATGGCAAGGGAACCATAATGAAGCTAAGTGATGAAAGAGTGTTGGACATTCCAGCCATCTCTACTGGTTCATTAGGATTGGATATAGCATTGGGCATTGGAGGAATTCCTCGTGGAAGAATAACTGAAATTTATGGACCTGAATCGTCCGGTAAAACGACTTTAGCCATGCACTGCATTGCCGAAGCGCAAAAAGCGGGAGGTATTGCGGCTATAGTTGATGCGGAACATGCATTCGACAAAGCCTATGCAGAGAAGCTTGGAATTGATACTGAAAACCTATTGATATCTCAGCCAGACAACGGTGAACAAGCTTTGGAAATCACCGAACACCTTATTCGCTCAGGAGCTATTGACATTATAGTAATTGACTCCGTAGCTGCACTTGTACCTAAAAGCGAACTTGAAGGCGAAATGGGTGATAGCAAAATGGGTCTCCAAGCTAGATTGATGTCACAAGCATTAAGAAAGCTTACTGGTACGATCAATAAAACAGGTTGTGCTTGTGTGTTCATAAATCAGTTACGTGAGAAAATCGGCGTAATGTTCGGTAATCCCGAAACAACTACTGGTGGTAATGCCTTGAAATTCTATGCTTCAGTAAGATTGGATATACGCAGGATCGGCCAAATCAAAGAAAGCTCTGATAATATCACTGGTAATAGAACTCGAGTGAAAGTAGTGAAAAACAAAGTAGCTCCTCCATTCAAAGTTGTTGAGTTTGACATTATGTATGGACAAGGAATCTCCAAAGTAGGTGAAATAATTGACCTTGGAGCTGAGCTTGAAGTAATTAAGAAAGCTGGTTCTTGGTTCTCCTATGGTGATAATAAATTGGGTCAAGGTAGAGAGTCAGTAAAAACTTTACTGGAAGACAATCCTGAACTTTCGGACGAAATTGAAAACAAAATTCGCGATAAAGTAGCTGGAAAAGTAGTAAAAGAACAGGCATAAAAACCTCACAATTTATAGACTAAAAAAGCCTTAGCAATCCTTGCTAGGGCTTTTTCGTATATTTTTTATGCTTTTCAATTAAGCTCTAATCGCAATTACTGGATCTAATCTGGCTGCCATTGCTGCTGGCACAATTCCAGAGAAAGTGCCTACAATAACAGACACGCCTAATCCTAGCAATACATTTTGCATAGAAAGACTAACTGCTAAAGTTCCGAATGGAATTAAGGTGATAAGCCAGACGAGAAAGATTCCACCAAGGCCTCCGATAAGACTCAAGAAGATGGCTTCGAATAAAAACTGGAATAAAATGAAATAGTTTTGAGCGCCAAGTGATTTTTGAATTCCAATCATTGACGTACGTTCTTTCACAGATACAAACATAATATTGGCAATACCAAAGCCGCCAACTAAAATTGAAAAGCCGCCAATTACCCAGCCAGCTACTCCAATTACATCGAATACAGAACCGATGGCATCGGCAATTGCTTCAGGTCTATTTAGCTCAAAATTATTTTTATCCTTAGGCTTCAAACCACGGCTGCTTCTTAATGCGCCAGCCAATTCACTTTCGAGCTCAACCAAACCAATATCAGTTTCTCTGCCTTTTATAGCTAAACTAGGTTGTACTCCAAACCGACTGCGTGTCGTATAAATCTTTTGAAAACTCTTGAATGGAATAAAGGCAGCGTCATCTTTGGTCGTAACTCCCAAGAAACTCTCTCCCTCCCGCTTAAAAATACCAATAACAGTATATTTCTGACCCCTTATTTTTATTTCTTTCCCTATTGGCTCTTGAAAAGGAAACAAAGTTTCAGCAATATTCACACCTATAATAATAACGTTTCTTCCACCATTTGCCTCCATTTGCGTAAAATAACGTCCTCTTTCTATAGGCATTTCATAGACATCCTTATAGGCAAATGATGCTCCAGTTATTTCCCCAGAAATACTATTGTTTGCTTGTTTCATTAGCGTATTCCGACTGGCGTAGATTGTCAATGCCGTTGCGCTTTTGAGGTTTTCACTTAGGTAATTAAATTCTTTAGTGTCTGGCGCCGGTCTTCTAAAATATTCCCACCAAGGAAAATCAGGGCCATCGAATACATAAGGAAAGCGATCGATGGTAAGCACATTTGCACCAAGAAAAGAAAAGCTTTCTTTGATACTCTTTTCCAGAGAATCGACCATCGTAAACACGCCAATAATTGCGAATATACCAATGGTGACACCCAAAAGTGACAATACAGTACGCAATACATTTGCACGAAGAGCTCCTCCCGCAAATTTCAAACTCTCATATATCTGACGTAATACAAACACCGCAGTAAATTTAATTGGACACAAATCAACACTAAGCTTGGCCTTAATTCAATGCTTATTGTTGGAAAGATTTTTAAAACTCTTTAATGGAAACTTTTACGGATAAACGGTGGCTAAAATTTCAACTTTCTCACTTTGCTTAGATTAAGCAAGCATAAATCTTCGTTTTACTACTGAAGCATTAAAAGCCTTGATTAGTTATGACCAAGACTTTTTTTTACCTAATTTTGCAAGCTATTTTAAACGGTCGAAGAAGCTCCTATGAAATTATCTGAATTTAGATTCGAACTTCCCTCAAATCTTATTGCACAAGTTCCTACCGAAAACAGGGATGAATCCCGCTTGATGGTATTGCATCGAAGTACTGGTAAAATCGAGCACCGCATTTTCAAAGATATAGTAGAATATTTCGATGAAGGCGATACTTTGGTATTCAACGATACCAAGGTTTTTCCAGCAAGACTTTACGGTAATAAAGAGAAAACGGGTGCGAAAATAGAAGTTTTCTTATTGCGCGAGCTTAATAAGGAAATGAAACTTTGGGATGTATTGGTTGATCCTGCAAGGAAAATCCGTGTTGGAAACAAACTTTACTTTGGTGATGGTGAATTAGTTGCCGAGGTAATTGATAATACCACCTCTAGAGGGCGTACTATTCGCTTCTTATACGATGGCGATGAAAATGATTTTCATCAAATGATCGACAGATTGGGCGAAACTCCAATCCCAAAAGAACAACTAAGAAGAGAAGCTAAGGAAGAAGATCGCGAATGGTATCAAACTATTTTTGCGGATAAAACTGGAGCAGTAGCTGCACCTACCGCTGGTCGTCATTTCACTAGGCAGATCGCAAAGAGAATGGAAATCAAAGGTGTAAAAATGACTCCTATTACACTTCATGTGGGATTAGGTACTTTCCGCACAGTAGATGTAGAAGACCTTACAAAGCATAAAATGGATAGTGAGAACTTCGATGTTCCACAGGTCACAGTAGATAAAGTAAACGAATCTCTAGATGCAAAAAAGAAAGTTTGTGCAATAGGTACAACCACTCTTCGCGCACTTGAGTCCTCAGTTTCAGCCGGACAACGATTGAAAGCAAATGCTGGATGGACGGATAAATTTCTTTATCCACCATACGATTTCAAAATTTGCGATAGCTTACTTACCAATTTTCATTTACCAGAAACCACACTGTTAATTATGGCTTCTGCCTTTGGTGGTTACGATTTAGTCACTGAAGCATACAAAATTGCAATCAAAGAAAAGTATCGTTTCTTCACTTATGGTGATGCAATGCTTATTCTTTAAAACATACGATTGAATAGGAAAAGGGCTTTTGGCCCTTTTTTTATGCCCTTTTTTGCCTTAATCTATTGATTAATAAGAGTAGATTATTTTCAATGATCCTATATTGCAAAGGATTAATTTAGAGTATTCATCAAAATGACCAAGCTAATTAGAAGTGTAATAATAGTGGCGGGAGGAAGTGGGAGTCGAATGCAATCTCTAACTCCTAAGCAATTTATGCTTTTGCTAGGAAAACCACTTTTGATGCACACCATAAACTGTTTCACAAAAGCTTACAATGATATTAGAATTGTATTGGTATTACCATCCGATCATTTTGAAACTTGGAAACAACTCTGCAAGGAATTTTCCTTTGAAGTTCCTTTGGAAATAATAGCAGGAGGATATACTAGATTTCAATCCGTGCGAAATGGATTGGCTCAAATTAGGAATGACGAGTTAGTAGCAGTGCATGATGGCGCAAGACCAATCGTGAGCACAGAAGTGATTAGGAAAGCATTTGAATGCGCCAAAGCGAATGGTAGTGGTGTAGCCGCAGTTCCTCTAAAAGAATCTATCAGAGAAGGAAGCCAAGCAAACAACAAAGCAAGAGATCGAAGAAATTTTTATTTAATTCAAACCCCACAAGTTTTTAAGTCGGAAATATTGATATCCGCTTTTTTGCAGGAGGAGAAGGACACATTCACAGATGAAGCAAGTGTGGTGGAAAGTATGGGCCAATCTATTATGCTTTCTGAAGGGGACTACAGAAATATAAAAGTGACCACAGCTGAAGACATCATTGTGGCAGAAGCACTAATGATGGAAAAGAATTAAAAAGCCGGAATACACCGGCTTTTAATTAATATTCGTCTTCATTGAAGAAAAAATCATCCTTTGTTGGATAGTCAGGCCAAATCTCCTCTATGCTTTCATAGGGTTGACCATCATCCTCCAACTCTTGAAGGTTCTCAATTACTTCCAAAGGTGCGCCGGAGCGAATAGAGTAATCAATTAACTCTTCTTTGGTTGCGGGCCATGGAGCATCCTCCAAATATGATGCAAGCTCAAGTGTCCAGTACATCGTTTTTACCTCCTTATTTAAAATTTCAAATTCGTTTAATTCTTTATCTGGCTTATTTTAAGCCCTTTCAGAAAAATTTTGCAATTATAACTGAATTTATGAGAAACATACGGGTGTATTGAAAGATTATTCTGAAAAATTCCAAAATATCTGTCAATTATTTTCAGCTAAGATTGATTTGAGTTTTTAAGTTCATTTAACAACCATTTTTTAGCTTCAATTTTTCTTTTGAATGATTCCAGCTTCCTAGTCATCATTTGATCTGAAGATTTGCTAATGGTATTTACCTTCTCAAAATTTTCATTAAACACATCAAAATCCTTCTGATCTCTGTTTAATAATTCTCTAATAAAACTCAGCTGAATTTTTCTTTGCTCATCTTCAGGCAGATTAGCATATCCACGCGTTTTGGATTGAACTAGTCTATTCAGAAAAAGTTTCTCACGTAATATATCCACAGAAAGTAAGTATTCCTTTTGTAAAGCTCTGCCTTCAGGACCACTAATCCTCCCGCTATTTCTTCCCTTTTGGATAAGCTCTTCCAACTGCTTTTCTGCATCGTCCGGAAACTCATTTATCAAAGTCTTCAGTGCATCATTTATTGCTTTCTTTTCTTTTGGATCGCCTTTTACAAATGGTTTAGCTCCTGATTTTGCATTTGGCTTAGCTGCACTTTTCTTACGCATAAATGGCGAAAGTAATCTGCTGAAATCAGTCCACAATGCTTGACGGTCTGTAGCAGGAATACTTGGCTGCTGCTTCCACTTCTCAATTAACTTAAGGCTTTCCTCATGACCATTTTCAGGTCTTGCCTTATTTAATGTCTTAGCTTCTTCAATTATTTCTTTATACTTATCAATTGCTAGAGAAATAATCTTCCGCTTTTCTTCGTAAAACTCAGATTTGCGAAGAAAGAAAACATCCATCGCATTTTTAAACTTCGATTCCAGCTCCTCTGAAAATTCAACCTCAACTCCACCTGTTTTGATCCATTTCAGACGCAATTCCTTCATAGCCTCAGAGGTACCCATCCAATCTATCGAATGTTTCAAACCTTCTGCCTCTGCAAGCAATGCTCTTTTTATCTCCAGGTTTCTAGCCCTGTTCGATGCGATGATTCCTTCCAAATACTCTTCTAGTTGCTGCAACTTGGTATAAAGTACTGAGTAGTCACCTAAGCCTTCATGCTCAGGCATTGTGCTCTTCATATATTGGAGCTTGATAAGAAAAGAACCCTTGTTTTGAGCCTCTACGATCAACTTTTCTAACTCGTCTACTTTTGTAGATAAATCTGCAAAAGCTTTTTCGAAAGGAGAAAAGTCAATCTCAACCCCATCTTCAACAAGCGCAATCTCTTTGTCAGGAAACTCCAAAAATGCGTTTCTGAATAATTTCCCTTCCTTTACATATCCATGAGGATGCTCCAAAACAATTTGATATTTAATGAATAAAAACCTTACAAGTCGCGAAAATAATTAATTACCAGCTACCAAACACCACGTTTTAAATTTTTGCATCTTTGCCCTAAACGATTAAAGAAATTATGTCGAACGAAAAAATCATCTTTTCTATGGCTGGGGTGAGTAAAATCTACCCTCCCAAGAAACAAGTACTGAAAAACATCTACTTATCATTTTTTTACGGAGCCAAAATTGGTGTACTGGGTCTCAATGGATCAGGTAAATCATCCTTGCTCAAAATCATTGCGGGCATCGATAAGGAATTCTTGGGTGAAGTAGTCTTCTCTCCAGGATACACTGTGGGTATGTTAGAGCAAGAACCTTTGCTCGATCCAGAAAAAACCGTAAAAGAAATAGTAGAAGAGGGTGCTGCGGAAACGGTAGCACTTCTAAAGCAATTCGAAGAAATCAACGAGAAATTTGGTGATTCGGAAATATTAGACAATCCAGATAAAATGGAAAAGCTAATTGAAGAGCAAGCTAAGGTTCAAGAAAAATTGGATCATTTGAATGCTTGGGAACTTGACACCAAACTTGAGCGAGCAATGGATGCTCTAAGGACGCCTCCAAGCGATGCGAAAATTGCAAACCTTTCTGGTGGTGAAAAAAGGCGGGTGGCTTTGTGCCGTTTGCTACTTCAAGAGCCTGATGTGTTGCTATTGGATGAGCCTACCAACCACCTGGATGCAGAATCTGTTCATTGGCTTGAGCAGCACCTTCAGCAATACAAGGGAACAGTAATAGCCGTAACTCACGACCGTTATTTCCTAGACAATGTTGCTGGTTGGATACTTGAATTAGACCGTGGCGAAGGAATTCCTTGGAAAGGTAATTACTCAAGCTGGCTTGATCAAAAGCAGACTCGACTTGCCGATGAAGAGAAGACTGAATCGAAAAGGCAAAAAACATTACAACGAGAGCTTGAGTGGATTCGAATGACGCCAAAAGCCAGGCAAGCAAAAGGCAAAGCCCGTTTGAGTGCTTATGACAAAATGGTAAGCGAAGACAGTAAAGAAAGAGAGGCCAAACTAGAACTATTTATACCGCCAGGACCAAGATTAGGCACGAAAGTACTTGAAGTTGAAGGCGTTTCTAAAGCATTTGGCGATAAGCTTTTGTACGAAAACCTTAGCTTTTCACTTCCACAAGGTGGTATTGTGGGTGTTATCGGACCCAATGGTGCTGGTAAGACTACACTATTCAATATGATAACGGGAAGATTAAAACCCGATACTGGAACCTTTGATGTAGGTCCAACCGTGAAAATTGGCTATGTAGATCAAGAGCATGATAATCTTGACCCTAACAAATCTGTATGGGAAACTATATCAGGTGGTAATGAACTGATTGACTTGGGAGGAAAGCAAATCAATAGCCGGGCTTATGTAAGTAAGTTCAACTTTGCAGGTGCTGATCAAGAGAAGAAAGTTGGTTTACTCTCTGGTGGTGAACGAAACCGAGTACACTTGGCAGTAACGTTAAAGCAAGGAGCCAATCTTCTATTACTAGATGAGCCAACAAACGATCTTGATGTAAACACACTTAGAGCATTGGAAGAAGCTCTCGAAAACTTTGCAGGTTGTGCTGTAATCATCTCCCACGATAGATGGTTCCTAGATAGAATTGCTACGCATATTTTAGCATTCGAAGGCGACTCGCAAGTTTACTGGTTTGAAGGCGGCTACACAGAATACGAGGAAAATAAGAAAAAACGACTTGGTGATATCACACCAAAACGTATTCGATATAAAAGTATTAATTAGATCATATTTCCAATACTAAATATAGCCCTGATTTTCAGGGCTATATTTATTTTACATACATCAAATCTTACCATTATTAATTTTTAGCTTCAATCCAGATAAAATTTCTTTTCTCATTAAATATGATTACTCACTTTCGTGAGAAAAAATAATTACACTGTGAGACAAATACTACTAAGATCAGGCGCAGAGGAACTCAGCTATGAAATACGAGGAATTGTAAAAAAAGCACGTAAAATTGAGGCTCTAGGATACAAAATCACATGGGAGAATATTGGAGACCCCATTCAAAAAAACAATATAGTACCCAAATGGATTAAAGACATAGTAGTTGAATTAAGTCAGGAAAATCAATCCTATGGATATGCCGACTCAAAAGGAGTACTCGAAACTAGACAGTTTTTAGCAACAGTCAATAATGCGCAAGGTGGAGCCCAAATTACAGAAGAAGATATTCTGTTTTTTAATGGACTAGGTGATGCCATTGCTAAGCTCTACCAATTTTTGACTCCTACCGCTCGCATTATTGGCCCTTCTCCTGCATACTCAACTCACAGTTCGGCTGAAGCTGCACATGCAAATGCAGCACCAATCACCTACTTACTCGATCCAGATAATGGATGGTTTCCAGATATGGATGATCTGTATAATAAAGTGAAATACAATCCTTCTATTGTTGGAATACTAATTATTAATCCTGATAACCCGACAGGAATGGTCTATCCTAAGGAGGTTTTGGAGCAGTTTGTGAAGATTGCTAAGGAATTTAATCTATTAATTATAGCTGATGAAATTTATCAAAACATCACCTATAATGGAAAGAAAACAATTACACTCGCCGAAATAATAGATGATCTGCCAGGAATCTCTCTAA
Organism: Peijinzhouia sedimentorum; assembly: GCF_049340005.1. Classification (NCBI taxonomy): domain Bacteria; kingdom Pseudomonadati; phylum Bacteroidota; class Cytophagia; order Cytophagales; family Peijinzhouiaceae; genus Peijinzhouia; species Peijinzhouia sedimentorum. Next base: position 430,416 of record NZ_JBMPIY010000002.1, read on the forward strand.
AAGGTATTTCTAAAGAAGTTCCTTGGCCTGGATCAAGATGCGGCTGGATGGAATTTTATAATAGAAATGTATCAATCGAGTTTAACAAACTCTGTCAAGTGCTCGAGAATGCAAAAATGATTGAAGTATGTTCTACTATCCTCCCTCAGCTTGCTATTCCAAAAATATATAGTCATCCATTATATACAAGCTACCGTCAAGATTTGAATAAAAAAATAGGACGAAGAAGTAAGCTTATGGCTGAATTATTAGGCGATGTAAAAGGTATTAAATTCAATCAAACAAACGGGGCTTTTTACAATACTATAGTTTTTGATGAAAATGTGCTGAACGAATCGCAATTTCTAGACTTACCAAAAGCCGAGCAAGAATTGTTTGATAATTGGGTAGAAAGTGAAAAAATGGCGTTGGATAAACGCTTTGTATATTACTTATTATTATCAGAGAAAATCTGTGTTGTTCCTGTCAGCTCATTCTGCTCCAACCTTTTAGGCTTCAGAGTAACATTGTTAGAAGAGAACGACAGTTTGTTTATTGATACTTTCAAAAAAATATCTAACGCTATTCAGAAATATTTGAAATCTGCCTAACATGAATTGCCATGGCAAATTCATTAGTTTCAAATTAATAATTAATTGTTAATTTGAACTATGAAAGCCAAAATTCAGATCACATGGGGGTTTATTAAGTCAAGCTTTGCATTTGTTCCTACAATAATGAGTGTAGCAGCCGTTTTTACTGCCTACTTCTTTATTTATGTAGATAAGCTTGACAACCCTACCATCAATGATATTAGCAGTTATGTATACAATGGTGGTGCGGATGGCGCTAGAACACTCCTTTCTACCATTTCCGGTTCGATGATTGGCATAGCAGGGGTTTCATTTTCAATCACCATTGTTGCCCTTACCCTAGCATCGGGCCAGTTTGGCCCTCGTCTTTTACGTAATTTCATGAAAGATCTGGGAAATCAGTTTGTACTAGGCACTTATATTTCCACATTTATCTACTGTCTATTTGTAATACAGGCAATCCGATCTACAGGCGATATCGAATTTATTCCAAGATTATCCGTAGCATTTGCTATGGTGCTCGCAATACTCGGCCTAGGTGTTTTAATTTTCTTTTTTCATTATATATCCACCTCTATACAGGCCGATTATGTAATTGCCGATGCCTACCGTGACTTAGGAAGAGCCATAGACAAAAGCTTTCCTGAAAGTGTTGAAATATCCGAGGGTAAAAAATTTACGACCAACACACAATTAACTATTAATGACAAATCCCGAAAGGAAGTACAACAAATTAAGGCTAGTAAAAGTGGCTATATACAAGCCATAGACTATGAAGGCTTAGTAGCTATAGCCCAAAAGGAAGACTTGATTATAGAGATAGATTTGATGCCGGGTGACTACCAAATGATGGGTAGCGTAATCATGACTATCAAGACGAATAAAAACAATTTGGATGTGAGTGATAAACTCAACGACTGTATGATTGTGGGCAAACAAAAAACTTCTGATCAGGATTTGGAATACTCTATAGATCAATTGGTGGAGATTGCTGTACGAGCTTTATCTCCCGGCGTAAATGACCCAACCACAGCCATTACTTGTATCGATCATCTAAGCTCCGCTCTTTCAGTTATTGCCCTAAGGCAATTTCCACCTAATAATTATATGGATAGTGATGAACAATTGAGAGTAATTGCCAAGCCTTTTTCATTTACTGGAATGTTCAATACGGCTTTCGATCAGATTAGGCAAAATGGTAATAACACTGAGGCTGTATGCGTGAGATTACTGCAAGTATTTGAAAAATTAGCGCCAATTATGATTACCAAGGAGCAAAAGGATGTAATTGCTCTACATGCTAAAATGGTGCATTCGGCAAGTGAGAAAAATTTTTCAGAATATAGAGATAAGGAAATAATCGCTGAATTATACAGAAAGGTAATGCAAAAATTGGCTGCAAATATGTATTGATTCAATTATGCTCTCTCACATTGAGTTTACCATTTTCCCAATCCTCCCGCTCTTTTTCCATTTTGCTCAGCGTTTGAGGATCCATTTCATAACCCGCCAATTCTAGCAAATCGGGTTGTCCCGCATTTACCCAAGCTGTGTACCAAAAATCGCCAATCATTTTGATTGATTGCCTCATTCTATACTCTACCTGACCACCTAGCATATCATGATAAGCCTTAGAGAATGTTCTGGAATAAACGCGGGTAGTAATTTGCCCTCTGTCCTCAAAGCCCCATTTCCTTGCTTCGCCCATTGTTTCCGTAAGCTCTCTTTCAAAAGTCAACACTGAATCCAAGGCACCATTGGTTTCTTTTAATGCTTGCCATATCCGCTCAGTCGGATCATCAACATAATTTGCTCTACCAACGAAAAAATCGTATTCATCAGAATACAGCTCTGGCAGTCTAGATTCCCAAAAGCCATGAATCCCATATTGGTTGGTCAATTGCCCATTGTAATTGGCTGTAGTATGCAAAGGCACGTTCAAATCACCAATGTAATGGCCTAGATCCGCAGCAAAGCGAAGAATAGCACTTGCATCCTTATTTTCAAAAGCTCTAGTAAGTTGATTGAATACTCTATACACATTCCATGGAGCAGTGCCATGAGCCATTAATGTATCTTCAGTGAATTTTTTCACTGCCTCATTCCAGTTTTTTGGCAATTCCTCCAAAGGTTGATTCCCAAAATTCTCTAGATCAATAAAATGTCTTGGAGCCTCCCCTTCCACCGCATATCTACGTCGATCTGGATTTACAGCATTTTCCGTGATGTATTCAATATTTTTTTTGAAGAACGGAATCATCTCTGGCGGGAGGGTAAAAACCGCCTGCCGATTGATCAGTTTATGGGCAAAAAAGCCCCAACCAAGCCCGTTGATGGGCATTATCAAAAATAAAATAATCGTCAAAAAACTGATTACCTTTGTATGAAACTTACTCAAAATCATGGGTATCAATCATATTATTTGTAAATCTTTGAAATATATTTTGCCAATATGAATAAAGACCTTAAATTTGCACTCTCAATTTTGAACGAGTCTTTAATTTCTTACATATACTATGGCAAACCATAAATCAGCACTTAAGAGGATCAGATCCAACAACGCCAAGAGACTACGTAATAGGTATCAAGCTAAAACTACACGTACTTTCATCAAAAGACTAAAAGGCACTACTGATAAAGCAGAAGCTACAGAACTTTACAAAACTGTTTCTTCTATGCTTGATAAGCTTGCTAAAAAGAACATTATACACAAAAATAAGGCTTCTAACAACAAATCGAAATTAGCGACATTCGTTAATAGTTTGTAATTAGCTCTTTTTAAGACCTATATAAAAATGCTCCGCATGTGTGGAGCATTTTTCATTTATTTACATTCTCATATTTTTTGAGTATATTCATTGCCTAACAAATCTCTACTGGCAATGAAAGAATTTCCAAAAAGCCTTTCGATCACTGCATGGGCAGAAGAGGATCGTCCACGCGAAAAACTTCTCAACAAAGGTCGCAATATACTTACCGATGCCGAACTGCTTGGCATCTTGATAAGAGCTGGCACTCGATCTCTCAGTGCTGTAGATCTCGCCAAACATATTCTCGACAGTGTTGGAAACGATCTGGAAAATTTAGCTAGGCTCAGCGTAAAAGATCTGGAAAAATTTAAAGGGATGGGAGAAGCAAAGGCTATTGCAATTGTTGCCGCACTAGAAATTGGAAAGCGACGCAAAATTCGAATTAGTCTAAAAAAAGTTAAAATCACTGCTTCGGAACATGTTTACGATTTAATGAAACCTGACCTTCTGGATTTAGAACGAGAAGAATTTTGGATAATACTTCTGAACCGAGCCAATAAAGTGCTTAGAAAAGAAAATATCAGTCGCGGCGGCGTTACTGGCACAGTAGCCGACCCGAAAATCATTTTCAAATCAGCTCTTGAATATCTCGCTTGCGGTATAATACTCGTCCACAATCATCCTTCTGGGAACCTCAAACCAAGCGCATCAGACATTTCGTTAACAAAAAAATTAAAAGATGGTGGTAAACATTTAGAGATTAACGTACTTGATCATATTATCTTTGGAGACAATGGATATTTTAGCTTTGCAGATGAAGGAATATTATGATAAAAAATAGCTGGTTAGTTGCAATCGTAGTTTTCGTTGTGTTAGCAATTGGGCTTTACACACTTTTTGGCCGAGAAGACAACTCTGTATATGAAGAGGAAATCAATACAGAGCGGGAGGATAAAAATCGCTTTATGCGCTACAATAACACCTCTCCAATGAGTGATGCCCAAAAAGCAGATTTCAAAGAACTTGAGTATTTTCCAATAGACCCAGAATTCAAAATTAAAGCTCGCTTAGAAGCAGTAGAATCTAATAAAATGCTCGTTCTGCCAACTAATGATGGCAAAGAAGAACGCTACCTCAAATATGCATACGCCAATTTCATATTGAAAGGTAAGCAACAAAGGCTGCTGATACTTCAACCAATGGTTAGGCAATTTCAGAACAAACTGTTTCTGATTTTTACCGATGAAACTACAGGAGTGGAAACTTACGGTGCTTGCCGATATATCGACTTGGTGAAAGAAAGCGACCAAACTATTACCATCGATTTCAATATGGCTTACAATCCATATTGCGCTTATACAGATGAATTTAGCTGCCCCCTCCCGCCAGCAGGAAATCATGTGACAGTAGCAGTAACTGCTGGTGAGAAGGATTTTTTACCTGGCGTTTATTAGAGATTTAACTCCGTTTCAAATTATTATTCAAAGGAATTTGCATTTGAAATTTGGCAACCGTACAATATCCCTATTTTTGCACATTATTTCATTTTGACTTTTTTTCATGAAGATATCATACCATTGGCTCAAGGATTTCATTAAAATCGAAGAAAGCCCTGAGCAAATTGCAAATATACTAACTGCCACTGGCCTCGAAGTAGAAGGAATTGAGAAGTACGAGCCCATAAAAGGCGGCCTAGAAGGCTTAGTAATTGGCGAGGTGATGGAATGTAGCCAACATCCAAATGCAGATAAACTTAGTCTTACAAAAGTGGATATTGGCGAAGCTGAATTGGCCTCAATTGTATGTGGCGCGCCAAATGTTGCGACAGGGCAAAAAGTGATTGTAGCCACTGTAGGTTGTACACTTTACCCAAGCTCGGGTGAGCCATTCAAAATCAAAAAGAGCAAGATCAGAGGGGAAGCATCAGAAGGCATGATTTGCGCAGAAGATGAAATAGGTCTGGGAAGTTCGCATGCTGGCATCATGGTACTCGACACCAATTTACCAAATGGCACCCCCGCTGTTCAATATTTTGACTTACCAAATGACATTGTATTAGAAATTGGACTGACTCCTAACAGAGCAGATGCAGCATCACATTTGGGTGTAAGTAGAGATCTAAAAGCTGTACTCGGTAGAGAAATTTGTCTGCCTGCGATTCCAAATCTACCAAAAGCAGAAAGCCAATCGAAAGTTGAAGTAAAAGTAGAAGATACCGAAGGCAGCATTCGCTACAGCGGCATTTCAATCAGTGGTTTGAAAGTAACTGAATCGCCAGAATGGCTTAAACACAGATTACAAGCCATTGATTTAGAACCAATCAACAACATTGTAGATATCACAAATTATGTATTGCACGAGCTTGGACAGCCATTGCATGCATTCGACCAATCAAAAATTACCACTGGAAAAGTGGTAGTGAAAACCTTGGCTGCGAATACGCCATTTGTAACATTGGATGATAAGCAACGCAAACTTGGCCAAGCCGATTTGATGATTTGCAATGGCGATGAGCCAATGTGTATTGCAGGAGTATTTGGCGGAATAAATTCTGGAGTAACTGAAAGTACCACAGAGATATTTTTAGAAAGTGCATGCTTTCATCCAGGCAGGATCAGAAGCACAGCTAATCATCATGGATTGAAGACAGATGCATCATTCAGATTCGAAAGAGGTACTGATCCAGAAATTACCCTCAAAGCAATGTGGAGAGCGGCTTCACTTATTTGCGAAATAGCGGGAGGTAAAATCGCCTCCGATGTTATTGATATTTATCCAAACCCTGTTACTAAACCTGTAATTGAAGTTAGCTACAAGAATATAGATCGCCTTATTGGCAAAGTGCTTCCAAGAGAAGAAATCAAAAGAATTCTGGTAGCCTTGGATTTTGAATTGAGTAAAGAAAGTGATTTAGGATTTACGGTACTGGCGCCAACCTACAGAGTGGATGTAACGAGGGAGGCTGATGTCATTGAAGAGATATTGAGAATTTACGGTCTCGACAATATAGAGCTCGCAGCGAAAAATCAAACAGAGTTTTTGGCTGAATTCCCAAAAGTAGATTCCTCCCGCCTTCAGCAAGATATCAGCAATATTCTGGCAGGCATGGGCTATTCAGAAATCATGACTAATTCATTGACTAAACCAGATTATAGCCAAAAAATTGATGGGTTTGATCCAAATGAAAATGTTGAAATCCTTAATAAACTAAGTGAAGAATTGGGAGTAATGAGGCAACATTTGGCTTTCACCGGAATGGATGTATTGGCTCATAATCTAAACCATAGACAGTGGAATTTGAAGCTTTACGAATTCGGCAAGACTTATAAAAAACTCTCTGATGGCAGTTATCATGAGCAAGAAAAACTAGTCATCTATTTGGTAGGAAATAAAAGCGAGGAGAACTGGATAGAAAAAGAAAGGCGAGCCGCTTTTCATGATTTGTACCAAGTGGTTAGTAATATTTCAGTGAAATTAAATCAAAGAGATTTGCAAACTACTCCAACCAAAAATCCGATGTATGCCTATGCATTGGACTTGGCAAATAAGGGTGGAAGCCTTGCATTACTTGGTCAGCTACATCCAAAAGTGGGCAAATTGGCTGGAATCAAAGAAGAAGTATTTATGGCCGATATCGATTGGCAGGAATTACTCAGCCAATTTAATGAAAACACTAAACTCCAGGAAGTTTCGAAATTTCCAGAAGTTAGAAGAGATTTATCATTGGTTGTTGATAAAAAGGTAAGCTTTTCGGATATTCAGCAAATTGTAGCAAGAAAAGAGTTTTGGCTTATCAAGAAAGTGAATGTTTTTGATGTGTATGAAGGCGATAAAATCGAAAGCGGGAAAAAAGCCTACGCATTAAGTTTTATTTTGCAGGACAGTCAGCGAACCTTAAATGAAAAGGATATAGACAAGACGATGGCTCGTTTGATAAAATTATTTGAAAACGACCTCTTCGCATTGATAAGAAAATAATGAAAGAACACCAATTGGACGCATCAATTCTTCAACTTGAAGAAAAGCTTCATAAGTTATTAGACTTGCAAAATAGCCTCAAAGTAAAGGTTTCTGAGCTGGAAAGTGAGAATATAAAACTTAAAAATGAGCTTGAAGAAAAAAGCGAAAAATTGGATAATTTTCAAAATAAGTGGAAATTAGCTAAACTTGTAGAAGGTATTCCGGCAGAAAAACGAAATACTACTGAATTGAAGAAGATTATCAGCGACTATATCAAAGAAATTGATTTCTGTATAGCGCAACTTGGCAAATAATATATACCTGAATGGGAGAACTTTCAATTAAAATTAAAATATTTGACCGAGAGTATCCGATGAAGGTTAAACCCGAGGATGAGGAGAAAATAAGGACGGCATGTAAAACTATCAACGATATGTTGAAGGGTTATTCATCTCGTTTCAAAATAGACGATAAGCAAGATTTACTCGCAATGGTGGCATTTGATAGCCTTGTAGAGAAACTAACTGCTGAAAAATCTATTTCAGGAAAATCAGAATTTCTTAACGATAAGTTATCAGAGCTGAATGGACTGTTAGATAAATCCCTTGGTTGAAATTTAGCCCAAATCTTTAGAATCAATAGCATCGTTCCTTCTGCCCATAAACATAAATAAAAATGGGTGAAAGTGTAATAATTGGACTGATTGCCGCTCTTGTGGGCCTGGCTATTGGTTATTTGGTAGGTAAAAGCCTGCTAAGCAAAATAAGAAAAGAAAAAGAAGAAGAAGCTGAAGAAAGAGCAAAACGTATTTTAAAAGATGCTGCTCAAGAAGCGGAAACCATCAAAAAGGATAAGATCCTCGAAGCAAAAGAGAAGTTTCTCAAGCTTAGAAGCGAATTTGAAGAAGAGTCGAATAGGAAAAAGAATATCCTATTGACCAATGAAAATAAGCTGAAGCAAAAGGAACAAATGCTAGCCAAGCAAATGGAGCAAACCAAGCGCAGGGAAGCAGAAATTGATAGTATCAAAGAAAATGTAGCTGCACAGCTGGAAATTGTAGGTCAGAAGAAAGAAGAGTTGGAAAAAGCGATTGCAGAGAAAGTTTCTGTACTGGAAAAAGTAGCCAACCTCAGTGCCGACGAAGCTCGCGAACAGTTAATTAATACCTTGCGAGATGAAGCTCAAACAAAAGCTGCCTCACATATCAAGGATATTATTGAGGAAGCAAAACTTACCGCGACTAAAGAAGCCAAGAAAATCGTAATCAATACTATACAGCGTACTGCCACAGAGCATGCTGTAGAAAACTGTGTTTCCATTTTCAATATTGAAAGTGATGACATCAAAGGTAAGATTATCGGACGAGAGGGTAGAAACATCCGAGCGCTTGAAGCTGCTACTGGCGTAGAAATAATCGTGGATGACACGCCTGAAGCAATCATCATTTCAGGCTTCGATCCGGTGCGTAGAGAAGTTGCTAGACTTTCCCTTCACAGATTGGTACAAGATGGCAGAATACACCCTGCTCGCATAGAGGAAGTAGTAGCCAAAACGATGAAAAACATCGATGATGAAATCGTTGAAATTGGTGAAAGAACAGTAATTGATTTAGGAATTCACGGATTGCACCCAGAGCTTATCAAAATGGTAGGCCGTATGAGATTCCGTTCATCTTATGGTCAAAACCTATTGCAGCATAGCCGCGAAACCGCCAAGCTTTGCGCAACAATGGCTGCAGAACTTGGACTCAACTCCAAACTTGCCAAGAGAGCAGGCCTACTTCACGATATAGGAAAAGTATGGCATGAAGAACCAGAATTGCCTCACGCTATTTTGGGGATGGAACTGGCCAAAAAATACAAAGAGCATCCGGAAGTTTGCAATGCCATAGGAGCTCACCACGACGAAATCGAAATGACCAGTCTTATATCACCAATTGTTCAAGTAGGTGATGCGATATCAGGCTCCCGCCCAGGCGCACGACGCGAAATGATGGAATCTTACATCAAGCGACTGAAAGACTTGGAGGCATTGGCCTTAAACTTCGACGGTGTGAACAAAAGTTATGCAATACAAGCAGGACGCGAACTTCGTGTGATGGTAGATGCTGATAATGTATCTGATGAAAAAGCGAAGCAAATAAGCTTTGACATCTCGCAAAAAATCGAAAAAGATATGCAGTATCCTGGTCAAATTAAGGTGACGGTAATCCGAGAAATGAGATCTGTAAGTTTCGCTAAATAGATATCTAATCAACCAAAATAATGAAAAGCTCTTCCAAATTGGAAGAGCTTTTTTGGTTTTATTTCCTCCCACTTTTTTCCTCCCAATTCCTTGAAACTACTCTTAAATTGATTTTCACTTCCAAAATCAATTGGGTTTCAAAAATATTTCAAAAAATATTTTCTTATGTAGAAACCTATATTTCAATTAGTTAAGACAACAAAGATTGGAAATCATAATATTTTTTGCTTTAGGCCATTTGGACAATTCAATTTTCATCCTCTACATTTGTAGCATCATTCCTCGTGAGAGCGATTGATTTATAAAGAAGAGGTGAGAGACAGGCTCGATGACCCTCTGGCAACCTGCATAGCTTAACAGCAAGGTGCCAATTCCTGATTTCGACAAGGTGTCGGAAGAATATAAAACAGTTGCAATATGAACACACAATACACGCACAATTTTGTCAATTTAGATTCCGCACATGTTGCGCAAATCTCTTTATTTCTATCAATTCCTCCTCGCATTCTAAGCTTCAACAGTTGTTGTTGCCTGATGTCTTGTTGTTGCTAATTCCGAGTAATTCGCATCATTTCTATTGCTGAAATATCTGCCTGCAAATGGCTGATAACATATCCCTAAACTATCCTTTTTCCACAATCTAATTCCACAAAAATGTCAATTTCAACAAATTACCGATTCGAAACCCTGCAATTGCATGCAGGCCAAGAAGCCGATCCAACCACTGGATCACGGGCTGTTCCCATTTACCAGACCACTTCTTACGTGTTCAATAATTCCGAACATGGCGCTAATCTTTTTGCGCTAAAGGAGTTTGGTAATATTTACACACGCATCATGAATCCAACCACCGATGTGTTTGAAAAGCGCGTGGCGGCATTGGAAGGCGGCGTGGCGGCATTGGCTGTAGGCTCTGGGCAAGCCGCACAGTTCATTGCGATCAACAACATCCTTCAAGCCGGCGATAATTTCGTAAGCACAAGCTATTTGTATGGCGGAACCTACAATCAATTCAAAGTTGCATTCAAGAGATTGGGCATTGAAGTGCGCTTTGCAGATGGAGATAAAGCAGCTTCATTTGAAAAGCTGATAGACGAGAAAACGAAAGCGATTTATATAGAATCGATCGGCAATCCAGGATTCAATATTCCTGATTTCGAAGCAATTGCATCCATCGCTCAGAAAAATGAAATTCCATTGATCGTAGATAATACTTTTGGAGCGGGAGGATACTTGGTGCAGCCGATAAAGCATGGCGCAAATATCGTGGTGGAGTCGGCTACAAAGTGGATAGGTGGGCATGGCACTTCCGTTGGTGGAGTGATTGTGGATGCAGGCAATTTCAATTGGGCTAATGGCAAATTCCCACAATTTACTGAGCCTTCTGAGGGCTATCATGGGTTGAAATTCTGGGATGTATTTGGAGAAGGCAATCCTCTTGGACTTCCAAATATTGCCTTTGCCATTCGTGCTAGGGTTGAGGGTCTGCGAGATTTTGGCCCTGCATTGAGTCCATTCAATTCATTTCTTCTACTGCAAGGCTTAGAAACGCTTTCGCTACGAGTGCAAAAGTCGGCGGACAATGCTTTGCTTTTGGCACAATGGCTGGAAAATCATGAAGCTGTAGAATATGTAAACTACCCTGGATTAACTTCTAGTCCATATCACGCATTAGCCAAAAAATATCTTCCGAATGGCTTTGGAGCGGTGCTCTCATTCAAATTGAAGAACGGCAAAGAAGCTGCTGATGAAGTGGTAAATAATTTGGAATTGATAAGCCACGTGGCAAATGTTGGAGATAGCAAAACACTCATCATTCATCCGGCTACTACTACCCATCAGCAATTGAGTGAAGAAGAGCAAAAAGCTGCAGGAGTTGCGCCTGGCTTATTGAGAGTTTCTGTAGGTTTTGAACATGTGGAAGATATCAAAGCAGATTTTGAGCAAGCATTTTCGAAGGCAAACAAACAGGTTTAACCTAAAATTTCAGCGAGTTGACTAAGCGCAAATTCATATACAATAAGCCATTCAACTTGGAAAGTGGCGGACAATTACCACAACTGGAAATAGCCTATCACCATTTTGGTGCAGAGATTTCGGATGGCAAGCCCATCATTTGGGTGTGCCATGCACTTACTGCCGACTCGAATGTATTGGATTGGTGGAAAGGCCTATTTGGAACTGGTGATTTATTTGACCCCGCCGATTTCACCATTATTTGCGCAAATATGCTTAGCTCATGCTATGGGAGCAGTTCGGCACTCTCCTACTCTGAGGAATTGGGCAGACTTTGGTATCATGACTTCCCAAGTGTAACCATCCGTGATATTGTACGAGGACACGATTTGCTCAGACAAGAATTGGGCATTGAGCAAATTGAATTGTCAATTGGTGGCTCCACAGGTGGTCAGCAAGTATTGGAATGGGCTATAATGCAACCTAAGGTATTCAAGCAAATATGCGTTTTGGCCAGCAATGCTTTACACTCTGCTTGGGGGAGAGCATTCAACGAAACACAACGAATGGCTATAGCCGCAGATCAAACTTGGCAAGAAAACAATACTGATGCTGGCAAAAAAGGCCTCGCAGCTGCGCGAGCAATCGCCATGCTTTCCTATCGCCAATACGATACTTACAAGGAAAGCCAGCAAGATGACCCAGAAGCGATCAATGACTTCAGAGCATCATCATATCAGCGCTACCAGGGACAAAAGCTTAGTAATAGATTCGATGCATTCGCTTATTGGAGACTTTCAGAAGCAATGGACTCGCATAATGTGGGCAGAGGAAGAGCCAGTATAGAAAATGCCTTGGCGCAAATTGAAGCTGAGGCCATCATTATTGGTATTTCTAGCGACGTACTTTTTCCTCCCGCCGAACAGCAGCTGATTGCGAAACATATTCCTCAGTCACATCTCAGCATCATGGATTCCCTATACGGGCATGATGGCTTTTTAATTGAAACAGAAAAAATTACCAAAATTCTAAGACCTTTTATTACATGCAAAAACAGTTAAAAATTGGCCTCTTCGGTTTCGGTGTAGTTGGCGGTGGCTTGTACGAAGTGTTGAAACAGACTCCGGGTTTCAAAACGGAGATATTAAAAATTTGCGTGAAAGACCGCAAAAAGAAAAGACCTGAAGGCATCGATATTTTCACCTTCGAGAAAGATGATATTTTGGGAAATCCGGATATTAACCTTGTGGTGGAATTGATAGATGATCCCGATGAAGCATTTGAAATAGTGAAAACTGCCATGCAACGTGGCAAAGCTGTTGTTTCAGCTAACAAAAAAATGATTGCTGAGCATTTAGAGGAATTGCATGCGCTGCAACAAGCATATCGAGTTCCCTTTCTATATGAAGCTTCTGTCTGTGGAAGTATCCCAGTAATTAGAAATTTGGAAGAATACTACGATAATGACTTGCTCAGCAGCATCGAAGGTATTTGTAATGGCACCACCAATTACATCCTCACTCGAACGATCGAGGATCATAAAAGCTATGAAGAAGTACTTGCTGCAGCCCAAAAACTAGGTTTTGCAGAAAGCAATCCCAAATTGGATGTGGAAGCTTTCGATCCGAAATTTAAGCTCACCATTCTGATTGCGCATACCTTTGGCTTATTTCTTAGCCCAGAGCAAATCTTCAATTATGGCATTCAACATTTGTCAATAGAAGATACCAATTATGCACGCGAAAAAGGCTTGAAACTCAAACTAATTGCAAAGGCCTATCGAGATAATGGAAAAGTACATGGCTGGGTAATCCCTGAATTTGTAAGTGATCAAAGCCACTTTTACCATGTTCACAATGAGTATAATGCGGTGCAAATTGGTGCCGCATTTACAGATAGTCAGTTTTTTATTGGCAAAGGTGCTGGCAGCTTCCCTACTGCCTCAGCGGTATTGTCCGATATATCGGCGCTCTCTTACGAGTATAAATACGAATACAAAAAAGCTCGCCAAAATCGATCAGCTGAATTCTCAAATGATTTGCGCATTAGGTTGTATATCAGATACAAAAATGAAGAAGATTTGAACGAGCTTGAATTAATTGATGTCGAAGAATCTTATATCAACAAAAATTATCGCTACAAAATAGCGCATGTGAGTTTGGATAAGCTAAAAGAATTTGATCCAGCTTCTAGAGTTATATTCATTGCTCATCATCCTATTTATTGAGGAGAATTTGAAAGCAAAATCCACCTAAGGCGTAGGCGGCAAAATCGAATGGATCATAATAAAATTTGGCGGATAATAGTGGAAAAATAAACTCACCAACCAAAGCAACATAAATAGTAAGGGCAATGACCTCAGACAGAAAAAGGCGGGAGGGAATTGCCCTTTTTGCTAAAAACCAATTGCGCTCAAATTGCCATGCTCCCAGCAATACAATAGGCGCAACAAATGGATCTAGATAACTATCAATAAATGGAATATAGATACCAAATCCATATTGCAGAATTTGGTGAAGTAGGAACAAGCACACAAAATACCAATAGAGCTTGGAATAGACTGCCAACGGACTCATCCAGCTGCGAAGAAAGTGACCAAAAGAATGATGAAAACAATAGGCGAAAAGGCGATGACAAATATACTTGCGATAGTGCGCGTGAGAATATGCAACAGCTTTTGAAGCACATTTTGATTAGGACGAAATTTCAGCCATTCAAAATATTGAATGGCCCAGTCAGCAATTTGCTCTCTGAGCAAAATCAAGAATGGTTTCTCATCTTCTGGCTGGCTCATTTAGTTTAAGCTTTAATTTACCTGAACATCAACCTTAATCTTTTCAAAGTCCTTGTAATCATTAACTTTAAGGGTCAGTACTTTTTGATCCTTCCCATCTCCAAATTCAATTTGGTAATCTTCACCCTCTCTTAGAAACATCGCAAAATAACCATCTTCCGAATGGCTATACACCCAAGCCTCAATTTCTGATGATTTTAAATTTATTGCTTTGATTACTATTTCTTTGGGCTTACCATTTTTCTGTCGCAATATGGTTCCATTTAGCTCTTTTACTGGAGCAGGTAAAAAACTCTTATCTAGAAAAGTTGTCTTTGGGTTGCCAATGTCTGAGACAGAATCTCTCTCAATAAACATGGCAACATTAGAGCCAGTAAGCAAATTCAGATAAGAATTTGATGGCTTTTCAAATAAACTATCGGGAAGAGGAATACCTTTCTGCCAACCGTTCGCTGTTTTCTTTGCCATCAAAATTTTGACTTTATTATCAAAAGCTGAATCTGCGCTAAAAGAATGTGTGAAATAAATCGTTTTACCATCGGCACCAAAAAAAGGCGCATACTCTTCTCCAATAGTGTTAATATTTTCTCCCAAATTCACTGGCTCAGTCCATGAATTTTTGCCAGAACGATGAGAAATAAAAATGTCCTGAGAGCCAATGCTTTTATCGTTTTCAATTGCCAATAACATCAGATGTCCATTTGGATGTACATAAAAGTCAGAATACTGACCTCTGATTTCTAGATTTTCTATTTTTTGAGTATCAGGGAATCTCCATTTTCCTTTCACCTTAGTGGACATTGATAATCCAGAGCCAGGACTACCCTTATCATATTTATTTAATAGATACAAACTTCTGTTGTCTGCTAACAAAGAAATAGGGGCATTAGGAAAATCATTATTGATTGGTTTTCCTACATTTTCTGCCTCTGTCCAATTACCATTTTCAAACTTCGTAAGATAAACATCGCCTGGATCTTCTAGCCCGCCAACATTATCTTCAACATATTTTAAACTAAAAAATAATAATTTTCCATCGTGACTAAAGACTGGTTTTGCTACACCTGTATAGCTTGGTTTGAAGTCTATTTCGGGTGGCTCTTTGTATATTTTCAAACGAAGCTGAAAAGAATAGACTGAGGTACAATTAAAAAATAGTAGTAAAAGGACTAGACCTCCACAAGTAAATTTTCCCATCTAAGTGATTTTATCTCGTACTCTTCCCTCTGCCAATTAAAAACCAAAGAATAGTGCCCACTAATGGTAAAAATATCACAACCAAAATCCAGATAAGCTTATCTGTACTTGATGAAAAACTACTGCGGAGCACATCTATCAAAGTGAATATATAGATGATTGTGCCTATGATGCCAAGTCCAAACATGGTGGTAAAAATTTGTGATTGATAAATATGATTAAATGTGAACTAAACTAAACAAAAAAAGCGAACCGAAGCTCGCTTTTTTCAATTTTCCATCTAAAATAAAACTATTTTCCTAGGGCTTTCAATACCATATCGCCAATTTCAGCTGGAGACTGTACTACCAAAAGACCACACTCTTCCATTATTTTCATTTTTGCAGCTGCAGTATCATCTTCACCACCTACAATCGCTCCCGCATGACCCATTCTACGGCCTGGAGGTGCTGTTTGTCCGGCGATGAACCCAATTACAGGCTTAGTACCATTTTCTTTGATCCATTTTGCAGCCTCAGATTCCATGCTTCCACCAATTTCACCAATCATTACGATAGCTTCAGTTTCGGGATCGTTCATCAATAACTCTACTGCTTCTTTGGTAGTAGTTCCAATAATTGGGTCGCCACCTATGCCAATACAAGTGCTTTGGCCTAGACCAGCTTTAGTAATCTGATCCACAGCTTCGTAAGTAAGTGTACCTGAGCGGGAAACAATACCAATACTACCTTTGCGGTGGATAAAACCTGGCATGATACCAACTTTAGCTTCACCTGGTGTAATCACTCCAGGACAGTTTGGCCCAACCATACGTACATCTCTATCAGAAAGATATTCCTTCACTTTGATCATATCCTTTACTGGAATTCCTTCGGTAATAGTAATGATTACAGCTATACCTGCATCAGCAGCTTCCATTATAGCATCAGCTGCAAAAGCGGGTGGAACAAAAATCAATGAAACGTTAGCACCAGTTTTTGCAACAGCTTCTGATACTGTGTTAAATACTGGACGATCCAAATGCGTTTGACCGCCTTTGCCTGGAGTAACACCTCCAACTACATTCGTTCCATACTCTATCATCTGACCTGCGTGGAATGAACCTTCGGAACCTGTAAAGCCCTGTACTATTATTTTCGAATCTTTATTTACTAATACACTCATGTAGCGAATTTTAATTTTTCACAAAAATAGAAGATTTGACCGCTTACACAAAGGAGAATTACAAGCGATGACAATTCATTACAAATCCTTAAAAAAACTAAACCGTGATTCTATTTTTTTCTAATTTGTAGCAAATTCAATTCATATGCTCAAAAAAGTACTCCTAGGCCTTGGCTTGGTGATTTTACTACTCATCATTGCGGTTTTTATTGGCTACAATTCACTCAAACCTAGCTATAAAGGCAGCCAAAAATTAGACGGATTACAATCCGAAGTTGAGATTATTTTTGATACATACGGCGTTCCACACATAACTGCTCAGTCAGAAGAAGATGCTCATTTTGCTTTGGGCTATGTGCACGCACAAGATCGGCTATTCCAAATGGAAATGTTGAGACGCGTAGCATCCGGAAAATTGTCTGAAATATTCGGCATGGATTTGCTAGAAACTGATCAATTTTTTCGCACGTTGGGAATATCCCTTCAAGCGGAAGAAGCCATTGAACAATTTTGGACGGATGAGCAAGATGAACCTTGGCAAATAAATACGCTGGCTTACCTCAAAGGCATAAATCAATTTATCGAAAAAGGGCCTAAACCTGTTGAGTTCCACCTGTTGGGTATTTCCATGGAGCCATATACTTTGCAAGATGTATATCTCACCACCGGTTTTATGGCTTTTGGATTTGCTGAAGGTTTTAGAGAAGATCCCCTAGTAAGTACTTTGATGAACAAATTGGGTGGAGATTACTTAAATGACTTGATAATTGACTGGGAAGAAATGGCTGAAAAAATTCCAGTTTATGACCCTAAGATGGAACAAAATCTTCTTTCCATTTCCACGCATACAAAGCAGTTATTAGATAATTTACCTGTTGCACCTTGGTTGGGCTCCAATAGCTGGGTAATTGGCCCGACAAAAACAGCGGGAGGTAAAGTCCTTTTTGCAAATGATACGCATATGGGTTTTAGCCAACCTTCTGTATGGTACGAGGCACATATTGAAGCTCCCGGCATGAGCAGCTATGGCAATTACGCTGCTGGCTTTCCCTTCCCTATTTTAGGGCACAACCGTTACATGGCAGTTGGCCTCACTATGTTCGAAAATGACGACACTGATTTCTTTATCGAAAAACCAGTGGAAGGCAATTCTAATCAATATTGGTATGGTGAAGAGAAACTCAATTTTTCCTCCCGTACAGAAATCATCAAAGTGAAGGATAGCGATGATATTAGCTTCGAAGTGAAATCCAGCAAACATGGCCCAATCATAAACCCTGTGATTCCAGAGATATCTGCCATTTATAATCAGCCAGTGGCAGTTTCGTGGAGCTATTTACAATTACCCAATCAAAATCTACAAGCCACATATAATATTATAAAAGCAAACAACATGGAGGATGTGAAAAAAGGCGCTTCTATGATTAATAGCCCTGGCTTAAATGTAATGTATGGAGATGTGGACGGAAATATCGCTTGGTGGACTACAGCCAAACTTTGGCAAAGACCAGAAGGCCAAAGTGGTAAACTATTCCTCGACGGAAGCAATCCTGCCGAAGAACCAACAGGTTTTCTGCCTTTTGAAATGAATCCTCATGCCGAAAACCCACCTTCTGGATATGTGTATTCTGCAAACAATCAGCCTGAAGGAATGGACGACCAACTATATCCTGGATATTATGTACCGGAAAATAGGGCTAAGCGAATAACACAATTGCTAAATGAGGAAAATGATTGGACTATTGAGAAAATGAAAACTATGATCAATGATGTCCATGCTTCTGAAGATCTTCATATTAGCAAATCACTTATTCCATTGTTGATGGAAAAAGACTTATCTGAACAGGAACTTTCCGCGCTGAGTTTGCTGAAAAACTGGGATGGTAATTACAGAATGAACAGTCAAGGCGCAGTGATTTTCCAAAAGTGGATTTACCTTATTCAAAAGTATGCATTCGAGGATGAAATGGGGCAAGAGCTTTTCGATACATATATCGGAAGTCACTTACAAAAGCGTAGCATTAGAGCTTTTGTAGAAAATGACAGCAGTATTTGGTGGAATAATGTAAATAGCGAAATCAAAGAACAAAGAAGGGATATTGTAAGCAAAGCGTTTACGGAGACCATACAGGCATTAGAAAATCAACTTGGCAGCAATCGAGATAATTGGACGTGGGCAGAGGTCCACACTGTAGAACATCCACACCCCTTTGGAGAAAATGAAAGTTTAAGGAAATACTTCAATGTGGGACCAATTGCCCTGAAGGGTGGAAATGAAGTGATAAATAATATTGGTTTCGCACCTGACTCAAGTGGATATTACAAGGCCACTTTTGGTCCAGCAATGAGAAGGATTATTGACATGGGTCAGATTCAAAAATCATGGTCTGTGCTACCAACAGGGCAATCAGGAAATATCTTAAGCGAGCATTACAGCGACCAGGCGCAAATGTATGCTAATGGAGAATTTAGATATCAACTAATGGACAAAACAGATATTCAGCAACATCAAAAAAGCAAACTGATGCTAGTTCCTTCTAAATAACTAAGAGAATCTCAACCTCCCGCCTTTTTCAAACAGGTGTTCGATACTGAAATAAAACTGTCCGATAACGTACGCTATCGGACAATTTTTGTTTTATGGAATAATGTATAATTATCTGTTTATCAATTACTTAATGAATTTTTCTTTTCATGGCACGTGGCTTGGCTATTGTCTGGCATAAACGGAACGAAAAAATCAAAAATTTATATAGTCATGAAAACTTTATCATTAACAATCCCAAGTCAGAAAAACTTAAGTGCAATGATCGCCATCATCTTGGCAATGCTTGTACTTATGAGTGCAAAAGTGAATGCGTCTGACACACTAAAAGCCAAACCAACTGTAAAAGAACAGAACTGGTTGGATTTGAGACTCGAAGCTGAGTTGTTGGAAATTTCTCAGCAAATAGAAAAAGCTGTTAGTCCTACTCTTCAACTTGAAAAAACCTTCAGGATAGTAGATCAGAATAACGAATTGGTGTATGAAGGCACAGAAAAGAATATGCTGATCATAACTGATAAAAAATTGAGCAGCTTGCTCCGCAAAAGTTCGCTACTAATTGACTACCAAGGCGTAGCGCACTACATGATCGAAAGATAATGTTTTGGGTTCGAAGAGGAAGATGGCTGCAATACCCACCGTTTGCAGCCAAATTCTTCCTCAATAGAATTTTTAATGAAATATTATAACTAATTTTGAAACAGGATAACAACAATTGCGTTATCACAAAGAACTCCGACAATCATGAAATCACTCTTCAGACCAAGTCAAAAAAATTTATGCGCTCTATTTGCCTTATTGATGGCTGGAGCAATAACATTGCAGGCTTTTAATCCATCAGCAAAAATGGATAAATTCATTGCTTCTTCAACAGAAAAAACTATGACAATATCGTCAGCTACTGAAGAAGATAAAGACCAAGATAGTTTCACTAAAATGGTTCGCATGAGCTTAGTCCCAGCTCTTTCGTTAGCTGCAGTTAAGCAGATTCTGAAAAAATAATAATTAAGCAATCCTTTGTTGAAGCTGGCTCGAAAGATCCAGCTTTTTTTTTGCTCAAAGATTAACCACTACAGCCATACAGAATTTTTGTCATCTAAAAACCATTTTGTGAAACGGCCAAAAAAATAGAAATTACCCTTTCTAATAAACCTTAATCAACAGAGGCTGGCCGCATAGATGGATTTGAACACTTCTTCTGAATTTTCAATCTCAAAAGCAATTGGGCTCATCGCTGGCCCATTAGTTTTTATTTTTCTTCTAAATACTGCTGCTCCAGATGGTCTCAATCCAGAAGCTTGGAAAGTTATAGCCCTCGCTACTTGGATGGTCGCTTGGTGGATTACCGAGGCAATGCCGCTACCCGTAACGGCACTTTTACCTATGATTGTCCTACCAATGCTTGGCATATTTTCACAAGAAGAGGCCTCTACGCCTTATGCAAGCCCAATAGTATTCTTATTTATGGGCGGATTTCTGATTGCATTGGCAATGGAAAAGCAAAATCTCCATTCGCGAATTGCGTTAAACCTTATCCGAGTAATCGGCACCAATCCCAATGGCATAATCCTAGGCTTTATGGTCGCCACCGCCTTTCTCAGCATGTGGATTAGTAATACAGCCACAGCTGTGATGATGCTGCCAATTGCCATGAGTGTGGTAAAACTCCTTAGTGAACGAATAGCTGAAGAAAATCAAATCGGGGTGAAGAACTTTTCGCTAGTGCTTCTTCTCAGTATTGCCTATGCTGCAAATATTGGTGGCACAGCAACGATAATTGGCACACCACCCAATGTGGTAATGGTCGGCTATCTCAATCAATTTTACGACTACGATTTGGCGTTCGGAAAGTACTTACTTGTGGGCATTCCAGCCGCTGTCGCTATGTTGGCAATTACATATCTATTGCTAACCAAAATACTTTATCCCAATAAAATAAAAGGGCAAAAAGATACCGGAGAGTTAGTTACAAGTAAGCTTCTTGCATTGGGCAAAATAAGCAGAGCTGAGTGGTTGGTAGCCATCATATTTGTGCTCACCGCTTCGGCATGGATATTTCGCTCACCGATTAACAATATGATTGGCAGTAATTTCCTCAACGACACCCTTATCGCAATGGCAGGAGGAATATTGATGTTTATCGTCCCAGTAAATTTCAAAAAAGGCGAATTCATTATGGATTGGTCTGCGACCAAAGAATTGCCATGGGGTATTTTACTGCTTTTTGGTGGTGGACTCACACTTGCCAAAGCCATGGAAGTAACGGGAATCATACAATCAGTAGGAGAAGCCGTATCAGGCAATAGCCAATGGGAGCTTTGGCTTCTCTTGCTTGTACTCACTAGCATAATGCTATTTATGACAGAGCTTATGAGCAATGTTGCACTTTGCGTAATTTTCCTTCCTGTAGTTTTAGGCATCGCTGATGGCCTCAATATTCCTCCACTCATGTTGGCTATTCCAGTAACGCTAGCATCGAGTTATGCTTTTATGATGCCCGTATCCACACCGCCAAATGCCATTGTGTATTCCAGCGGCTTTATCAGCATGAAACAAATGGTGAAAGCCGGCTTTATTCTCAACTTGATTTCCATTATTATACTAATGATTTTGAGTCAGACTTTGATTCCTTGGGTTTATGGGGAAGAGGGTTTTTGAGGAGAAAATTGGAGCACAAAATAAAAGAAGGTTATAGAAACTGGATTTTGATTGATGGGTTGACAAACACTGGAAGATTGATGGTTTTCATCTAAATTACTCCTTTGAACTAATCAAAACCTCTTTTCACTTCCATCAAAATTCTATCAACCGCAATGAGCGCTGAGTTTTACGCGAAGATTTGCAAAGTTTATGATTACTTCTCTGCGTTCATCTGCGTAATCTGCGGGAGAAAATTGCCCGCAGATGTCGCAGATTTACGCAGATGGTTCCGAAAAAAATATCCAACCAATTTTCAAACCTTTCCCACCCCCAAAATCACCCCATCAGTCGAACAAATCGGGCGGTTAATCGAATTTTGTTGGAGATAAAATATGCAAGTAGCTTATTCGTTAAGCTTGAACAAAATCCTCCCGCATTATGCAGCAATTCTTCCTTTTCTGTTCTGGAGTTTCCAAGGGCTATATCAAAAGATGCCCAAGTGAAATTAATAAATACTGTGGCATTGGTGCCACCATATTCTTTACAGCCGTTTTTGCCTTTCTGGCTTCGGCTTATGCACTTTTCACCATTAGCGAAAACATTCTCCTTTCCATAGGATTTGGACTGCTATGGGGTGCTATGATATTCAATTTGGATCGCTATATAGTATCGAGCATGAAGAAAAGTAAAAGCCGTCAAAGTGAATGGGCAATGGCTATTCCTCGTTTGCTCTTGGCAATTGTATTAGCAATCGTGATTTCCCGCCCACTCGAACTCAAGATATTCGAGCCAGAAATTGCCTCTGAGCTTGTATTGATGCAGCAGGAATTGAAAAAAAACCAAGAAGCAAGTATTTCTGCAAGATTTACCAATACACTCGCCAGCTACGATAGTGCAGTACTCGATTGGGAACAGAAAATAGCGTCTGCTCAAAACCGGAAAGATATGTTGGCGGAAGAAGCTCGCAAAGAAGCCGATGGAACAGGCGGCTCAATGCAGAAAAACTTAGGCCCTATTTACCTACTGAAAAAAGCGGATGCAGATAAAGCTGAAGAGGAATTTAAAAGCTTCGAAGCTGATGCGAAAATGAATATTGCTCAATTGCTTGTGGCGAGAGATAGCGTATATCAAAAATTGCAAGCCGAATTATTAACCCTTGAAGGCGATCGCTACGATGGAATGGCAGCAAGGCTGGAGGCATTAGGCAGATTAGGTGAGAAAAATTCAGTAATGGCTACTGCCAGTTGGTTTATTTTGCTGCTATTTATTTGTATAGAAACAGCACCAATATTTGTGAAATTAATTTCACCGAGAGGCCCTGTAGATGAAGTACAAATGAGTCATGAGCACGTATTCGTAATCGACCGAATCCAAAAAGTCTCGCAGATGAATCATCAAACCAACGAGAAACTGAGCAAATGGCATAAGAACTATATGCCTGATGAAATCGCATTAAATCCTGACATCACCTAGCAAATAAGCTGATTTCAATAGTCGTATTTATCCTTCCAAAGTTTTTGGAGCTGTTTACGAAACTCTTCCTCCCGCGCATTTTTGCCTGGATCGTAAAACACGGTATTGCTTAGCTCATTGGGCAAAAACTCTTGGAAAGCAAAATTTCCAGGATAGTCATGTGAATATTTGTAGCCTTTGCCATAGCCTTGATCTTTCATAAGGCGGGTGGGTGCATTTCGGATAGGCAAGGGAACGGGCAAATCTCCAGAATTACGCACTTCGGCCAACGCTTTGTCTATTCCCAAATAGGCCGCATTGCTTTTGGCGGAGCAAGCCAAATAACTTGCACATTGCCCTAACACAATGCGAGCTTCCGGATAGCCGATCATGGCAACAGCTTGAAAAGTAGTGGTTGCAAGCAATAGCGCATTTGGATTTGCATTACCAATATCTTCTGAGGCTAGAATCACCATTCGGCGAGCAATGAATTTTACATCCTCCCCGCCTTCTATCATTCGAGCCAGCCAATAAAGTGCGGCGTTAGGATCGCTTCCTCTTATGGATTTGATAAATGCCGAAATGATATCATAGTGTTGCTCGCCCGATTTATCATAAATAGCGATTTTTTGCTGTGCGATTTTCATCACACTTTCATCGAGAATTTCTTCTCCCTCACTCAAATGATCTACAACGATTTCTAGTAAGTTCAATAGCTTACGGGCATCACCACCTGATATGCGAATAAGTGCTGCCGTTTCTGTGAGAATAAGTTTCTTTTTGGCAAGCACTTCATCTTCTTCAAGTGCTTTTTTCATCAAACCAATCAAATCGGCTTCGTCAAGGGCTTTGAGAATATACACTTGACAACGAGAAAGTAATGCAGCATTTACTTCAAACGATGGATTCTCTGTAGTTGCTCCAATTAGCGTGATATACCCTTTCTCCACAGCATGCAATAGTGCATCTTGCTGGGACTTGTTGAAGCGGTGAATCTCATCGATAAAAAGGATAATCCGACCCGTATTTTTTGCTCGCTCTATTACCTCCCGCACATCTTTTACGCCAGAACTTACTGCGCTCAATGTGGCAAAAGGCGTTTTCACCTGCTTAGCGATAATATTCGCCAAGGTGGTTTTACCAACGCCTGGCGGTCCCCATAAGATGAGCGACGGCACATGTCCTGATTTTATTACCGAACGCAATACACTTCCTGGCCCCACCAAGTGTTGCTGACCAATAAGGTCGTCTAGCGACTCAGGTCTGAGACGCTCCGCTAATGGTGCCGATGAAGCAAATAAACTCATGGCTCGAACCTTTGCAGTATATCTATTGCTTCTTCCAATTGCTCGTCACTAAAATCTAAATGCGTAACCAAGCGAATCTGCCCTGGCCCGAAAAGCACACCACCAATACCTGCTTCATTTAGTTTGGCTAGAATTTCCTTATTGTTTAGGCTAGGGATTAAATGGAAAATCACAATATTGGTAGCAACTGGGCTTACTTTTTCTACCCAATTCAAATTGGCTAAAACTTCACCTAATTTGGACGCTTTTGCATGGTCTTCTTTAAGCCTGCTTATATTATTATCTAAAGCATAAATGCCTGCTGCAGCTAAGTATCCTGCTTGGCGCATTCCTCCACCTAGTACCTTACGTACTCTACGTGCTTTACGAATTTTTTCTGCTGACGAAAGCAAAACAGAACCTACCGGGCAACCCAAGCCTTTGGATAAGCAAATGGAAATAGTGTCAAACAATTGACCGTATTCTAAGGGATCATTGCCTGTTTCAACCAATGCATTGAAAAGCCTTGCTCCATCCAAATGCATCGCCAATCCGTTTTCTCTAGCCATTTTGCTGATCTCACGGATTGTTGCCATTGGATAAATTGCGCCACCACCTTTATTCATTGTATTTTCTAATGCAACTACCCTACTAAGCGGACGGTGCACATCATCAGGGTTATTAATCGCACCTTTAATATCTTCGACACTCAATATCCCATTTTCGCCTTCGAGCAAGGCAACAGAAATATGAGAATTTGCCATCAGACCACCACCTTCATAAAGGTAAATATGAGAGTACTTGTGGCAGATCACTTCGTCCTGTGGTTGGGTTAAAATGCGAATGGCGATTTGGTTGGTCATGGTACCACTTGGGCAAAATAGTCCAGCTTCCATTCCGAAATAGGCTGCTAATTTCTTCTCCAACTCATTTACAGTTGGATCTTCTCCAAACACATCGTCACCCACTTTTGCCGCCATCATGGCTTGCATCATTTCTGGTGTAGGACGGGTTACGGTATCGCTTCTTAAATCTATCATACTTAGTTTTTGAAAAATCTTTGGTAAAATCTGCTTTCGGTATTAATCAATGGTGCTAATGCTTTGGCTGCTTCTACCGGTCTGTCAGTAGATAGGATATCTGCTCCATTCCGGATTAGATTGGTGTATAATTCATCGCCATTTGTTGCTGCGCTTCTGTCTAAGTTGCCCATCGTGCCTAGTATGCAGTAAATTCCTTCTTTATGTAAAATTTCATATAGCTCAGCATCTCTTTCGGATGTACCTACAAAGGCCACAACATTTTCTGCTGGAATACCCGATTTACGCCATTGCTCTATTGCATCCATACTACCAAGAGACATCGAAATAGGCAAATCAGGAATAAGCTCATGCACTTGCTTTGCCGCATCCATATTATATGTAATCATTATCGACAAATGACTCGTTTCAGTTTCTACGATCAAATCTGTAACTTTTTCAAGTGGCACACCACTCTTAACATCCAATGTAAATACCACTTTACCTTTGCCCCATTCTAATACCTCCCGCAATGTTGGCACTTGGAAGTCTGTGAGATTACCCTCATTGTCTTTCAAATACAAAGATTGAACATATTCTAAGGTCACTTCATTTACACGACCAGTTCCATTAGTTGTTCGGTCGAGTGTATTATCATGCATCATTACCAAATGACCATCTGCTGTCATCACAATATCACATTCGATAATCGCATGCGTGTACTTTATCGTATTCTCAAAAGTCTCAATACAGTTTTCGGGAAAGCCTGTCATAGGCCCACCTCTATGTGCAGAAATCATCGGCACACGGTTTTCATTCCATTTAAGAAATAAGGAAGTTTCCGCTGCATTGTTAATAGAAATCGTTTTGAGCTGTTGAGCCTGGGAACTACAAGCTAGCCCAAAAAATAAAACGACGTACAGAAATGATAAGATGCGCTTTTGCATAATAAATGGATTTTAATTCGATGGCTAAATTACAAAATGGCGGGAGGATAATGTTACATCAAACAATAAGGATTTGATTAATTTCGATTTCTTCTGCTTGTATTTGTCAACCGTCTGAAATAAAAAAAGCGTAACTTTGAATAAATAAGTATAAGTATGTCTGCCGAATTTATACGTCTGTACGAGGAAAATCCTGAGGATAAAAAGATTGATCAAATTGTGGAAGTACTCCGTAATGGATGTGTCATCATTTACCCAACGGATACAATTTATGGTATGGGTTGCGATATTTTCAATCAGAAAGCTGTCCAAAGAGTCGCTCAGTTGAAAGGTGTAAAACCTGAGAAAGCTAATTTCTCAATTATTTGTAGCGATTTGAGCAATATCTCAGAATACGTGAGGAACCTAAGCACTCCCGTATACAAGGTAATGAAAAAGGCACTTCCTGGGCCATTCACATTCATCCTAAATTCCAGCAGCAAAGTACCTAAAATACTGAATACCAAAAAAAAGACTATAGGTATTCGTGTTCCTGATCATAAAATTCCTCGATTGATTGTAGAGCGATTGGGCAATCCAATTATCACCACTTCCATACGAGATGAAGATGAAGTTATTGAGTATTCTACCGATCCTGAACTCATTTATGAGAAATTCAAAAATCAGGTGGATATAGTGATTCACGGAGATTACGGCAAAAATGTAGCCTCCACAGTGATCGATTGCTCTGGCGATGAGATTGAAGTAATACGTGAGGGTCTGGGTAATATTGATGATTTTTTGTAGAAGTAAATCCTTATTCATAAAAAAAGAAAACAACCAAAGTAAATGGAGCATGCTCCCTAGGTAAAAATAAACAGTGCCTAATAATATCGAAGCCCACACCGCCCTTATCGAACTTCATTACTTTCCATGTATAGCTTGGTTCGCTCAACTATTGCGATTTGATACAATCATGCTTGAAACGCAAGAGAGTTTCTTAAAACAGAGTTACAGAAACAGATGCTATATCCAAACAGCAAATAAGGTTACTGCACTTTCCGTCCCTGTAAAAGGCAGTAGCAAACAACCCATCTCCGAAATTGAAATAGATTATTCACAAAGGTGGACTGATATACATTGGAGGACGATCCAATCGGGTTATGGCAATGCACCATACTTCGAGTTTTTCGAAAATGACATCCGCCAAATACTGGAAGCCAAACCCTCCCGCCTTTTAGACTTGAATAAATTAGTACTGACAAATTGTCTCAAATTATTAAATATCAAAATTAATTTAGAATATTCGCAAACATTTGAAAAACAGACTGAAAGAGGCGTCACCGACTTGAGAAACAGTATTAGACCCAACAAATCATTACCTGATTCTTTAGAATTTGATCCCATGTCATATTACCAAGTGTTTGGCGCAGACTTTGTAAACAATCTGTCGATTCTAGACCTCCTCTTTTGTGAAGGCCCTCAAGCCAAATCGTTGTTGATGGCATCTATCAAAAAGAAGCATTGAACAAATGTAGGCTATAGTACGTTTTTCCTACATAATTTTTATCCTTCCCAAGGTGGTATTTTCGAATTGAATCATTTACATTTAGCAAGTACAGACGCTTTATAGATACAGAATATGGAAGCAAAATTTTCGAATAGAGTAAAAGAAGTAATATCCCTAAGTCGCGAAGAAGCATTGCGACTAGGGCATGATTATATTGGCACCGAGCATTTGGTGCTTGGATTGTTGCGGGAGGGTGAAGGTGTAGCCGTTTCTCTTCTTAAGAAATTAGGCGTTCCATTAGATGAAATGAGACAGTCTTTGGAAAAAGCGACCAAAGGAACTGCATCTCATAATGTAAAAAATCTAGCGAACATCCCACTAACCAGACAGTCTGAGAAAGTACTAAAAATCACATATTTAGAAGCAAAAATATTTAAAAGTCAATTGATTGGAACTGAGCATTTATTGCTATCAATTCTTCGGGATGAAGACAGTATCCCAACCCAAGTGATGGAAAAATACAATGTGAGCTATGATGTGGTAAAAGAGCTTTTGGAGTATCAATCTGACAGCCCAATGGCGGCATCTGATACTGACGATAGCGA
Organism: Peijinzhouia sedimentorum; assembly: GCF_049340005.1. Classification (NCBI taxonomy): domain Bacteria; kingdom Pseudomonadati; phylum Bacteroidota; class Cytophagia; order Cytophagales; family Peijinzhouiaceae; genus Peijinzhouia; species Peijinzhouia sedimentorum. The sequence continues at coordinate 459,036 of NZ_JBMPIY010000002.1, forward strand.
TGACGATAGTAGCAAAGTTTTCGGTAGTTCTGGAAGTTCTGCTGGTGGAGTTGGCGCATCAAAAGGTGCTGAAAAATCCAAAACTCCAGTGCTAGACAATTTCGGTCGCGATTTGACTAAACTTGCCGAAGATGGCAGATTAGATCCAATAGTCGGTCGTGAAAAGGAAATTGAAAGAGTGGCGCAAATTCTTAGTCGCCGTAAGAAAAATAATCCAATACTAATTGGTGAACCGGGTGTGGGTAAAACGGCTATTGCCGAAGGGCTTGCCTTGAGAATAATCGAGAAAAAAGTATCGAGAGTACTGTTCAACAAAAGAGTTGTAACGCTTGATTTAGCTTCACTGGTTGCGGGCACAAAATATCGGGGGCAGTTTGAGGAAAGAATGAAAGCAGTAATGAATGAATTGGAAAAATCGAAAGATGTAATCCTGTTCATTGATGAATTACACACTATTGTTGGTGCGGGAGGAGCTTCTGGCTCATTGGATGCCAGTAACATGTTCAAGCCTGCACTATCTCGTGGAGAAATCCAATGTATAGGTGCGACCACCTTAGATGAATATAGACAATATATTGAGAAGGATGGAGCTTTAGCCAGAAGATTCCAAATGGTAATGGTAGACGCTACAACGATAGACGAAACCATCCAAATATTGGAAAACATTAAGGACAAGTATGAAGAACACCACCATGTGAATTACTCTCAGGAGGCGATAGAAGCTTGTGTTAAAATGTCCGACAGATACATTAGTGATCGTTTTCTTCCAGATAAGGCTATCGATATTTTGGATGAAACTGGCGCACGAGTACACATCAAAAATATACACGTTCCTGAAGATATCGAGCAGCTAGAAAAGGACATTGAAGACGTAAAGAAAGATAAAAATAAGGTTGTAAAAAGCCAGAAATACGAAGAAGCGGCAAGACTTCGCGATAAGGAGAAAAAGCTTCTTGAAGAACTTGATGCGGCAAAACTTCGCTGGGAAGAAGAAACCAAAAATCAACGCTACACAGTTGACGAAGAAAATGTAGCAGAGGTTATTGCGATGATTACTGGTATCTCAGCCAATAGAATTGCTCAAAATGAAAGTGCCAAACTAATGAAAATGGGCGAAGCACTTGCAGGTAGAGTAATTGGTCAAGAGGAAGCAATCAAGAAATTAACGAAAGCTATACAACGTACAAGAGTAGGTTTGAAAGATCCGAAAAAGCCAATTGGCTCATTCGTATTCTTAGGGCCAACTGGCGTAGGTAAAACGGAGCTAGCGAAGGTGCTTGCCACATATTTATTCGACAAAGAGGATTCTCTAATCAGAATCGATATGAGTGAGTATATGGAGAAATTCTCAATCTCTCGTTTAGTAGGAGCGCCTCCAGGCTATGTTGGATATGAGGAAGGTGGTCAATTAACTGAGAAAGTTCGTCGCAAGCCTTATTCTGTAATCCTTCTTGATGAAATCGAGAAAGCTCACCCAGATGTTTATAATATCCTACTTCAAGTATTGGACGATGGTATTTTAACAGATGGACTTGGGCGAAGAGTTGATTTTAGAAATACCATCATCATTATGACATCAAATATTGGTGTGCGTGATTTGAAAGATTTCGGTGCGGGCATTGGTTTTGCAACACAAACCAAGCAAGAAGCAATGGATGATCTTATGAAAGATACTATTCAAAAAGCGCTTAAGAAGACCTTTAGCCCTGAATTCCTAAACAGATTGGATGATGTGATCGTGTTTAACTCTTTACAAAAAGAGCATATCCACAAAATCATCGATATTTCTTTGGGTAAGCTTTTCGTTCGTATCAAGGATTTAGGGTACTCAATTGAGCTTACTGATAAAGCAAAGGATTTCTTATCTGAAAAAGGTTACGATCCACAATATGGAGCAAGACCTCTCAATAGAGCTATCCAAAAATACTTGGAAGACCCTATCGCTGAAGAAATTCTAAAAGGTGAAATCCAAGTTGGCGATACTTTACTTGCGGATCATGTAGAAGGCGCTGAGGAATTAGTGGTAACGCTACAAAAAGGTTTGGTAGATAAAGACGCAGAGAAATAGATTTAATTCAAAAAATGTATATCGAAAGGCTGTCTATTCATTTAGGCAGCCTTTTTTTGTGGATGTTGAATCGACCTAACCTCCATAGTTGGGACTCTGTGGAGGATCAAAAAAATTAACTAGAAAGAAAATGCATAATCTTGGGAAGGAAAATATCACGCAAAGCCACGAGGTCGCGAAGAAAAAAGCACAAAGACTTAGCGCCTTGGCGACTTTGCGTGAGTATGCAACAAAGAAAAATACTTAAAGGATAGATTCAATGAAGAAAATCCAATTGAATTCAACTTAAAAAAACTACCTACAATACTCCTCCAACAAGCGAATACTAGTTTCATCACCTTTTTTGGCCAATCTACTTAATTCTTGGCAGGCTGTATTTGTGTTTCCTGTACGTGCGTAGGATATTGCACGGTGTACAGCTGCTCTATCATTGTCTGGCTCAAGTTCTAGCAAGCGGGTAAAATCTCTGATACTTCCAGCATAAAAGCCTTCTCCAATATAACAGATCGCTCTATTATAGAGAGCATTGGTATCATCCTCATTTTCTTTCAAATAATAGCTTAGGTCAATTACTGCTCCCAATATATCGCCATATCTTGCACGAGCTATTCCACGAAAATACCTCCCGCTCAAATTGTCTTCGTCCAGCTCTACAGCATTTTCCATTGCAACGTAAGCATCTTCCCTTTCGCCCAATTTTATGTAAGCTCGTCCAAGCATCAAATAAGAATCGAAGTCCTTTATATTGATACTGGAAGCATTTTTAAAATCAATGGAAGCACCTTCTATATTTTCTAAACCCCAGTAGCACATTCCACGCGTGAAATAATAACTATAATTTCCTTTATTAATTGAAATAGCTCTATCCAAATCTACTATAGCCTCTTCATACATCTCCAACTCTTGCTTGGCTCTAGCCCGCTTGAATAGCGTATGCTCATCATATGGGCTATATTCTATAGTGTAGTCAAAATGCTTGATGGCTTGCTTGTATTTCCCTTCAGCAAATAACTCATCACCCGATTTTTTGTGATCGGTGCAGCCAAGCAAAGTCGCAAGAGATAATAGAAGAAAAATTGTCCTCATAGGACGAAATTAATTATTTAGTTTCTAATCTCAAAACTAATTAATAAGAACCATAATATTTTCTTAGAAACCATTCAGTACCTGCTATCAATACAAGTAGCAAAAACAGCCAAAACAATCTATTGGCGGGCAAGAAGGCTTCTTCACTAATAATTCGTTGTGTTGGGTCAAGGTTTTCGAAGTCGGAACTGAGGGCATCAAAATCATTAATATGATAGAAATTACCTGCATGATTAGTAGCCATCGTACGCATGAGTCCGTGGTCGGCTGTAAGGTTGCTTAGCTCAACCTCCCGCCTAGTCACCAAAAATTCACCTCTATCAACTTCAGTATTTCCTTGTAGACTTGTTCTACCTTCATAGCGATAAATACCCGGTTTCAAGCCGGATACCCTATATCTAGCCGAACTAGCTGTTGGCTCATAAGTGTATTCCATCACACTATCTACTTCGTTCGTAATCTTAATATCTACTTGGTAATTGTAAATTTTCTCTAAGATGTCGTTATAACCTTCACTTTCGAAGATGATCGTTTCACCTTCATCCCATTCATTTTTTATGGGATAAAAACGGAACTTCCGATTGTCTTCTCGAGCTGCCAAATATTGCACAAGCTTTGAAAATAGCTCATCAAATTCAGTTCCCTCCCGCTTTACATTATCCAATCTCCAATTCCATAAACCTTCGCCTATCATCACCGCAGTTTTAGCGTCACCGACCATTCCTGTCATTAAAAGCGGCCTATCTGTAAGCACATTTCCCACTCTTTGGAATAGCATAATTTCCGCATTTGGGTAAATGGAATATTCACCAAAAGGCACGGCAACTGGCGGGAGGTTTCTTAGGAAATCCCTTTGCTCTGTTTCGAAAACAAATCGATCATAATTATCATTGTAAGCTGGAAAAACTCTATCAGGCTGTGGAGAATTGCGACGTAATTCCATCAAGCCATTCATTTGACTGAATAGATTCAGATCCGTTTGACTACCCAAAATATACCATCTTGGTGTAGTAGATGGGATTCGGTCGAGCAAAGAATTAGCATCTCCAATTCTACTTGGCAATTGATGCAAAATAGCTAAGTCAAATTCATCCGTATATTCCCATTCGTCGATGCCATGGATATGGATTGTAAGCTCATAAGCCTCGCTTTGCTCCAATACACTTCGTAGGGCTTTGATATCCGGATGTGGTGTAGCGGCTACTAATAAAATTTGCTGTTTTGCTTCAATTACTTCGACAAAGGCGGACTTCTGATTATTCTCTCTTGTGAACTCTCCATCCACAGGGTCAATGGCAATTTGGTAAGTTTGCAAACCTTCCCCCTGCGCCTCAATTAAAAATTCAACTGATTTGAAGTTCTCACCTGCATTAAAGGAAACTATTTGGCTTGCAATAGTCTGCCCGTCTTTTAATACTCTCACTTGAGTTGAAACTCCATCATATCCGTTTTGCACAATTTCTGCCACAATTGGAAACATCGAACCTTTGTAGCTGATTTTATTAAACCGCAAGGAACTAATGAGAACATCCTTTTTTGGAATAGTATCACCAAGGCCGACGGTGCTCAGATTAAAGCCATAAAGTTGAAAGGATGGATTAAGACCCGCATTGTTAATGCCATCAGAAACAAGCAGTACTTGGCGTAAATTCTTGCCTTGACCTTGCTCTTCAATCTTCTTTAACTGCTCATGCAGATTAGTTTGGCGGGAGGTAAAATCTGGAAAACGATCGAAAGTATTCTTCTCCCCATCAAAAGTTTGAATATTCACCTCAAAACCATTATCTCTCCATGCATTGGCATCTGAAATCAATCGCTCCTTTAACGTATTCAAAGCTAAAGAATCCGTCCCAGCATTTACAGAAAGGCTATTATCCCAAGCGATAATAATTTCAGGCTTTTCAAAATAATTTTCGATTTGCCTTAATAGTGGCCCAAGCAAAAGAAATGCGATGAGGGTGAAAACTAATACACGAAGACCAAAAAGTAATTTGTGTACGTTTACCGGCCAAGGACCTTTTTTGGCATAAAGTAGCCAAGCAAGCAAAAAGCCTATACCCGCGGCAGGAATTAACAACCACGGTGAATACTCAAATAGTATTTTGGTCATGATAGCTTAAGCGGAGGTATAGGACTTTGGTTTCAAAATTTATTTATGTGGTATAATTATGCCTTAAAATTAAGTAAGCATCCCACCATCTACTTGCAGCACTTGCCCACTTATGTAGGACGACATATCGGAGCCCAGAAACACTACGCAATCGGCTACATCTTCAGGCGAACCGCCACGCTTAAGTGGAATAGCATCTCTCCATCCTTGTACTGTTTTCTCATCCAAGGCAGCAGTCATTTCAGTCTCGATAAACCCTGGCGCTATTGCATTACAACGGATATTTCTTGAGCCAAGCTCCAATGCCACAGATTTGGTGAAACCAATAATTCCAGCTTTAGAAGCAGCATAATTGGCTTGTCCTGCATTTCCCTTTATACCAACCACTGAAGTCATATTTATAATCGAGCCGCTTCTTTGCTTCATAAAGGTGCGAGTTGCAGCTTTCACCGTATTAAAGCAAGATTTCAAATTCACATTAATCACCTCATCCCAAGCTTCTTCTGTTAGGCGCATTAGCAAATTATCTTTGGTAATTCCTGCATTATTCACCAGTACATCTAAGCTCCCAAAGTCAGCTACAACATCATTAATCAATGTTTCGGCAGCTGCAAAATTGGATGCGTCCGAACGATACCCTTTCGCTTTCACTCCAAATGTCTTTAACTCTTCTTCCAATGCCTGCCCTTTCTCCACGCTAGACAGATACGTAAATGCTATATTCGCTCCGGCTTGAGCGCATTTTTCAGCTACAGCTTTTCCTATTCCTTTGGATGCACCCGTCACCAAAACGGTTTTGCCTTCTAATAACTTCATGGTTCTAGTTTTAAATTCTAAAAAATGATTCTCAACAACAATATTAAACATAAATGCTTAATTGAGGATTAAATTAACTTATTAAGCCGAATCAATTCCCATATGCTCTATAAGTGGTTTTTTTACTTTATGGATAAAGCGTAACTTTGGTATCTCAATTTTCATCGATAATTAATCTCTATAATTCATAATATGTCAGCAAAATACGATTTGATTGTAATAGGCAGTGGGCCGGGTGGATATGTTGCCGCTATCAGAGCTTCACAGCTAGGAATGAAAGTAGGCGTAGTAGAAAAAGCCGAGCTCGGTGGAGTTTGTCTTAATTGGGGTTGTATTCCTACCAAAGCGCTACTTAAAAGTGCTCAAGTATTTGAATATATCAAACATGCCAAAGATTATGGCATCAATGTAGAAAATGCAAGTCCAGATTTCACAGGCATGGTTAAGCGCAGCCGCGATGTAGCTGGAGGCATGAGCAAAGGCATTCAATTCCTTTTCAAAAAGAATAAAATAGATCATATAGCTGGTTTCGGCACTTTGAAAAAAGGAAAGAAAGTAGATGTAAAAGACGATAGTGGCAAAACCACAGAATACACTGCCAACCATATCATTTTGGCGACAGGCGGGAGGGCAAGAGAATTGCCTAACCTACCTATCGACGGTAAAAAAATCATTGAATACCGCAAAGCCATGACCTTGGAAAAACAGCCTGCTTCAATGGTTGTAGTAGGTTCAGGTGCTATCGGGATGGAGTTTGCCTACATGTACAGCACCATTGGCACAGAAGTGACCGTGGTAGAATACATGGACAGAATCCTTCCAGTAGAAGACGAAGAAGTATCAAAAGGACTTGAAAGAATTTACAAAAAAGCAGGCATGAAATTCATGACTAGCTCTGAAGTAACCAAAGTCGATACTAAAGGCAAAGGCTGTAAAGTAACAGTGAAAACACCAAAAGGCGAAGAAACACTAGAATGTGAAATCGTTCTTTCTGCTGTAGGTATTGCTACCAATATCAAAGGCATAGGCTTGGAAGCCGCAGGTGTAAAAACCGAAAAAGGAAAAGTAGTCGTAGATGACTTTTACAAAACAAATGTAGAAGGCGTGTATGCTATCGGCGATATCGTAAAAGGTCAATCTTTGGCACACGTGGCTTCTGCTGAGGGAATTATATGTGTAGAAAAAATTGCTGGTCACAATCCGGAGCCATTAAACTATAATAATATTCCAGGTTGTACTTATTGCGTACCAGAAGTTGCTTCTGTGGGATATACAGAAAAAGCAGCTAAGGAAGCTGGGTTTGAAATCAAAGTTGGTAAATTTCCATTCTCAGCATCTGGTAAAGCCAAAGCGGGAGGAGCATCTGATGGCTTTGTGAAGTTGGTATTCGATGCAAAATATGGTGAGCTACTAGGAGCACATATGTTAGGTGCTAATGTTACTGAAATGATTGCGGAAATCGTAGTTGCTAGAAAACTAGAAACTACCGGCCATGAAATCATCAAAGCAGTACATCCACACCCTACCATGTCGGAAGCGGTAATGGAAGCCGCAGCAGCTGCTTACGATGAAGTAATTCACTTATAATATTTTGAAACTTACTCACCTTTCAGAAGAAGAACTAATCCAGCGGCTGCTTGTCAAAGACAAGCCAGCCGTTGATTATTTGTATAGGCAATACTCAGGTGCTCTCTTTGGCGTAATACTCAGGATAGTTCGAGAAAAAGAAATTGCGGAGGAAGTATTTCACGATGCATTTGTAAAAATCTGCAGCAAAATAGAGAAATACGACCGATCCAAAGGAAAACTATATACTTGGATGGTCAATCTCTGCCGCAATTCTGCCATCGATCGTACTCGCACGAAAGAATTTTCACAGCGAAGTAAGACTGATCAGATAGAAGACTTCGTATATGAAAATATCAGGCTTTCTGCCGAAGATACTGCTTCGGATCACATTGGGTTAGATAAGCTTATTAATGAGCTCGATGAGAACCAAAGGTTCGTCTTGAAGCAGATATATTTTGAGGGATTCACTCATTCGGAAGTTGCCGAAGAATTCGATATTCCTTTGGGTACCGTGAAAACTCGACTGCGGTCGGCCTTACAAAAATTAAGAAAGAAACTCTCATGAAAGAGGAAGTAAAAGAAATAATAGAATCTGGCCAACTGGAAGCCTTTGTTCTTGGCATGCTTAGTCCGGATGAAGAGCGGCAGGTAATGAATGCCGCAAAAGCTTATCCTGAAGTTCAGCAGGAGATAGATAGAATTGCAATGGATATGGAATCGATTGATCAATCACTTTCTATTAATCCTCCCGCACATCTGAAAGAAGGGATTATGAATGATATATTCGCTGACAGTAGCGATACTATTCATTCAGTAACTCCTAAAGCTGATAATACAAAATTCGTTTTTTGGAGGAATCTAGCGGCTGCTAGTATCGTATTAGCCATAGTGAGTTTTGCTGCAGCAGTGTATTTTGGCAATATGTATTACCAAACAGACGATGAATTGCGTGCATTGCTAACTGAAAACACCCAAATGGCAGAAGACCTGCAATTCAATAATGTGAGATTAAGCGAACTAGAAGTTGCATTTACTATCACTTCAGATCCAAGGTATCAGAAAGTGGGACTTGAAGGTTTGGAAATACAGCCCGGCGCGAGCTTATCAGTTTGGTGGAATCAGCAATCGAGCGAAACATTCTTAATGGTAAACAACTTGGCTCCACTCCCAAGCGATAAGGATTATCAACTTTGGGCGATTGTGGATGGGCAACCTGTGGATATGGGTGTATTATCTGACCCTGATCAAGGTTCATTCTTGAAAATGAATGATATTAGCAATGCCGTAGCTTTCGCTGTCACCATTGAGCCTAAAGGTGGATTACCAAGCCCAACTTTAGATCAGATGTGTGCGCTCGGGAATGTTTCTTAGCAGGAATATTAAATCAAAATAATTTAAAAGGCTGAATAAAAATTCGGCCTTTTTTTGTGCACCCTCATTTAACTCCAAGATAAAAACTTCGCGGCTTGGCAGCTTAGCGAGAAAAAATCACGCAAGGTCGCGAGGACGCTAAGAGATCAAATGGCACAATAAAAAGTAATTTGCCCGCAGATAACGAGGATTTGGGCAGAGAAGAAGTAAATATTGATTATTGCATTTGACCTTCTTCAATTTCTTCGAGTGCAAAAACATCAAAACTTAATCGATCTTCATTTTGCCCGTACTTTTCTTTATTGAAAATACACAAGCCTTCTGGAGTAATAAACAGCCCTGTGAGGTCATATTTTTCATGATCAATAATAGTCTCACCAATTTTTTCAAAATCACTATTTAGGACAATAATCGAAAAATGTTTTACCGCTTTTTTCTCAATCAGATATTGATCTAGAGAGGGCGGAGTAATAGCTACTCTATAAAATACATCTCGAAACAGATCGTAATAGATTGCTGAAAACCTTGGAGAAGTCGATGTTGCCTTATTTACGATATCCCAATTCAATCCTTCTGGAGGGTTGGCAGAGTAAAAAGGAATGCTATCAAAGTAATTACTGCCTGCATATTGATATGCAGATTTCCCATTATTTACAGATTCCAAATAGTTGGAAACCACAGGACTCAAAACCAAAGTATTATTTCTTTTGGCTAAATGTACTGCTGTGAAATCATTCACTACATAATATACATCTGCATAAGGTTTAGGTCTTGGCAGTATTTCCTTTATTTCCTCAGTGGCCAAATCAATCTCAAACAATTGATTAGCTCCTTCCAAATTCGCTCCTTGGATCGTGAGGCCAGGTAAATACACTTTATTACCCATTTTGTGTATGCTCAGCGGAGTGCCAGTAATGTAGGGAACTAACACACTATTCTCGGTTTCATTATAAGTATTGAGTTGGAATTGCTTGAGCTTTTCTCCATCGCGATTGAATAAATGCAAAGTACTACTCTCTATACTCGCAACTAATAAGCTATCGGCAGAAATAAAATGAAAAGCTGTTGGTGCTGAAGTTATTCGATTTGGCCCATCGAGTGCGAAGCTAATAGAATGTACTAAACTATCATTTGCTATATCATAAATCTCAATTTTGTTTCTGCGGGTTTGCATCACAGCAATATGATTCACTGCAAATGGCAAGTATTCAAATTGAACGTTCCCTGCACGATAAGAAAACCTATTATTAGCAGTTAAAGACAACTCATCTTGAACACTTAATTTATAATTCCCAAGAAGCGGCTCAGCTCGCTCTGCTTCACAAGCCACTAGCCCAACTATCAGGCTAAGTAGAGTAGGTATGTATAGAAGCTTTTTCAATTGAAATACGGTTAGGAAACTGATTTTCAATGATAATAAGCAATAAAATTAAATCCAATTTAATCCCTTCGCGTAAATCTTTGCGCTCAATGCGGTTGAAAAAAAGCTTGAATTATAAAAAAAACCATCTGCGCAAATCTGCGCTATCTGCGGGCACTAATTTCTCCCGCAGATTACGCTGATGAACGCAGATAAAAACGAAAGTCTGCATTAAAATAATGCTTAAATTATGATAAAGAAGCCTTTACAGCTCATAAATCATTTTTAACCTCCCGCTTTTTCACCCATTTGGCATACTGATCCTACATTCCATTTTGCTATAAATAATTCATCAATCTGATTTTTTTTCATTCTCAAAAATCCAATCCCTTTCGGCCGGTCGTAGATGACCATGAAACAGAATTAAACTAAAATCATAATATCATGAATTTCAAAACAATCACACAATTTTTTAAAGGAATGCCGCTAGCACTGCTGTTTTTCGCGGCTATTTTAGTTTCGTGTAATAACGAAGAAGACGATGTAATGCCGATCGTAGAAGATGATCCTGCATTGACGGGTGACACTAAAGAGTTTCCATTGATGCCAGTGAGTAATGATGGCATTTCAGGTATGGTTACTTTTTTGGAGCAAGATGATAATTCAACAAAAATTATCGTCCAACTAAATGGTACTACAGGAAGCACTGCCCATCCTGCGCATATTCACTTTAATACTGCTGCCGAAGGTGGCGATATTGCTGTGAGCTTGGAACCAGTAGATCCTGCTACAGGTCGTAGTGAAACTATAGTAACTGCGGATGAAAATGGCCAAACACTAAGTTTTCAGCAATTGCTAACTTATGATGGCTATGTAAATGTGCATGCAAGTATGGCTGATTTGGCTACACTTATAGCACAAGGTGATATTGGTCAAAATGTACTTACAGGCAATCAAACCACTTATGCATTGGCAAGTGTAGATTTCCCAAGAGTGAGTGGAGTAGCAACAATTAGCGAGCGTGCAAATGGCGAATCACTTGTAAGCTTAAGACTGATGGGCACCGAAGAAGGTGAAATGTACCCTGCGCATATTCACTTAAATACTGCTGCCGAAGGTGGTGATATTGCCGTGAGCTTAGGAGCCGTGCCTGGTGGAATGGGCGAGCACAAAGTATCGGTCAGTGAATTGGATAATGGCACAGCTATTAGCTATTCTCAACTACTTGAATTTGATGGTTATATCAATGTTCACTTGAGCATGGAGCAATTAGACAAATTAGTTTCTCAAGGTGATATTGGTGAAAATGCTCTAACAGGAGCTTCAAAAATATACAAACTGAATACAGTGGATGTAAATGGGATTTCAGGTATTGCTAGATTCGACCAACGTAAAAATGGTGAAGCACTTGTAACGCTTAAAATCACAGGAACTCCACAAAATGGAATGCACCCAGCGCATATTCACTTCAATACGGCTGCAGAAGGTGGTGGAATTGCCATCTCTCTAACAAATGTAAATGGCGCAACAGGAATGAGTAAAACTTCAGTTAGCGAATTAAACTCAGGTGAGGCAATTAGCTACAGTGAATTATTGGATTACAATGGCTATATCAATGTGCACCTTAGTGCTGAGCAGTTAGGCGTAATTGTAGCCCAAGGTGATATCGGAATGAATGAGCTTACTGGAAATGAAATAACATATAACCTTGCACAAGTTGGTGAAAGTATGGTAAGCGGAACAGCCAAGTTTGCTGAAAGAAAAAATGGTAATGCCCTTGTAACCCTAATGCTTAATGGCACTATGGATGGCGGAATGCACCCATCGCACATACATTTCAATACTGCGGCTGAAGGTGGTGATATTGCAATTCCTCTTGCAGATGTAAATGGAGCAACTGGTTTGAGTAAAACTTCCGTAAAAATGCTTACTGATGGAACAGCGATTAGCTATGCCGAATTATTGAATTTCAATGGCTATATCAATGTCCATAATAGTATAGACGATTTAGGTACTCTTTTGAGTCAAGTAGACATCGGACAGAATGAGCTAACAGGTAGCTCTACATCATACAACCTAGCCGCAGTTGGCAATAGTATGGTAAGCGGTACTGCTAAGTTTGAAGAAAGAAAGAACGGCAATGCACTTGTTACCTTAATGGTTGATGGTACTATGAATGGCGGCATGCACCCATCACACATTCACTTCAATACAGCTGCTGAAGGTGGTGATATTGCAGTAATGCTTGCAGATGTAGATGGCGCAACTGGCTTGAGTAAAACTTCTGTAAAAATGCTTACTGATGGTACAGCTATAAGCTATGCAGATTTACTTGACTTTGACGGATATATCAATGTGCACAATAGCATTGACGATCTAGGAACATTATTAAGCCAAGTAGATATTGGTAGAAATGCCTTAACAGGTAATAGAGTTGAGTTTAACTTAGGTACTGTTGGCAGCTCTGGAGTAAGTGGCACAGTAACCTTCTCAGAGCGTAAAAGCGGCGAAACACTAGCCAACATCACTTTGACTGGTACTATGGCGGGAGGAATGCATCCTGCACACGTACACAATGGCTCACTAGCTACACAGCCCGGCTCAATTGCTATTGACTTGGGTATGGTAAACGGAGCTACAGGCATGGTTAAAATTAATGTAACTGAAGCAAACGGAACACCTATTACTTACAGTGCATTACAATCATTCGATGGCTATGTGAACGTACACAAAAGCATGGATGAGTTGAATGTAATCCTTGCTCAAGGCGATGTATTAGGCAACTAATCAGATAATAAGAAAAACCTCCTCGATGGTTCGTGATTGGAGTTGATTGAAGATGATGAGGAGAGAAAGCCCTGGCAAATTTGTCAGGGCTTTTGTTTTTTACTCTTTATTCTGTTTTTGCTCTAAGAAATAAGCAAGCAATAAACCTAAACCGCCAAAAATAATGGTTGTTGCTACTGTCACTTGTTCATCTAAATCAGTAGTTTCAACTATAAGGTATCCTATCAAAATACCAAAACCTACACCAATAGCTAACAAAGCAAAACGTAAGACCCCAGAAGATTTCTCCGGCTTAGGCACGTTCGGGTCAAGGCCTTTATCAATCATTGCCATGCGTTCGTCATTTTCGTACTTGCGTAGAAAAATAACCATCGTAAACACAGCGATACCAAGAATAATGGGAATAAATAGCGGGCTCATAATTTTAAATTTGTTGTACTGCTAGGATGCAAGTTTCTCTTAATGGTTACACAAGTGTTCAAAATATTTATTTCGGCACAATTTTGTAACTTTTCAAAAATAACTGCATCACATGGGTAATTCCATGATCATTAGTGACCAAGAGATAATCGAAAAAATATGTAGTGGAGATAATGAGGCTTTTAGAATACTAATTAAGCGTTATCAAAACTTTGCATTTACTATCGCCGTGAGAGTAACAGGCGACGCTATGGAAGCTGAAGAAGTGGTGCAAGATTCGTTTTTGAAAGCGCATCAATCCTTATTGAAATTCCGTGGCGATTCGAAATTTTCTACCTGGCTTTATCGAATAGTGATGAACTTCGCATTGAGTAGAAAAAGAAAAAATATACTCAGTACGACTTCCTTAGAATTGCAGCATTTGGAATTTGAGGACTTCATTCCAGATTCTGAAAAAAGTGAAAAAGAAATTTTGGTAAATCAAGCGATTGGAATGCTCAATCCAAAGGACGCGGGAATCATCACACTCTATTATATGGATGAAATGAGCTTAGAAGAAATTGGAGTGATAATGGACTTGAGCCCTAGCAATGCTAAAGTGAGTATTTTTAGAGCCAGAAAACGACTTGGGCAAATCTTGAAGGAATTATTTGAGAAAAAAGGATTGCATGTATGAGTAAGAAAGAAAATATAGAAATGGAACAATGGGATGATTTGCTAAAAAGCTCAATTAGAAAAAATGCACCCTCTCACTTGGAAGATGGCATTATGGACAAACTACCAACAGCGGCCAATTCCAATGTTAAAATCAAACGTAGGTCCTTAAATTTACCTTTGCTTTTTGCGGGAGGTATTTCTGTGTTGACTGCAATACTTTGGCTGATTTCATTTTCAACCAATTCTGACTACTCCTTTACTATTCCAGATCAATTTGATTTCACTGATTCGTTACAATCATTCTTCCAACATATAGACCTCGGCTTAGATGTCTCCGTTCTCAGCTTTGCGATGCTTGCCATAGCAGGCTTGTTTACAATAGATTATATTTTCCAAAGCCTCTATCGTAAAAAGCGATTCTATTAACAGGTCAGAGTCTTTAAAAACGAAAAATTTAATCCAAAAGCTGTCGCCGGCCGGTACACGTGCGTCAGCATTAGAAGCCCTTTGCGTAAATCTTTTTGCTCATTGCGGTTCTAAAAAATGAAGAATTTAAACGCGGAGATCCGCAAAGTGAAGACGCAAAGACCGCAGAAAAAAACCTTTACGGCTCTCTGCGTAAATCTCTGCGCTCATTGCGGTTCTAAAAAATGAAGAATTTAAACGCAGAGATCCGCAAAGTGAAGACGCTGAGGCCGCAAAAAAAAACACCTTTGCGGCACTTTGCGTAAATCTCTGCGCTCATTGCGGTTCCGAAAAAATCAATACAAAACAAAATGAACCTTACCACATGGGTAAATTGTTTATTTTTGCTGATTAGATCGACATATTTCCTGTGAAAGCACCAGACAAAGAACCTTCTCTAAGACGTAAAATTTTTGTAGTTGGCCTCATCATCTTTTCGATGATTATGACCACAGGCCTATTCTACGGCTACCAAATCGTAAAAACGCCCAATGTATTGGTAGATAAGCAGCCTCAAGTAATTTTGATTCCAAGCGGTGCTGACTTCAAGCAAGTGCAAAACTTGCTCTATGATGAAGACATCGTGCAGGACTTGGTCACCTTTAGCCTCGTTGCCAAATGGATGGATTATGACCAATTGGTGAAGCCCGGCCTTTATCAGCTGGAAAGCAACATGACTAATATCGAAACGGTACGATTGCTAAGATCGGGGGCACAAATACCCACCCGCATCACTTTCAACAATATCCGCACATTAGAAGAACTTGCCGGTAAAATCACCAAAGGTATAGAAGTCGATAGTCTTTCTTTTTTGACCCGAATCAAGCAACCCGAAGTTTGGCAGAAGTACGATTTTGAAGAGGAGGATTTTATCAGCATGTTTATCCCAAATACCTACGAAGTGTATTGGACCACCACTAGTGATGAGCTGCTCGACAGGATGCATCGTGAATACAAGAATTTCTGGACCGAAAACCGAATAGCCAAAGCCAAGGCATTAGATATGGAGCCAAATGAAGTAATTACCCTAGCTTCCATAGTAAATGCCGAATCACAAAAACGTGACGAGAGCCCAACGATTGCAGGCTTGTATTTGAATAGACTAAAAAGAGGAATTCCGTTGCAAGCTGACCCTACGTTGGTATTTGCACATGGCGATTTTGAAATTAGGCGTGTACTCAATGTGCATAAAGAGATAGACTCGCCATACAATACCTATAAATATGCTGGTTTGCCTCCGGGGCCTATCAACCTCCCACCTGTATATGCGATCGATGCGGTTTTGAATCCCGAAGAGCATAATTATATTTATATGTGCGCCAAAGAAGATTTTTCGGGTTATCATAATTTTACCAACAACTTAGGAGAACATCTCCGCAATGCACAACGCTATCAGGCGGCATTGAACCGCTCTCGAATTTACCAATAAACCAACGGCATGTTTGAAGCTACAGTAACGTTAAGAATTCGCTATGCAGAAACGGACCAGATGGGATTTGCCTATTATGGCAACTATGCCACCTACTATGAAGTAGCGCGAGTGGAAGCTTTACGAGCTATGGGCTATTCGTACAAGGAAATTGAGGATGAAGGAATCCTGATGCCGGTGTTGGAAAACTATTCGAAGTTTCATTTACCCGCTCGCTACGATGAGCTTATTACCATAAAAGTTTCCGTGCCCAAGATGCCAGGCGTAAAGTCTGTGTTTAAATACCTATTTTACAATGAAAATCAGGAGCTAATACACGAGGGCGAAACGACTTTGGCCTTTATTAGCAAAGAAACAGGGAAACCATGCCGGCCACCTGCCAAATTGGTAGAGGTACTGAAGCCATTATATAATGACTAATTTAATCGAGAAGATAAAATCATCAAAAATCATAACCAATAGCATCAGCTACTTGGAGAGGATCGAGGTGGTGAAAGATACCTTCTCGATGTATCAATTTCTAAAGCTTTTTATTCGCAAACTCAGCAAAGACGATATTTGGGAAAAGGCTAATGCTATTGCGTTCAATTTCACGCTTTCCCTATTTCCGGCAATCATTTTCTTGTTCACGCTTATTCCTTATATCCAGTATTTCTATGAGCCATTAAGTCAGCAAGCAATTTTAGATTTCTTGAAAGAAGTATTTCCGGCAAGTGTATATGAATTTACCAGTCAGACAATAGAAGATATTGTGGCAAACTCGCGTGGTGATTTATTGACGATTGGTTTTTTGACTTCTACATTCTTGGCTACAAATGGCACCATGTCCATTATCAAAGCATTCAACGCCTGCTATCAAACGCGGGAGGTTAGGGGCTTTTTGAAAACACGGCTGATGGCTGCTGGCCTTACCGGCGTGTTAGCATTCACCTTGTTTTTGGCTATTATCCTACTTACAGTGGGTGAAGCTGTAATTAATTATGTATATCCAGAAAACTTGTTTGACACAAGCTATATCATATACTTGATTTATCTATTGCGCTTTATTGTCATTTTTGTGGTATTCTTATTTGCCATTGCCACCCTATATTATTTTGCTCCTGCCATTCACGACAGATGGCATTTCTTTAGCTGGGGAGCTGTATTAGCAGCGCTATTGAGTGTTCTTGCTTCATTAGGGTTCTCACTTTACATCAACAATTTCGGCACTTACAACAAGCTGTATGGCTCCATTGGTGCCTTAATAGCGGTGATGGTCTGGTTCTATATAGTTGCAGTGATAATCCTGCTGGGCTTTGAATTAAATGCCACTCTAGACCGCGCTAAAGTGATCAGCAACAATAGCGATGGAGATGATCAAGAAATTATTACGATTTAGTATTGTCTTCTTTAAAATTTCTACTACATTTGCAGCTCGAAATTCTGCAAAACACAGAGGAGTGGCAGAGTGGTCGAATGCGGCGGTCTTGAAAACCGTTGTACCGCAAGGTACCGGGGGTTCGAATCCCTCCTCCTCTGCACCAATGAAAAACCCTACTAGATTTCAGTAGGGTTTTTTTTTAAAAGCGAACATTCTTGAGAATTCCTTAAAATTTAACATATTACTTTATTTTTATTGAATTTGCATTCGTTAATTTTCAAACCTCAATTATTCAAATTCCCATCCTCATCACTGCCTGTTGGAATACCATACTTTATATCTATTTGGTTTACCTAATTTTTCAACAACCTTAAATTTGAAGGGTAGTACTTCTTGATATCGATGCTAAAGTCCACCCAATATTGATAACAAGTTTCTACTCGATCCTTTACATCATCTGGTAAATAGACTTTGATCTGATAATAGACTTCCAAAACCGAATTGATAAACTCTAATTTAACTCCATCTGCGCCTAACTCTTTAGCAGCGATGTATATGCTTTTTATATCCTCTATTTGTCTCTTATTCAAAGAATGGCGGTCGTAGTATCTTTTTAACCTTGTCAAGGTCATTCTACAGAATGCACTTTCAGTAAAATCGGTCTTCAAAAAAGTAAGTGTGTCTTTGAGATGTTTTTCTTCAGATAATTTCCTTAAAAATTCTTGCTCTCTAAAAATTTGTTCAATTTCTTTTCTGGGAGTCCAATGAAAACTTAATGGTTCTCTCTTGAATGCACTATCTGCTCTATATAACCATGTCCGCCGAATTGAAGCCATAATTGATTTTGCAGAATTAATTTACTACTTGAAATTCGTACGTTCATTAATCTCCATCCTAAACTCTAGCTCTTTAGCAAGATGCTTGGTATCATCAAATATGGAAGATTTAATTTTACCCAAGCCCTTGGCATCTAGATTCTCCTGAGAAAAATGATAAAGCATTTGGATTTCAAATGCAGCTGATTGTAGCCAACTGACGGAAGATTTATAGCCGAGTACAGCTATAATTTTTGTTTGCTCCATGAACTTTTGAAGAAGTCTTCTATCCACCCTCATTGTATCACAACTCCCAAAATAGATCACACAGCCTTCGCATTTTCCCCCTAGTAATTCAGCCAAATCATCAAGGGTAACTAATTCTTTCCCAACCTTAAACTCTCCCTTATCACCATGAAAAGCAATATTAAGAATTGGAAATTTTCTGTGAAAAGATTTTACTCTCCACCTTTTGATCGAAAATTCAAACTCCTCATAAGTACCGCACCTGTGATGGATGAAGGGTATTTTCCCCAAACGATGAACAAGATCTAAAATGGGTGAGACACTATATAAATCTCTGTGGTCTCCAAACCACATCCCCTCCAAGCAAAATATTCCATGCATGGTATTATAAGTTAGTAAAAGAATAACTGAATTCGATATAAGAATTATTTATAAACGACTCATATTGGAAGTAGGGATTTCTTGAATTTTAACTTGTCAGCAAGATCATCTAAGTCATCATTATACATTGAATCTATTACCTTATCATATTTTTCAATGAAGATTTCAATCAATTGCTCACCATCTATAAGGTTGATAGATTCTCTTTCTTTGTCGTTGGCACTCTCAGAAGCTTTCTTATTAAATTTCGACAGTGTAACAAAACAGCCTTGATAATCCTTTTTTAATGCTCCTCTAAAGTTTCGAATATCCTTTTCGCCTATTAAACCTTTATCATATCGCTTCACTTGTACTTGAAGATTTATAGAAGCAACACCCATTACATCTAACACACCTTCAAAGTCTATTCCTCCGTCACCAACTCTACCAGTATCTTGTGTTGCTTCAAATCCGAGAGACTTTAATATATGGGCAACAAGCAATTCAAATTCCGTGTGACCTAACTCTAGAAACTTCTTTCTAATTAGCTCTATGCTACTTATTGTTGTCGTTACAATCATAGTAGTGTCAGTAGATTTTTTACCCCCATCAAGCAATCCAATTGCCATAAAAACTTCTTCGAAAGAAGAAACAGAAAAACAAGTCAAGGATGATTTTAAGGTATTTTGTAATGGCACAGAAAATTCATGGCGATCCAAATGTTCCTTTCGCCATTCAACTTTTTTACGCCAACAATATCGAGAAGTATCATCTTTTTCAAAGTAAAAATCACTCGTAACTGATCCTATCAATAATTCATTATTGTTAAATGGAGTAATCACGATATCTCCAATTTTAATATCATTAAGAAACCTATAAATCTGACCGACATTTTGATTTACCGTCATTTCTGCTTCATCCGAATAATCTTTCTTGTATATCTTTCTTATAGATTCCCGATCTGTAATATCAATAATTCCTTCAGGGTTATACCCAAACCAACCAATTCCTATATATCCATATTGCTTAAATGCATTTGTATATGTTCCATAATCAGCTCGCAAAACAAAAACTTTCTTTTTCATTATTTTTATTTTTTTAGGTAAGTGATTTCACAGGATTTACATTGACGTTGCTCTTGAACAAACTCACTGAGATCGAACCATCCATTGGTCTTTTGCCAGATATCCAAGCCACGGCCGGGGATAATCTTCCACCCATTATTTAATATGATGGATCTGTCGTGGATAGCTTCATCAAATTCAAAACTGAAAGTTATGCCCATAGCTTCTAGGTCAAACTCTAGTTGTTCTAATTTATCTTTAAAGCCCTCGATGTAATCTGTTGCATTGATTGTGACCAAGTGAATTTTAATCTTTTGATCTAAATCAACTCTTTTGATAATCAATTCAATGAACTCCATCAAATTCCGAAATTGATAGGCAAGACGGATATAGGGATCGGTAATTATTATTTCAGTTGAACCTTCTAGATAATCTCCAAACAGACTCTCATAAGAATGTCCCTTCTCATTATCTCTTATTATGATTTGTCCTTCTTCTAATTCTTTTACTGGTTTTATTGAAGATGAATCTATAAAATTCTCATTATTAGTTTCTTGAAAAGCTATTTCTTGCTGAAGGGATTTTGGACTTGGTTTCAGATATTGAGCCTTTTCCAGTGTCTCTACTAAGGTAGATTTTCCTGTTTCACGGTCGATATAGCTAAATTCTACTTTATCTTCCATAAAGGTCTCATCCATTTTTTCTAACTGAAGTTTCACCCTTTTTCTACACTCTATAGCAAACTCAAGTAGCTCTTTTGCATCATCTTTGGTGATTTTCCCATGAGGATAGATCACCTTGTATAAGCCTGCATAGGTTTTAGCAATTGCATCCTTATCTCTGGTTGTAATAGTGGATGAAATATCGAAATATTGCTTGTACGTTGCCGTATGGTCTTCTTTGCGTAGGTCTTTCAGGATTTCTGCAAGATAATCCACAATAAACCCGTACTCCGATGAAAACATCTCATTTCGTAGCTTTTGAATCTCCCAGCCAGGTAGATAAGCATGAACACGATCAAGAAAAGCGGTATCTTGATAATCTTTAGGGAGTGCATCAAACAGGTTCGTATGTTTGAGCATATACTGAACAGAATGATCGGTATTACCAACAAACACCATAGAAGCGGTGGCACCATAGATAGATGTGCCTCTAGAAAAGGATTTGTTGGCCATGTAGTTTTTCATTATATCTACTAAGCCTCTATCTACTCTTTTTGTAACTCCTGCAAATTCATCGTAGGTAATTACGTCCCAAAAACCAACCAAGCCAATATTGCCATTACTGTTATTGACAAACAACTTAGCTTTTGTCACTTCGCCACCAGAAAGTAAAATTCCATGTGGGGACAGTTCTGAGAATACGTGTGATTTACCCGTTCCCTTTGGTCCAAGCTCTATGAGGTTATAGTTGTTTTCAACGAACGGAACCAATCTCGTAAGCTGCAATAGTTTGGATCGGAATGAAAACTCTTCAGGGTTCAACCCCATCGTTTGGATAAGTAAGTCAATCCATTCCTCCTTGGTAAAATGAGTCCTAGCAGTTTTATATTCGTCTACATCCACATTTGAGATTTGAATGGGTTTCAAACTCTCAATTATCCAAGGTGTGGATGCTTTTTCATCGGTTCTTATGTATCCCATGGTGAGGATACACCATACTCCCTCAGTTAGTAGCTTGGGATATATCTTTATAATATCATCTGAAACAGGAACTTTCTTAAGCCCTAAGTTGGCAAATATTGCTTCATACTGATCATCTTTATCATTGAGGGTTACTGATATTTTATCGATAATCCGATGCGTTCCTCGTTCACGAATATTTGACTTGATGATCTGAGCCTGATCACGATGGACAAAGTGATTAGCAATCACATTCTTTACCGTTTCAATTCCTTTTACGATAGTATCTTCATCATCCGTAGCACAATATTGCCCCAGTAAGTATTCTAAGACATAAGTTGGTACAATTGCATTTCCCTTCACGAGCTTAGTCAAGTCCTTTCGAACCACTCTGCCACCGAAGTATTGATTTATTTTTTGGTCAAGTGCCTTCATACTTAAAAGTCATCAAAATCTGAAGAATAAGAAGTGCTTAAGGTATAGTTATGTACCTTATATTCCTTCCACCTAGTTGTACCATCTATTGGCTCTTCTAATTTCAGCTTAATTCGCTGATTTTTATACATTTCACTTGCTTTGGAGCTAAGTAAAAACCCATGTTTTACCACCCGCTGACGCTCACTCCCTTCTGATATATCAAAATTGAACTTGAAATGATCACTCAGTAATGTGCCATCTTCTGCATAAAGTCCTGCTCTAATTTGTCTCGGTAGCACCGATTCATTCACAATTTCCGATTGGATAAATGAAACAGACAAGGTGTTGGTTGTAATACGATCCGTAGTCTGGATAATGTCAATATCCACCTGCTTAGTGGTATCCTCTCTTTTTCGATTCACCTTCAGTAAAGGGATGATGATTTCCTGAGGCGTCGTCCCTCCATGCACAAACCTGGAACCTGAACCCTTTATTCGAATACGGTTGATTGATTTAGGAATTAGAACATCCAAATCACTATTTAGATTGAGTTGGGCACCAGTGAACTTCTTGACTTTGGTGTCATGAGTAAGTTCTCTACCCATTACAAAGCGACGGTTTTCTTTCCATATTTCACCTACGTATTCAGGGCTGGTAAAATCACTCTCTTCTAGGATATGATGTTGGTATATAAATCCATGATCACTGGTGATGAAAATGTTATTCCCATTCATATTACCTATTTTCTTCACCAAGTCTATCAAAAACTTGATTTCATCTTCTACTCCCTCAAATACTGTTTCTTGAGAGGTTTTATCATCTCCTCGCTTATCGATCACATTATGATATATGTAAATGAGATCGTAGTTCTTCACAAAGTTTCTTCCCTCCGTACTCGAATTCATCGCCATAAAATCCTCAGCCATTACCCCTGTAGCTCTTACACCTGCATTGGTTTCCAATATTTTGGTTCTACCTGTTAGGCCTGTTGCAGAAAACTCATCTACCCATACTGTATCAGAATTGGGATTAATCAACATCCTTTTATTTGTAGGAAGCAATGATGCCATGCCCAACTGAGTATAGGTAGGTACAGAGGCTACCATATATTCCAGATTGGCTTGATATCGATTTTCTGCAAGGAGACGGGCGTGTAGTTCTTCACCACATTCATAGCGTAGTGCATCAGAAATGACTACAAAGAGTCTTTGCTTTTTTTCCAGAATTGGTTTCACATGGGAAGTGAAAAATCTCTGTTGACTGTATCGCTCATGTGTTGGCCAATCGTTGAGAGAATCTATGATCTTTTGCCAATTATTGTTGTATTCAAGCAACCAATCATTTGAGTAAACTTTCTTTACACGCTCGTAAAGTCCAGCCAATACTCTATTGTGACTTGCCAACCTATAGTGCCAAATGAATTTGCGGTAATTTTGATCTATAATATAGAGGTTGGTTTTATAGTCCTTTACGCCCTCTTCTAAAGTCTTATAGGTAGTGTTGGAATGTTGTTTTACTAAAGAAATAAGCTCTGCTCCATACCATAAGCTCATGTAGAGATCCTTATGAAAAGCAAACCAAAATTTACTTTCTCTGGTCTTAATGATTTTCTTTACTCGATCTGCTGAAATGGCGTCTTCGAGTAAAAGATTATGCATTTCATGTATGAGCTTTTTGTCTGATTCTTGAAAAAGTTCATCCTCCATGATCACCTCCATTGTGGATCCATCGAGCAATGAAGAAATTTTTAAGTCTGATTCAAGGCGGGAGGATATTACTTGGTAACTCTCTCTAAACTGCAATGAATCACGCCATTGAGCCAGCACTAGCTTGGTTTCTTTGCGCAAAACAATACCCTTCCCTAATGGAAAGTTTCCCTCAAACACCAATAAGAAAAACTCAAATATCCCAGGTTCTTTTGATTGATAACCAAACTGGTTTTCTATTTCATTCCAATAAAACTCATGAAGACCATATTTCACTAGATCTTTATCTAGCTTACTTTCATTCTCAACGAAACTATGGATATGGGATAGAATAAAGGTGGAAAGGCTAAGATTATCGACTCCAAAAATGATAGACAACATCTTGTATCGGATATCCCTATGACCATCGTCTTTTGTAGTGAGATCTTTAAGTTTAAGACGTCGTTCCTTCGATTTAAAAAACTCTAGGTGCTGTTCTACCAAATCTTTGAGATGGAAACCCAGCTCCATTTCTTGCAGGAACATTGCCTGTCTATCGTTGTGGAATACTTGATAAGAAAGCTCCATATCCAACAGCCAATTATCCTCGTTGGCAGGTTTTGGAGAGTTAAAATACAAAAGGAATTTTCTATCTGAGTGTTGACGATTAACCAAATATTTGATTTCAAATGGATTCTGCTCAACAAGTACCTTTTCTACTCCATCAAGGTGCAAATTCTCGAAATCATCTTTGCTCTCACCCTTTTCATCGTACCAGAAAATAACTCGCTGCAATTCAAAAAATTTTTGTAATACTTCCTCTATTTTACTCATAGTCATTTAAAGGATTAAATTTTATTGGTTAGATAATTCTTCAAATAACTCATGGTATGCTTCTATGAAGTCATCCATTGTAATTCGCTCATAAGAAAAGATGGCAGGAAACATTAATTTACCTGTATTTAATTCATTATCAGACAAGTCATCTACATTTAGAATATCGTGTGCCAGCTCATGATACATTAGGTAATACCTTTTAGGTTTATTAAATTTTTTCCACGATGAAGGATTAATATATATTTCAATTAAGTCATCATTGTATATTCCATAAGACACAGCATGAAAATGAGTAGCATTTGATATTTGATCAAGTGGCGAAAACTTTATAATAATAGTAGAAGCTCTTTTTGGAAATAACCCATAAACCTCAAGATCACGGTAAAATTTTTCAAGGTAAAAATTAAAATCTTCGTTTCCGCTGTAGGAATTAGCTACTATTTCGTCATATAGCTTTTCATCCTCATTTTTATAATAATGTAGGTACAAAACAGTCGTTGACAAAAAGAACATAATCGTTAGTATAATGGTAACCACTTTTACATTTCGCGAAATTTTTCTTTTTTTAACCTCAGGTTTATTTATAACTCCAGCAGGAATGTCTGGATTCATCTGGTAACCCACAAAGGTATCAGTTGATTTAATTATTGGTGGTGGAATTGCTCTAAGCACTTCTTTTAACTCGATTATTTCCGATATCGGAGTCCAAGTAGGTAATCCGTAATACCACACTAAGGTATCCCTCGTCAAATCCTTATTCTTTAAATCATCTAATAAGAAAGGACCAAACTTAGTTTTCCCATCTGTATAAAAATACTTTCTCATAGACTAATCATATTGATCTGTTAATATGACTGAATTTGTAATCGAATTATAAAAAGAACTTAAAGCTTGATAACTGTTACCATTTTGAGCAAAACCTTGTAGGGTAATTATTTTATCCTCATAAATGATAATCCAAATTTTCAGTCTAAACCCGAATAATGTACTAAATCTATCAACGGAGCCTTTTATTTCTATCTCTAAGCTTGGATAATTATCAACTGTCGTTATCCTGTCACTTAATATTAAAGGATTATTTATTAATGCGCTGTATTCATCAATTACTTGTTTTTTAAATTCTGAATCGGATAGAAGCTCCTTAGATTGATTTCTGGAAAAAAAAGTTAAGTTCTCTTTTATTTGTATAATATAATTATTTACTCCGTCTACAAACTTTACAACCACATTTGGACGATCGCCTTCTTCAACTTTCCATCCAATAGGTGGTTTTACTTTAATATTTACACCTTTCGCTTTTGGCTTTCCATCAAGAATAAGATATTCCCCCAACTGTAATCTTGGAGGGTTTGGTTTTCTTATACTATTAGACGTAGCCAATTCTTTTGACTTAATACTTACCCATTTCTGAAGACTTTTTCCATAAAAATAATAAAAGTCAATATTGATGTCATTATTAAAATAGACCTCAGCATAACCCGCTTCCTTTAAATTATTTATTAGTTCTTCTTTCAGATTATTTCCAGCAACCCAATTACTTGGCACATTATATTGATAGATCAAAGTCCTCTTAAATGATAGACACCTTCTTAAGGAAACTCCATTTTCCAATTCAATATCTCTCAACTCAGAATTCACCCTACTTGCCATCATTTTGATGTCATCCTCTGATAACACTTGCGAAAACGAAAGCTCAGAGTAGAATAGAAAAATTAATAAGAATAGATTTTTCATAGGCGACCCTTTGGATTTTTTCCGTAATCATTTTCACCTCTTTCACCATCTGCAAAAAGCATCCATAAACCGTAAAATGGTATAATCTGGAACCAACCGCTATTTCCTCGGTCGTGGCATCTTTTTGCTCCTTGAGCCAAAAGAAAAATCCAAAAGGGTGTGAGTGAAATGTATATAAACTCCAGCCCATATGTTTCTCCGTCAGTTACACCTAGGTACCCTAGGAAATACCCAAGACAGAATGAGCCAAAATAAAATATTAGCAAACTCAACCCATATTCTAGCCTTCTAATCCGACCTTTAAATGAAAATGGTGCGGAAAACATAGGTCGTGGACCAAATGGATTTGCTGTGACTACTGGTCTATTTGAAGAGTAATTACCTTGATAATTAGCGGTAGCAGGTTCAATTGCTGGCGGCTTTAATTCAAGAATTTCTTGTAGTTCAAAAATAAATTTTGCTGCTTTCCATTCATCCATTCCTTCATGCCAAATCAATGTTTCGGGATTAATGTCCAAATTTTTCAGCTCATCGAATGTTACTGGGCCTTGCTTCTCTTGACCATTTGAATAAAAATACTTTCTCATAATTTTGGCTGATTTTATATATTACTCACTAAATTATCTCACTCACATCTATCCAATCAAATCCCCTCACTTTTGTCTTTGTTTTTTTATCATTGAGACCTGCTACTTCCTTTATGGCATTGCCGAATTTATTATAATTCACCAAAACTCCATCGTCCAAATCGATAGAAATACGCTTGGAGGCTAGTGGATAAAAGATGTCTCGTTCATATTCTTGTAACTCAAGCAATATTACTCGAAGTTTTTCCTTCTCTTTTTGGGCTCTCACTTGCTCGGTGGAGTTCCCAGTTTCTATAATGTGATCAAGATGATTTACATGCGCCTTGATTTTTTCTTGAAAAGGATTGAGGTATTGACTGAGGATTTGGCTGAGCGTATCCGATGTGTAGCGGTGTAAGTAAATAAGTACATTGAAACTACCCTTAGGTGAAGAGAACATCCAATAGATGGGACGTTTCTTGTACCTGCTAATGTGATCCTTGTAGAAATCCTTCAAAAAGTATTTACGGATATCTTTGCCAATGCAGGATTCTAAAAACTCCAGATTCCTGTCGAAGTATTTCTCACCAAAACTTACCTTAAGGAACTCTTTGAATCGATTGACGATATCATCTTCAAACCACTCATCGTCGAGGATAGGGATGATATTGTCATCATCTGGCAGAAAGGATGCTTGCTTGCCACTTTCGGAGAGTATCCTGAGGTAATCCTCCAAGGTCTCTCCTTGGTTTGCCAATATCAGCCCTTCTTGATCTAAAGAATAACGACCAAACATACAGCCAACGGCATAGCTGATAAACTGTGCCATGACTTCCTGTGCATCGAAAGACAATTGAATATCATCATAACTAGTGACAAGGCCTGTAGCTGGATCTCTTTCTAGTTGGGTGTTTTGTGCTTTGAGAGAACCTCTGTTAAGTTCCTCTTGCAGAATGGTAATCTCCTCTAGGGGAACATCGGGAGTTAGTTCCTCTTGCAAGCCATAGATTTCTATAAACTGACGGTTGAGTTCTTCTTCGTTTTTGTGGAGTTGGAAGAATTTATTGGTCCAGTATTGTTTATATAAATCGAATGATTCTTCAAGCTCATTTGAATTATTATTTGCAATCCAATTACTTAAGTAGTTCCAAGAGATTTCATATGAATCCCAATCAAATTTTGAAACCACAATGCAATTCTTTACTGTCCGAACAAATTCTTCATTAATCAATTCATTTTTAAAAGGTAATTTTCTAAAATCCCCAGGTTGAAAATGAAGTGTTGGGTTTAATATTTTTGAATAATCCTTTACAAATGATGTATTTAATAGCCCAAGAACTGGTAATCTGAATTTTTCTTCTTTAAAGAATGCACAAGTGCCAGAACCATCAAAAAGAAACCCTTCATTGTTAATCCTTGCAGATAACAAGCCTGATGTAATATCTGACCATGTGATACTCGGTTTAAATATATTGTCCAAATTAAAATTATGTGCCCAAACCCTTTTACCAGAGGGATGCATAGTATTCTGAAGCTCATTCCCATCTAAATGCCAATTAACAACATATTCGTTATTTCCATACCACCTTCTAAACTTACCTCCTTTTGCATATGGGAACCATTTAATACCACTATCATTTGCATCAATTCTATTTGTAAAATTCAATCCAATTGAAACAAATGACATTTCCTGCCATCTTCTTATAAATTTTGAATTATTACCTGTTGCTAATCCCATTCTTGCTTCAGAAAAAGTCTTTAGCGTTTTTACTTTATTTATTACATTCAAAGTAATTTCGCCAATCCAATATCCAATCGGACTTCCTGGCATCTTTGCATAGTCTTTTTGATAAGCAGTATAGAACCATCCGCAGGAAGGGTTCTGGATGGCTTCAAGGGTTTTGGGAGCTTGATTTTGTGACCCTTTGAAATCACTTAATCGGATATAGCTTCCTTTTCCCTCTGGAATGACTTTATTTCTTAAAGTAAAGGTACAGATCGGAACAGTAGCTCCATCAAAACCTGAATATTCCAGTTGGATCAGGTTATTGATAAAATGATGATCAATAAGGTTAGTTCTCAGTTTTTCATAGGAAGAAATAAACATCCACACAAACGGGGTCATATACCCTGTCAATCCATCTTCATTGCACAATTCTAAACAACGTAAAATAAAGGTGGCGAATAAATCTGATTTCGTTTCTGAATAAGTTGCTTCAACATATTGCTTCAAACTTCCTTCCATCCTTGAAGAAGATATGTATGGCGGATTGGTTACTACCACATCATACCGCTGCCCTAGTAATTGGTATAGGTTGTTAACCAGTTCCTGACGTTCTCCAAATAGTGTCCCTTTATCCAATTTTAACACATTCAAATCTTTGGGTTCAACCCTAATTAATGAACCTAGAGCAGTTGCATTTTTAAACTTTTCATCAAATTCAAAGTCTTGATAAAAGTGGATATTTGGTGTTATATTTTTACTTTCAACTGTACGTAAAAACCTTCTATTCTTTTGTCTCCCCTTCATTATTAAGACGAAGGATGCTAATTGTGCCGCACGTTGGTCTATGTCTACTCCAAATAGGTTTTTGGTAATGATAAGTTCAGGAATTTCTGAAGGGTTGTATCCTTCCTCCTCATACATTTTGTAAAACACATCAAAGGCATAGGATAAAATATGCCCTGAACCTGTACAAGGCTCAAAAAAGGTTATTTCTTCAATGCTTTTTTTAGTTCTTGTTTGGAGTTGCTCTTTGTAGGCAGGTTTTATATAAAACTCCAATTCATTAGTAATCTTTGTGTTGGGTTGCATTTCCGTCCACAACTGTCCAAGTGTATTGTCCACCATGTACTGAACAATCCACCTAGGAGTAAATAATTGTGATGCAGGAGCTAATTCATTTTTCTTATATACTTTTTTAGACCTAATCAGCTCATCGTTCCATTCCGACACATAAAACTGATACAACCATCCAATGATTTCCACTTCTTTGCAATCTTCTATCTGCATACCTTCTAAGATATCGTGCACAATAGAGTACTCAGAGCTTAGGTCGTCTGGCAATAGCAGGTCAGTATAGTCATTGATTTCCTCAAAAAGGAAGGGTAGAATTCTATGTAAGTGATTACAAACTGCAATGAGTAGGAGCTTGAAAACCTCATTTTGAGGATTTGGACTTGGTACTTTTCCATCCAACAGGTCGAATATTCTCTGTCTATCCACCCGCAATTCTTCCGATATATGTCCTTGCTTGGCATCTTCTACAATCTCTGGTGTGGTGAATCCTTCCTTAGGAGATAGTACTCCCAAGCCCAATGGCTGGAAGTCATTCACATCCATAAACCTTAGTGCCATAAGTCGGTTAAACCACGTGTAGGCTACTTTATCAATTACTTGATTTTTGGAACTTCTTTGTATCTCTTCCTTGAGTTTTAGAATCTGAGCTTGCTTTTCCCTGAGCTCTGCTGAGTCGGTCTTCAATACATATTCTAGCCTTGCTTGTACTTGGGTAAGTAGTTTACGTCTTGCAGCTTGAGCAAATTTTTTGAGGTGGTTGGTGTTCATTAGAGGCTAATTCTTCGGTTTTCCTTAATTTGTTTTTTAAATACCTCCCGCATTTTTTCTAGGTAGGCGTCCACATCTTCCTCTGTTCTCAATTCTCGCTGCTCAAAGGGTACTTTTAGGTTGTTTGCTTTAATATAATGAACCGTGGGTTCTGCTACTTTACCACCATCGCTTTCTCTCACTTTATTTGCCAATCGGTGTAGTTCGGTAAGCTGGCTTACCAGTAATTCATCATTTACTCTTCGGCCAATTTCCCTTAGTGAACTAATAAAACGCTGAGTGTCCACCTTACTTTTTTCCTGTTTAAAAGGTGACAGTATTGCCTGTTGTTGTAGCGAATCTAGCTCTTCAAAATTTTCATTATTCGTTAAAGTGGAAATAGCATCCTCTATACATTGTAAGGTGGCTTTTCGCTCGACATCAATCTTTTGAATTACCTTTTCGGAGAGGGTATCCATTGCGTGCTTGGCTTCTTGCAGCAGATTACCAAAGTATGGTTTAGGGTGATTGAGGACATCCTGGAGAACTTTCAGTTCCTCGCTGTCTACATAGTGAAAATTAGAAGTATCACCCGTGGCGGTGGTTCTAATGCCATCGTAGATACTTTTCTGTCCACTATTCATAAACCTGCGTACAGGATCCAATGCATCTTCCTTAAAATCTAGCAAGAGATCCTCATAGTTTTTTACCTCTCTCAATATATGACTATAGTCTTTGCTTATGAGGTTGTGTATTTGTTCTCTTGTCTCCTCTAATGAAACTAAGAAAGGATAGCTACCTTTTTGTCTCAGTAGATCATCAATCTCTGATCGAGTAATTTTAAGCTTTTCTTTAAAGTCACTAGCGATATCTTTTCCTAAGGATAACCCTGAGGATTGATCGAAAAACTCAGAGTATAGTTCTTTAAGCGCTCTCACTTTGGAAGGATCCTCTGGCTCCTGCACTTGTGCTAGGGTATTATGATGATGTGAACTGTTGATCAATGCACGAGATGCTTCTGTGGTATCTAGCAAATTGCTGTCTTGCTTTAGTTCTATCTGTCCACGTCGGTATAGTTTGGCTACATTAGCCCATACCGCATTGGGATACCATCCATAAGGTCTCCTACCAAGTACGTCTTTAAGTTCGCCCAAGCTGGTACGTTCAGAACGTGCCTTCCTTCTATTGATTTGGTTTAAGATTTCACTCTCAGCCTCTGTAATGGTTTGCTCTATTTTAAAGAGTTCTGCTTGTGTGGAAAGAAGTATTTCATTGATGGAGGACTCGGTGTAGGTAGTATGTCCCAACATCCTGAGATTAGGGTACACATTTTTTACCAATATCTGGAAGGCTACGTGCACTCTAGCACGACCATCTGTAGTTGGATTTAACTCCTGTTTGCTCCCATTGATATACACATCCGACTCGGATAGGAGCTTGCTCGCAAGTGTAATTAGGTTTCGTCTTCTCTCGCCATTTTGTACTTGTCGCTCGTGCAAAATACGTCTGCGCTCTGCTTTTAAGGTAGATGTCTGGCTTTGTTTTACGTATTTATTGGTTTTGAGAAAGGTATTCAGATCTTTAATAAAAACAGGGTTTGGCGGTAATACCATTCTCATTACCGTGGTACCCATCGTTTGCGATTGCAAGGAAAGTGTCTCTTTGTAAATGGGATTACGCTCAGTAATGATTTCTATCCCTAGTTCCTTTTCCCTACCTACGGTGGCATCGTCTATGATTGGCATAAAATCATAGTGCTGTTTGTTGTCCGTAAATTGGATCTTATTGTCTTTGATAATTTCATCAAAGAAGAGTTCCTTCAGCTGCAAAGTGACTGCGGAATCATCAATATCCATATCCTTAATTTCTGTCTCTACGTCCTTTTCCTCATTGGTCATGAATTCGTAGAAATCACTGTTTCTTTGAATATAGTTTTGGTTTTCAAGGATATTCAATGCTTTCTCTACCTTATCTTCATGTGCTTTGATATCGATATCCAAATGATCAATTAGCAGAACAGAAATGTTCCGTTTGGTAGCTTTGAAACTTCCATAATACTTGATCATAAAAAGGGTTTTCAGCACCTGTATAGCAAAGAGATCGCTCAGGTTGTTCTCAGCCAATTGAATGGAGCTCTGAATTTCACCTCTCAACTCACTTCGAATACCCTCAAACATTAAGTCAAAACTCACAAGAGCTTTTCCTTTTTTTTCCGATACCTTTTTGATTACCTGCTGGAAAACACTCAGCATGGATCTTTCCCCGACGGATGCATGTTTTCCTTGAAATGCGTTGTGACTAGAAAGGGCTCTGCGGCACTGCTGAAACAAATCGAACTGATAAGGCAAGAAAGGATACTTCCTCACAAAATCATCACTTCCCTTAAATCCCTTGAATTGGACACCTGCATCCGAAAATGAGATAAGTGTACCTAAATGAGTTTTTTCAATCTCGTATAGTTCTGCAAGTGTAGGTTCAGCGGTTTCTTTCTTTTTAAGTAGCCTCTTTTCGATCACCTCATCCACATTGGCCGAAGTGAGTGGGATTTTGATGGCAAATCGGTCTTGGATACGTGAAAAATCGCTCTGCTGACTCTTGGTCATATCACCCAGTATCTTCTCCATGTCCTCTTGAGAAGTAACCAAGACCCACGATCTACCCTTAGTTTTGGTAGCCAAGGTCTCTGCAATGGTTTGTAGATTTAGCATCAGTCTAGTATTGTCGCTGATGTATTGGCCTACTTCATCTACAAAAAAATTGAGCCTGAAATGTGGACCTTTAGATTCAATGTATTCTAAAACTCGCTCACAAAAGTGCTCTATGGACTGTTTGTTTCTATCTTCAATTTCATCTAAAATATCCTCGTAGCTTTCTGCTTTTTTACCATTTATCTCAGCCAATACTTCCGCTATTGTATCTGTAACCAGTGGATCATAATAATCAATACGAGCTTCTTTCCATACCTTATCACTTTTGGAATTGAAGCGGGAGGTAAAGTCTTCTAATTGATTGTTCCGCTGTAGCCACAATTCAAATTCTGCCACATGAGGCTGGTATCCATAGAGACCAAGGTGATCATAGAAAACTTTATAAAATACGCTTAATATGGCATTAGCATCTGTTTTAGAAGTAATTTGAGCTTGCTGATCGATATTAAACAGAATGGATTCGGATGGTATGCGGGTAGATTTAAGTACATCTCCTTTTAGGATATCATCTTTTTCGATATTCTCAGAAAACAGTTCACCTACATGGTAATCATCCACTGCTTTGTTTTCCAATACGAAAGATAAGATTTTGAGCAAGTGAGATTTACCACTACCAAAGAACCCTGAAATCCAAACTCCATTGGCAACAGTATAATCATTATATGCACTAAAGAACCCTCGGATTTTATTTTTAATCTCATTTGTAATCACATATTCGACTACTTCATTTGATATATTCGCTTCATCGTCTGCTTTTATTACAGTTTCAATGGTACGGTCAATGTCTTTTTCGAAAATGTCCTTGATTATCATGCTTTGATTGATTCAATGTTGAAAGCTCGGTAGTAATTATCGTCCTTTAGTAAGCCAAATAAATTAAGTGAATGCCCATTGTACTCGCCAGGGAAAAAGGTAATTGTAGGCGCATCCTTAGCTACAGATTGTAGATTGTTTAGGATGTTGTGAGAGCGGATATAAGGAAAAACCAAGCCTACACCAGTAATGAAATAGATTTGAGCATCTGATTCCATTATGAGCGTTTTTATTCTTGGTAATAATACTTCATGGATATTTAGGGCAGACTGTAAGGCACGCAAAAACTTCTCAGAACCTTTGGTCTTCTCTACCTTAAACAGACGATCAATACCACCCTTATCTTCAAGTATTTGGCAAGCAATATCAAATAAATTGATTTCCAATACATTGATCCCTTGCGTACTAAGTTTATTTTTTAGCCTTTTTATTTCTTCACGAACACGGATCTCATCCTTCGCTGAATAAGAAGATATGAAAAAGGGAATTTCACCACCCAAGGCTTCTTTCTGTAGAAAACTCTTGGTAGATGCAATGTTGTATATATGATTAAATTTTCTTCCTAGTGTATCCATCAATTTTTAAAAATTGTAATTGTTGATTTCCTCATCACTCAAAAGAAAAATTTCCAACCATTTAATATTATCACTTTTAATCGCTCTCACTGTTTCAGGTTCTAAAATTTGATATTGGAGCACCCTCTCTTTTGTAGAATTGATAATTCCAGCTTGTTCCAAAATGCGAAAAGTTACTTGTTTTATCTTATCCGACGTGAGGTCAGTAATTTCCTCAAGCTCAGGATGGTCTTGTTGTTTTCTTCTAAAAAATGATAAGTATTCGCCATCTGTGATTTGATAGTCCATGAGAACCATTTTCTCCCTCAATACCTCCGTTACAAACTCCCTTAAGAATTCATACAATTTACAGGAAGCTAGAAAGGCAATCTGTTTCTGTACCAAAGAATTTCCTTCCAAAAGAACCTCAATTTGCTCTTCAGTTAAGGTTGCCAATCTCTTTTTATACTCTTTCCCTTTTCTTCGTTTAGAGGAAATCTTTCCTGAACGGTCCTCTGGGAGGATCCCTCTTTCAATTTTAAGTAAATTCACCATTTCCTGTACTTGCAGAGAAGCCGCTGTAAAGGAAAGCTCGTATTTAGAATAAGTCATGAAAATCATCTTTGATACTCAAAGCTAAGGTGAACAATCCTAAAATTGGTAATTAACACTCTTAAAGGTTTTCGCTATTTGAATATCTTCAGGAGTTCTCCAATTTAGTTATATTTCGTTAAATTATTATTCATTTATCCGTGAAAGTATTAAAAATCCCTCTTGCAAAAAGGTGAATTAACTTAAATAAATCAGTTAGTTCCTAGTGGGTCAAGAAATTTGATTGGAGGGTATAGACGGGTCGTATTATCGTAATTTAGGTTACTAGCTCAATATCTTACTTTGATTTGGGTTGAAATTGAGGGTCTAAAAAAATTAGTGAAAATTATTATAGTCGATTGTGCCATTGTAAAGCTAGACTAGCCCTTAAATCTAGCTCAACTAAAATCTATTTTTATGATTTATTTTTGTTTCGTTCAGTTTCAAACATTACTAACTCTATAGCCCTAGTCGGATAAATTCGATAGGGAAAATAACTTGATATCAGATTGTGTAACTCTTTATAATTTTTGTGCTCAGATAATTTTTTAAGTTCGTCTAAGTATTCTAGATATAATTCGGGTTTATCTATTCCATAAGTACTTTTCTTTTGGGTTAAATATTTGAAAATATTACTATCCCAAATCGCATAATCCCTAGGATTTATAAAATGCAAAAGTTTTGAAAGTCCAACTAATGAATTGTTTATGGCTTTCTTAAGAATTTTTAATTCAGATGGTGATAAAATGAGGCCACTTTTTACTGCATTTAGATATAAGATAACTTCATTCTTTTGGCTTAAATCCAAATAAATTATGGTTGGCATCCAACCATACACAAAGTGACTTGCTACAATCAAGTTATGTTCATTGATCTCCCCTGCCCTTATATTTTCAAAATATTTTACAAATTCAGGATATGATACGCTATAAGAGTCGTTAGGCGAAAAAGTTACGTTTTTCGCATCATTGAGAACGGATTCAAATATTAAGTTTTTCAAATTGGTATTAGTGGATACTACGGTTCTAACCATGCCAGCTATTTCGGTGCAGCTGTGCCATTACCTCAGTTGAGGTGTAAATTTAAATTTTTGATTGCTATTTGAATAAACTTAGGGTTCGTAAATAAGGTCTTCTTGCGGTCGCTCCATTTTTCCAACTCCTTTGTAATTTCATCTTGGGTACTTGCATTCATTTCAGAGGAAACAAAATCAATTGTTGAAAGCAATTCCAAAGCAAAGGGAGAATAAAATCCAGCTAAGAATGTTTTTGTTTTTTCTACAGTAGTTTTGTAAGAACTGTTCTCAGATTTTGCCAAAAATTCATTCACTTCCTTTTCAGCATCTATTATTAAACCTAATTCTTCAAATGGCTTTTTGTCCTTGGAGCTATAACCCATTATATAGCTCCCATTAAGATAATACAAAACGTGCTTCACCTTTCCAGAATATGGTCCATAAAAATTGGGTTGAAATTCCAACTTGAAAGAATCCTTGGCTCCGAAACGTTGTAGGAAGTAAGCAATTTTTTCAGAAGAAAACTCTGATACAAATTCACCGTTTCGAACCAATTCATACAAAACAGAAAGCAACATAGCCCTTGCAGGTGTTAACTTAACTCGTTCCTTTTTTAAGACTTCCTGAATTGCTGCACTAGGCTCATATATGAAAACATGACAATCCACGTTAGTCAAATGCTTTTCCAATATTGGCTTCACCCTATTCCAATCCAACCCACCATTTCCAGAACCCAAAGGAGGAATAGCAATTGATTTAATATTTCTTTCCTTTATTACTTTTTTAAGTTCAATTAAGCCTGTCTCGATGAATTGATATTCAGAAGGCAAACGCCAATTTGTTTTCGTGGGAAAATTGATGATGATTTTTTTTCCTGCCAATAGTGATTCCTCCTCAGTAACCAATAATTTTCCTACTTTGACTTCATTATCCTTGCATGCCTTGGCATAGATTTTAAAATTATTGGGAAACATGTTTTTAAACTGCAAAGCAATTCCTTTTCCCATTACACCCACCGTGTTAACAGTGTTGACTAAAGCTTCTGCTTTACTATCTAATAAATTGCCTGTTTGGTAGTGTATCATATTTTAAAAATAATATATTGGTCTAATATGAATGTTATCACTATTTGCACCAAATTTAATTAAGCAGTTTTTCGCTTTTTCGTTATAGGTATAAAAACCCAAAATAGCTTCTTTATTAATATCTCCCAAAACTAAAAACTCCGCTTCCTTTCTTCGCTTTTTATCCAAATCGTTTTCATCACGCCAATACTTTGCATTTATTGCATTCATATCCAAAATGGTATCGATGTTTTGAATATCTCCAACGGTATATTGTGAGCTGAAACTATCAACAGCATGACCATCAGTGAATACAAATTCTAATTGCATATTAATTATTTTTTGAACCGAACTAACACAATAAACAATATTTTCAGCAGGTGTGGGAGCTACCATATTAAATCCATTTTGCACCACATATAGCATTGGCGTTCTAACGCCAAAATAAAACGGAATGTATTCACCCAATTGTCTGCTGTTGTTTAATTTAAAATCATTTCGAGTTGTAATTAAACTTTTATCTCCAATTGGCACAAAATTAGGATTAGCATTTCTCGAAGTTGAATGTGTAATGCCGTATTCTAGAATATGCGGAATATTCTCTATATGAATCATTCTGTACAGATATTTTTTATTCAGGTCAGGCATTCGGCAAATATACTAATTTCTCCTCTGTGAGTTTTTGTGGTTTGGGTTGGCCCATTTTAGCCTTCTCACAACATTTTACATGCGACTTGAAGGAGATATCTCGACACACTTTAAAGTCAGACGATCAAAAGTTTATAGATACAAATTAATCATTTTTAGCGATAAAGCCACCAATACTTTTTCATAATTAGCTCAATTTTTCAGATACTTTATGTATTAAAGATTTCAGGATACAATTCATTTATTACTTCATCAAGCTCATAATTCTGTTCAGGCATTGATAAATAGTAATTTTGCAGCTTCTTGCTAAATTTACCTTTGACATCTGCCTTCTCAACCAACTCCCAAATTTGGTAATGTTTAAACGCAGATTCGATGTAATCCCAATATTCTTTGTAATACTCAATTGCTGTATTTGCTAATTGAATCCATATATTATTTGGATATTTATACCCCACTAACTCATGTCTTTTGGCAGACTCAATTATGAAAATGGCTTTAAAATGTTCAAATACTTTGGAGGTTAACCTCTTGTTTTCAAGTTTATCGCTCAACTCGTAGAGAAATAAATCTTCAGGGTTATTTATTAGTTTATTGAGATTAAGTAAGTCACTTGATTTAAGCTTGTAGCCGTATTCAATCATTTTTCTTAAAAGCAATTTCTTTTCATATTCATGGAAGTCTTGGTTGTTTATTAAAGTTTGAAAAGCTGTTGTGCCTTTAGAGTTTATTTCATTTAGGTCCTTTTCTATCCTCTCACAAGTGATTAAAAATTCAATAAATTGAAAATCTACTCTTTTTGCTGATGCAATCCATCTGATTACGGGTTCGTTTCTTTTTTTAAGACCAAGGGCTCCATTCAATATTTCAAGTTCAATAGGGCTAAGTTCTTCTATTTTCCGTCGCAAACCTTCAAATGAAGGATGGGTTTCTTTTCTAAGAAACTTTATTTCAGATATTATTGATTTAGCTTTTTCTTGAGCTTCCTTCTTTCTTTGCTCTTCTTGTTTCTGGCGCTCAATTTCACGTAACTCCGCTTCACGAACTTTTCGTTTTTTCTCAACTTTGGTTTTATTACTGCCAAAGTCATAGTAGTACACTTGGTAACAATTTGTATCAAATTGAAGCTGAGCAAGAGATACTGATTTTGCGAGCCATTTTGTCAAAAATGAATTATCGTCTGTTAAGATTGGTATTTTATATCTACAAAGAAGTTTTAGTGAATCAGAATTTTCATCAAGTTTAAAAAAATTCTGATACTCAGTGAGATATTTGATGTCTCTTTCCAGTGTCCCTTGGCTATAGATATCATAATTATCAAGGATCCAAATCAGAAACATTTGGTTCTTTTTATAAAATTCGTATCTGCTTAGAATATAACCTAAAGACAATTCTGATAACTGGATTTCAAAAACAATTTCATGCCCCTTGTATTTGCAAAAAACATCAGGTCGTCTTTTTTCTCCATTCCTTAAAATGAACTTATTGTCAATAGCAATGCTTTCTAGATCTACTCCTTCAATATTTCTTAGAAGCTTACCGATTTTGTTTTTTAACTCAATGTGGCGTTCACTTTCTTTACTTTTAAAAATTTTGTTAAATACATCCTGCTCCTTTGGAGA
The DNA here is from genome assembly GCF_049340005.1 of Peijinzhouia sedimentorum. Lineage (NCBI taxonomy): Bacteria > Pseudomonadati > Bacteroidota > Cytophagia > Cytophagales > Peijinzhouiaceae > Peijinzhouia > Peijinzhouia sedimentorum. The sequence goes on from NZ_JBMPIY010000002.1 coordinate 498,442, forward strand.
AAGTTGACCGTCAGAAAGTATGCAGAATGTATGGCCTGGCTTATGCTTAAAATGTATTCTGTCAAATTTGCTACCAGATACAATTAAGTCTTGCTCGCATTCGCAACAAGATAAATTGAGTTTATTTTCATGGTATTTGCGTCTTATTTGAAAAGCATCCTTAGTTTCGCTGAATTCCTTATCAGCTTCGAGTATTTCCCCAGAAGTTTTGTCAAATGCTAGTTTAATAGACCTTTCAAATCGACTCATTCGCTTGGTAACATCTTTTTTAGATTGAATTCCTGCAAGATTATTCGCTAGATACTGGCTCTAATTTGGATTTACAGGGATGTGTATTGTTATTATTAATCAATGTTTATTTATAAACATAATACTTAAAATTTGAATTTACAATGTTTGCTAAATGAAAAAAAATGCACGCACCTAGAAAAGAACATGAGAAAAGGATCTTTTGCAAACTTGAAATTTTGGAGAAAGAAAATATTGACCAATCTGAAATCTCTAATTCAACCAATCAAATGGTTATTTTCATAATGTAACTTAAAAACTGCCATCCAGTCATAAACAAAATTTATTTATCAAACCCCACGCTCCCACTCTTCGAGATTTACAATCTCGAAGCCTGATAAAAAGGATTTGCAATCCGCTTAATTGTAATCCTCCAAAGTGAATAAAATCAATTTTCTAAAGGGCTAATTCCAAACAAACAGAAATATTAAATTTCTCAGTCATTCCGAATGAAATATCATTCACTAAAAGCCAAAAAGAGATTTTATGAATGAATAATCATTCATACCTAATTATTTTATCATTATTCACGTTATATTTGCATGATATTTAATTCACTATAAGCAAAAAAACACTTTATGACTGATAAATCATTTAATGATTGGACATCAATGAGCGATAAGGCTTTGATTGCGCATATTGGTGAATTTGTAAAGTATCAGCGGATGGAGCAAAACAAAACGCAGGATGAACTTGCCACAGCTGCTGGTATTAGTCGCTCTACATTAAGTTTGCTCGAACGCGGAGAGACGGTCACCATTAGTACGCTAATACAAGTGCTACGGGTATTGGATCAATTGCAGGTGATGAATGCATTTGCTATCAGAGAGAGTATAAGCCCTTTAGCATTGGCTAAATTACAAAAAGATAAACGCCAAAGAGCGAGAGGAAAGTCGGCAAAGAAAACGAAAGAATCGGACGAAATAGATTGGTAAGACATGCAAGTAGCTGAAGTAAAAATATGGGGCAAATTAGTAGGCGCAGTCGCGTGGGATGAAAAGTCGGGCTATGCTACTTTTGAATACCACCCGCGGTTTAAGGAATTAGGCTGGCAGCTATCCCCACTAAAAATGCCTATTGAAGACTCAAAAAAGATATTTTCCTTTCCCGAACTTAGACAAGATAAAAACGCAGAATTCGACACATTCAAAGGCTTGCCCGGCTTACTTGCCGACACCCTTCCCGACAAATACGGAAATCAGCTTATTAATCTATGGCTGGCTCAGCAAGGTCGCCCGCAGGGCAGCATGAACCCTGTAGAAATGCTTTGCTTTATTGGCACTCGTGGCATGGGAGCCCTCGAATTTGAACCCACAATATTTAAAGAAAACAAAAATACTTTTTCTGTAGAGATTGACAGCTTGGTGAATACTGCCCAAAGACTGCTTAACCAAAGAGAGCAATTTTCTACTAATCTGAATAAGAACGAGGAAGATGCTATAAGAGAAATTTTAAAAATAGGCACTTCGGCTGGAGGTGCAAGACCCAAAGCTGTAATTGCATTTAATGAAAAAACTGGCGTAGTAAAATCTGGCCAAACCAAAGCTCCTAAGGAGTTTGAGCATTGGTTAATCAAACTAGATGGTGTGAGCGATGTACAACTGGGCGCAAGCAAAGGATACGGAAAAGTAGAAATGGCTTATTACAATATGGCTATCAAATGCGGGATAAAGATGATGCCCTCTCGGCTATTGGAAGAAAATGGTCGGGCGCATTTTATGACCAAGCGTTTCGATAGAGCGGGTGGAGATACCAAGCATCATGTGCAAACTTTTTGTGCATTAAAGCATTTCGATTTTAACCTTGTAAATAGCTTCAGTTATGAGCAATTATTCCAATGTATGCGCGAACTCAAACTGAGCTATACAGATGCAGAACAGATGTTTCGAAGGATGGTTTTTAATGTAATCGCACGTAATTGTGACGACCACACTAAGAATTTCTCCTTTTTGCTTAAAGAAAATGGGAATTGGGAATTGGCTCCTGCCTATGATATATGCCATGCCTATCGTCCAGGCAGCGAGTGGGTGAGTCAACATGCATTGAGTATAAATGGTAAGCGGAAAGAAATTACCAAAGAAGATTTGCTGATCGTTGGAAAATCCATACGTTGTAAAAAAGCAGCTGAAATCATAGATGAAATTAACGACACAGTAAATCAATGGAAGACATTTGCCAATGAAGTAGGCATCAGCCCAAAACTGCGGGAGGACATTTCTGAGACACTATTAAATCTCAAAGCCTGATAAAAAGGATTTGCAATCCGATATCTTGAAATGCACCCATAAAAGCAAACAAATTCAATAAAGCCTTTAAAAAAGACTTTTGATTACAATAAATATGTTCACATTTTTTTTGTTCACGTAACGTGAGCAGCTAGAATCTGTGAACAAAAAAAATATTGCTAAATTTCCAATAAAAAAATGCTCTCCAAAAACCTAAGCCAAAATCAAAAAGAAAGTCTACTCAAGATATTAGAAGATCGATTTGATAGGAATTTAAAACGCCACCCTGATATGGAGTGGATTGAGATAAAAGCCAAGCTTGAAAAAATGCCTGAAAAGCTCTGGGCTCTACAGCAAATGGAAGAAACAGGCGGCGAGCCTGATGTAGTGGCTTACTACGAAGAGTCTGATGAATATCTCTTTTGCGACTGCTCGGCTGAAAGCCCTAGTGGAAGAAGGAGTATTTGCTACGATCCGGAGGCCTTGGAGTCCCGCAAGAAATTCAAACCTGAGCATAGTGCAGTAGGTATGGCTGATGAAATGGGCATAGAATTACTTTCTGCAGAGCAATATCATCAATTACAGCAATTAGGCCCTTTCGACACCAAGACTTCTAGTTGGCTCAAGACACCTCCCGCCATGCGCAAACTGGGTGGAGCCATTTTCGGCGATTGGCGCTACGGGTCTGTATTTGTTTATCACAATGGAGCCGAATCTTACTATGGCGCTCGCGGCTTTCGTGGAGCGTTAAGAGTTTGATATTTGCCATTTAAAATTTATTGACTTTCATCCTTCATTTCCTCATCAATTTTATCCCTATATTATTGATGGTAACAAATTTGATGAAAAGAAATTGACACCCATGAAAGCCGCTGTTCACACCAAATATGGACCTCCTGAGGTAGTGCAAATAAGGGAAATACCCAAGCCCACACCCAAAGTACATGAGGTTTTGGTAAAAGTATATGCCGGCACTGTTAACCGAACAGACTCGGGTTTTCGCAGTGCGAATTATTTTATATCAAGATTTTGGAGTGGTCTATTTCGACCTAAACAGCAAACCCTTGGATGTGAATTCGCCGGAATAATTGAAGCAATTGGAGCAGATGTTCAAAATTTTAACATTGGCGATAAAGTTTTTGGCTTTAATGATGTGCATTTTGGAGGGCATGCTGAGTATATGACCATTGCAGAAAATGACGCCATCACAACCCTACCGAATAATATCGATTTCTACGAAGCGACAGCTATTTCCGAAGGCGGACATTATGCACTCAATTATATCAAAGCCTTGAATATTCAGCTCAATCAAGAGGTGCTAGTTTATGGAGCTACAGGAGCCATAGGTTCGGCAGCAGTACAACTGCTGAAATACTATAAAGCGCATGTTACCGCAGTATGCAACACTAAAAATGTAGCACTAGTGAAATCTCTTGGTGCAGATATCGTCATCGATTACCAAACCCAAGATTTCACCAAAACCTCCACAAAATTTCCATTTATATTCGATGCTGTTGGTAAGAGTTCATTCGGCCAATGCAAGCCATTGCTTACGGATAAAGGCATTTATGTTTCCACTGAATTAGGCAAAAATGCGGAAAACATTTTCTATGCGCTTATTACACCAATATTTGGCGGGAAACGGGTACTTTTTCCACTGCCAAGCATCAGCAAAGAAGATGTGAATTTCTTGAAATCTCTCGTAGAACAAGGGAAATTCAGACCTGTGATTGACAGGAGTTATCGTCTTGATGAAATTGTAGAAGCGTATAAATATGTAGAATCAGGCAAGAAAACAGGCAATGTTATTTTACAGGTTGTAGATACATAAGCTTAGGCAAGCCATTTAATACTGCTCATACCAATGGAAGGTATCATGCACTATTTGTTCTTTCTGCGCTTCCAAATAAGATAAAAAGGAAAGTGAAACTGGCGAATGCTTTTTGCCTTTCAGCCAAATCAAACTCCATGTAGTTGTAATAGGCAATCCTTTGACCGGAATGATCTGGAGTTCATTGTTATGCAACTCATTTTTAATCCCAATTAAAGGCATTATTGAATATCCCAAACCAGCCAGCAATGCTTGTTTTACCGCTTCATTTGAGGTTAGCTCCATTTTCTTCATAACCTTGAAATCATTTCGTTGAATAAAATTTTCCATGGTTTGCCTCGTACCAGAGCCCTTTTCTCGAAAAATCAGCGGGAGGGTTTGAAAAGCCTCACTTACACTCAATCGCTTTTTGAGCTTAGTCTTAGTATTGCCTACCAAATACAGTTTGTTTTGAAGCAAGTCTAACTTATCCACCTGCGGGCTGCTTGGCAAAATAGAAACAAGGGCAAAGTCAACTTCATTATTTTCTAAGCTCTCTACTACCATATTTTTGTTAGTCACATCCATCACCAATTCTATTCCTTCGTGCTTACGCATAAAATCAGTCAAAAAATATGGCATTACATATTTGCCTGTAGAGACCACCGAAAACTTCATGCGACCAATCATTTGACCTTTGTAGGCTAAGGTTTTGTAATTGATTTCATGCACTTGGTTGATGATGCGTTCTGCCGCTTCTGCAATCTCTTTCCCAAATTCGGTAATATAAATTTTCCTTCCCACCACCTCAGTAAGTGGTATTTCAAACTGCTCTTGAAAATTTTTCAACTGTATTGACACCGCAGGTTGGGTCAAATGTAACTCCTCAGAGGCCTTCGTAACACTTTGTGTTTGAACGATCTTAAGGAAAACTCTAAGCTGATTGAGTGTGTAATTCATTAATTTATTTTATGCTTTTCATTATAACTATAAATAAAAATTAATGTTTGAAACTACCCAAATTTGCGTCAGTTAATTTCCAAATAAGCAAAACGAATGACAAAAATCACAATAGCAAAAGGAGATGGAATAGGTCCTGAAATCATGGACGCCACATTAAAAATCTTATTTGCCGCAGGAGCAAAAATTGAAATTGATGAGATTGAGGTCGGAGAAAAGGTATATCTAAGCGGAAACACTTCCGGCATTAGTGCTGAGTCTTGGGACATTATCAGGCGCAATAAAATTTTCTTGAAGGCGCCAATTACTACTCCACAAGGTGGAGGTTATAAAAGCTTAAACGTAACCACCCGCAAATCTCTCGGATTGTATGCGAATGTAAGACCTTGCATGAGTTTGCATCCCATCATTCAAACGAAACATCCCAAAATGGACATGGTGATTGTGAGGGAGAATGAAGAAGATTTATACGCGGGAATTGAACATCAACAAACCGATGAGGTAGTACAATGCCTTAAATTGATAAGTCGCCCAGGCTGCGAGAAAATTATCCGATATGCATTCGAATATGCTAAGCAGCATAACCGCAAAAAGGTGACCTGCTTTACCAAGGATAATATCATGAAACAGACCGATGGTTTGTTTCATCAAGTATTCGATGAAATCGCAAAAGAATATCCTGAAATCAAAAATGAACATTGGATTGTAGATATCGGCGCTGCAAAAGTGGCAGAGTCACCTGAGAGTTTCGATGTGCTTGTAATGCCTAACCTCTACGGGGACATCATCTCAGACATCGCAGCAGAAATTACTGGCTCGGTAGGCTTAGGCGGATCGGCCAATATTGGCGAAGAGTGCGCAATGTTCGAAGCTATCCATGGCACAGCACCTGATATAGGAGGTAAAAACATAGCAAATCCATCAGGCTTATTGCAAGGGGCAATTATGATGCTGAATCACATCGGCCAAACGGACATTGCCGAAACGATCCAAAATGCATGGCTACTCACTTTAGAGCAAGGAATTCATACCGCAGATATTTACAAAGAGCGCTGGAGCACCTTGAAAGTAGGGACAATGGAATTTGCCAATATGGTAATTAATAATCTTGACAAAAAGCCAAAAATCTTAAAACCTGTCTCTTTTGCTGGCAATTCGGTGATCAAACTTCCAAAATATGAAAGAAGACAATCTGCGACTAAAGAATTGGTGGGAGTAGATGTATTTGTGCATTGGAATGGACTAAACCCAAATGAGCTTGCCGACAAACTGAAAAACATCGAAAATGAGGAAATCAAACTTTCGATGATCACCAATAGAGGCATTAAAGTATGGCCAAATGGATTTAAAGAAACCTTCTGTACCGATCATTGGCGTTGTCGATTCACTCAATCCAATGGTGCGGCGGTCAATAAAGCTCGCATTACCGATCTATTAAATAAAGCCATCGAAGAAAATGTGGATACTATCAAAACTGAAAATCTTTATCGATTTGATGGCAAAACCGGCTTTTCATTAGGACAAGGACAATAAATCAAAAATCATGAAAGAGAAAATTAACAACACCCGAAATGATTCGAGAAATATACTTGAGTCGAAACCAAGCAAAAGTCAAATCAGAAAAGAGCAAAATATTGGTAATGGCCAACATGAAGCAAATTCACAATATGTGGATTCCGTACTAAAAAATCTGCAAATAGACGGCTTCAGCGAAAATGAAAATCAGACTCGTGAAACGGTAGATTTTATAAAGGCTCATTCAAAAAAGAAACAGGCTTTATCTATTGGAGCTGCCATTCATTTAGGACTACTGTTAATCTCTCTTTGCGTTGCATTCATAGTTGAAAACCCGGCAAATAGCCAACTGTTTGTAGCGGTTTCAATAATTTTTGCAGCAATGTCAACTCGTTCTTTAAACAATCAAAATCAAGATTAAAATGAATAAAACAGAAAAGTTAACACTGATTGAAGGCACTTTTTCTGATGAAGAAGCCAAAGAAATTTTGATGAATATTTTCTCTACTAAAGTCAATTTTCATGAAGTGAAAAACTTCAGCTCCATAGAGCGATTTGGTGAGGTTGATGCCACTGCTCAGAAAAGAATTCCCGATCTGAAGCGAGAGGTAGAAAAGCTTACGAAAATATTGGCAGAAGCTAGAGCTACCAACAAGCAAATCACTATAAACTCTGAAATAAACATTTCATTGTCATAGCCTTTTCTCCAAATCACTTTTCAAATAGACTTCTTTACCCTCTACAAAAATAAATGAATTTCAACTTACTTATCGAAAACCTAACCAATCCGGCTTTACTGTTTTTTGTGTTAGGTATTATTGCAGTTTATTTGAAAAGTGATTTAGAAATTCCACCAAACTCCTCAAAATTTATTTCGCTTTACCTACTTTTTGCAATTGGTTTTAGGGGAGGTCAAGAATTATCACATGAAACCATCACCAGCGAAATCGGCTGGTCTATGTTGTTTGGTATTGCAATCGCAGCCTTAATTCCATTATACACTTTTTTTATACTTAAGATCAAACTGAATGTGTATGATGCTGCTGCTGTTGCTGCCGCTTATGGCTCAGTTAGCGCAGTTACTTTTGTTACGGCAGTATCCTTTTTGGAATCACAACAAATGGTAGCACATGGGCATATGGTTGCAATTATGGCTTTAATGGAGTCTCCGGCAATCATTATTGGTCTAGTGCTTCTCACAGTTTTCAATAAGGACAAGGTGAATAGCATTAACAAACGATCTGTTCTCAAACACTCATTTACCAATGGAAGCGTATTACTCATAATGGGTAGTTTAGTCATTGGGTACTTTGCCGATGCCAAACAAGCAGAGGGTATAGAGCCTTTTACCAATGATCTATTCAAAGGTTTCCTTGCCATTTTCCTTTTGGATATGGGTATAACTAGTGGCAAAAAGTTGAAAGCCTTCTTTTCTTTTGGCTGGTTTCCGCTTCTATTCGCTATTATCTTACCGTTAGTAAATGGTAGTGTCATTGCAATATTAAGTTCTGCAATAACCTCAGATGTCAGCAATAGATTTATGTTTGCTATCCTAGCCGCTAGCGCATCCTACATTGCCGTGCCAGCCGCAATGAAAATATCAGTACCAAAAGCGAACCCAGGGCTATTTTTGCCTATGGCTTTAGCCGTTACCTTCCCTATCAACATTACTATTGGAATGCCTATTTACTTCCTGCTAGCTCAAGGTTTTTAGACTCTTCTTTAGGCAAAGATTAATCTTCTTAAACAAATCAGTGGTTCAGAAAGAAAAATCTCTATTTATTAGCTCAAAGAATTGCTGTTGGTTTATTAATTTGTAATAGCTATTGCTTTCCCATTACCCTTATAATCAAAAGGTAATATATCATTTAGGAGTAATTCAAAATTACTAGTTGTGGCCAAAAGCCCTAAAAGGACAAATACAATGAAGCGGAAAATAGGTGATATTTTCATCCAAATTATTCCTGTAATGATCGGCGTTTATCTCGGGTTTGTAGTTTCAAACTGGGCTGACACCAGAAAATGAAATAACCAGCTTTACACATTACAAAATGACTATAACGATTATGGAAATATGATGCTTTCTAGTTTACTAAACATGGATTTGAATAATATACCTGAAAGTATGCGAAAAGTAGCCCAGTTTCTAGGCATCACCATGACCGATGTGGTAATCAAGGAACAAGATCTATTGGATGACTACAATTTGATTAAATCCGTATTAGAGGTGGAAAAATAAATCACCTCAAATTCAAAGAATCTCGCCAAACGGTATCTGCTGGTGAGTTGCGTTTCCAATAATCCAGCATCAAATTACCTTTGCGAATAGCTCGGGTATATCCTTGATCGCGGGAGGATGATTTTTCCTCCCAAGCCAGAATTTCGAAAGGAAATTCCGCATCAAAATAGATCATTAACTCTCGGCCAATTTCGGGATAATTGATACTGTATTTCTTCGTTAGGCGATCCACATTCATAAATTCAATTTTTGAATCTACTAACTCTGCATTGGCGTTATAGGCTTTCAATTCGGCATGGGACATTCGTTGGGATAAGGCCCCTGGCACAGCCATAAATTCTCCTTCTGGCAATAAATTAGGATTTAATCGAATAAGATTCCATAACTCATCTTCTAACACGCCAGAAACAGTAGATGTAAAATTTGCTTCTGATTCGAAATAAGAATGAAGGGTCGCTTCGAACCCAATATCCTCCCGCTCTAGCAATGTAAAGGATTGTCCACACCATTCCTGCGACGAAGCAGTGATTTTAAGACTTTGCTCATCATTATAAATAGGTGTGAAAGTAGAGGACATCATATGATAAGGATAAATTCCTGTAAGAAAATCGCGGGTGGAATTTAGCTTCATCACCTTTACCTGACCTTCATCCTCAGCATCAATTTTATCTACTTTCACCTTTTTGCTACGAGAAAAATCTTCAGTCACAAAAATGAGCACTGCCTCTCCTTGCACTGATTCACCATATCGATATTGAGTAAGCTCATAAGAATTAAGCTCGGCTTTTCCCTGATACCAATAGGTTCCAAATCTATCAAAATCCACATTTCGCAGCTCTATCCTCAAGTTCTCTGACTTTGAACAAGACACTAATAAACAAGTGATTATAGATATGTAAAATGCTAATTTCAATTGGATCTGTTGCGCAAATTATTGATTGAATATTCAAGAATTGTATCTCTGCCTATCAAAATAAAGCCAGAGCTAATTTGGACGAAAATATCAGGATTGAAGCCATTTTCAATTACATATCCATCAGGCATAGTAATAAGTGATGCACTGTAAGAGAATGTCCAGCCATTTGGTAATTCATAAACAGCAGGTATGCCTCCACCTCCTCCAGACGTTCTTCCAATTAAGTCAACATGATCGTAATTATGCATAATCGCTACAAACAAATTAGCCGCACTGAAAGTGATGCCACTTGTGAGAATAATTACGGGACCATCAAATCCAATTGGCTTAGGAGCCACATTAAAAATCTCCGTCGCTGAAAAATCACTCCTACCGGATCCAATTTTCACTTTAGAATGGATTACCTCTCGTCTTTCAGTAACAAGCCTTTCTGCAAGTTTGAAAGCATTATCAGGATTGCCGCCAGAATTGTTTCGTAAATCTATTATCAAACCCTTTTTATCCTTGAACTTTTCAAAAACCTCATCGAGCCCTTTATCAGTAAGATTACTTGTGAAACTTTCGTAGAAAATGTAGCCAATATCTTCAAAGTCACGATATATCATTCCATCTACAGTTTCACTTTTATTGCTTAGATAGTAGGCGAATAAAGCTGATTTGTTGAACACAGTTTGATCTACATTTGGCAAAAAAACATATTCTCTTCTGTCACTATCTCCTCTTAAGTAAATGTGCCCATCTTCTAAAGTAGAGAGCATTTCGAAGCAGACATCAAACAATTCATTATTGCTCATACTACTATTGACTAAGGGACGGTAAATCTGATATACACTATCCCAGTCAATGTTTTTGACTTCAAAAAGAGCATATCGGTCATTCATCGTATTCCAAAGTATTTCGAAATTTGAAACGGGATCATTAGGCACAGTTTCATCAAAAAGCACCATTTCACAGGCAGAAAAACATAATATATAAAAACAAAATATTGTTAATATCAACTTTCTTGTTAACCGCTCAAAAATCATCACAAGATTCATTTTATTCATTCCCAACCTTTTTTAGTCTAGTTCCAAATAATTTGACATAACCAATACCTATCAAATGATTAGCACTTTGCATCTCATTTGGCTTAGTATAATCAATAAACTCCCAATTATAATTTAATTGAATTTCATCAAGGTTTTTCAATTTGTATTTCAATGATAATGCAGACTGAATCATTAACAAATTATTAAAGGAGGTAAAACCATGTTCTTCAAAACGACTTTTAAATTCATCATTATCTTGACCTAAATAATTAGACAAATTGGTAATAGAAGGCCTTAGAACTGCCGCAAAAGCAGGCACTTGAAGTCGTACACCAAATGACAATGGCAGACCTAAGAGTCTGAGACTTCTTTCTGCTTTTACAGATGGCCCAACAAAACTTATACTTTCATATAATCTAGCACTGTTTGCCAATTTATTATGAATTCGATATCTAAGCATTGTTCCAATTTGCAACCCCGCAAAAATTCTCCATCTGTCTTGATCTCTATTTGGTAATTTCCTCAAATAAGAATAATACACTTCGAAGCCATCTTGATTTACACGGCTGACTTTTCCATCTCTCCTACCTTTAGCATTTATCACGCCCTTTGCAACACTTATCTGCAACGTTGAAATCGAATTTGGTTTTATTCTTTCCAAACTCATTTGTAAACCAGGTATAACTCCATTGTATTGAACAGGACTCATTCCTGAGTCTTGAATTTTAAAAATTGATACATTACCTCCTGCAGTTAAAGTTGTTATAGCTTTTTGTTGAGCACTCAATGATGAGTTCAAACTTGTACAAATAATAATTGAAATCGCAATTAGAATTTTTTGCATTGTAAGGGGTAATATATTTTTCATGATTTATTTGACCCAAAATAAAGTTCACCTTAAATGACACATTCAATCTAGTTGAAAATTATCAATCATAAATTTAAGTATAAACAACAATATCAGCTTTTTTGATTTGAAAAATGAGGAGAATTACCATTAACCACAATTTGAAGAAAACAATTGACCAATAATATTAGAAAAACTATATCTTGCAGACCAACCCCAAAAGAAGTTTTAAATCAAATAAACAATCAATTGAGCTTGACTAGCAATTTAACTTTTTCATTGAATGTACTATTAGTAGAGGACAACGAAGTCAATCAACTGGTAGCTTCTAAATATCTACAAAAATGGGGAATCTACCCAGATTTGGCTGATAATGGAAGAATCGCCTTAGAAAAAGCTCAAGCGAATACATACGACATTATTTTAATGGATTTGCAAATGCCTGAAATGGATGGTTATGAAGCCACCAAATCTATTAGGCAAATAAATTCTCATTATGCTGAAATACCAATTATTGCACTTACAGCAGCTTCTTACGGCGAAATTAAAGAGAAAGTAGCAAATGCTGGAATGAATGAATTCATTACCAAGCCTTTCAGTCCCACTGAGCTAATGGATATTATTTCCAAATATTCTGAAGGTAAAGAAGTGCTAAATGAAGAGTCTCAGTTTAATAAGATTATATTACCAAAGGATAAAATTAAAGAAAAAATTACGCAGCTTACTCAAGGCGATACTTTCTTTATGGAAGAGCTCACTAAGCTCTATATCAGCTCACTGCATGAATTAAGAATCTTATATAACCAGTATTTAAGGGAACATAATTTAACTCGATTGCGCGAAATTAGACATAAGCATAAAGCAAATATCGACATGCTAGATTTACCAGAGTTAGCTGACAAATTAGAGGATGGGAAATTATTATTAGAAGGCCCATCATTTGATGAAGCACAAATTGAGCAGCTTGCAGATTACGTTGAAAAATACTGCACTCTATTAATTGAAAGGCTAGAAGAAATACAAAGCAAGTAAATCATGCAGCTTTGGGAAATTCTTTTGGTGCTCGTAGTTGGCTTTGCTTCAGGCTTCCTCAATACCATTGCCGGAGGAGGATCGCTCCTTAGTTTACCTCTACTTATATTTCTTGGCTTGCCTCCTACAGTCGCAAATGCCACCAACAGAGTTGCCGTATTCATACAAAATATTTTTAGTGTTGCCGGATTTCAAAGTAAAGGCGTTTCTGCTTACCCTTATAGCATATGGCTGGGTATTTCATCGTTTTTTGGAGGGTTATTGGGAGCAATGTTCGCCGTGAATATTGATGGAGAAGTATTCAACCGAATTCTCGCCGTAATTATGGTGGCAGTAATTCTATTAACCGTTTTCAGCAGTAAGTCAGTAAAAACTCAAGTGGAAAAACTAGATTTCAAACATCAGGCTTATGGAGTTATTGTCTTCTTCTTTATTGGAATCTATGGAGGTTTTATTCAAGCAGGAGTTGGCTTTTTAATGATTCCAGCGCTTACTATGATCAATGGATTTAGCTTGGTAAAAACGAACAGCGCTAAGGTTTTCGTAGCCTTATTTTTTACATTATCCTCATTGGTTGTATTTATTTATGAAGATCAGGTAAACTGGATTTGGGGGTTGATATTGGCGGGAGGAAGCGCAGGTGGTGGCTGGGTGGCCTCAAGATGGTCGGTGAACAAAGGCGATGTTTGGATCAAGAGATTCCTAGTGGTAACCGTATTCACATTGGCCATTAAGCTTTGGTTCTTCTAATTTAATCCCAGCTATTATTTACAGCCAGTTCTATTTCTTGTATCTATTATTTGGATGATTTTCCAATTACCATTATCCTTGAAAAGCGTGAAATTATTTACTCCACAGTGGCTAAATGTATCTCCTCTATAAAACTCATAATTCGTCCAAGCCATTGCCATTGGGCCATCTACCTTGATATCCCAACCCGTAATTCGTTCGTCCAAAGTTCCCTCTTCCGCTTTTGAAATTGCATCTGCAAATCCGCTTACAATAGACTCTGCCAATCGGGTATTTCCTTGCTCATCAACCATCGCAGTGAGCATTTTGGCTGATTCATGAAAACAACTGCTAAGCGACTCAGCATCTGAAGCTCGCATGGCATCGAATAGTTTTTCAATTAGCTCCTTTACTTGATCAGCATCTGATGATTGTGCTTGAGAAACATTAGTAACAAGAATAATGAGCGTTGCTAGAATTATAGACTTTAGGATTTTCATGGCTTCAGCGTTTAATCTCTCAATTTACTAATAAGCACGATTAATTGTACCACCCAATTGAGTTTCTACTGATAAACTTGAAGGCGAACCTTTATAATTCACTTGCGCTCCTGTGCTAGACCTACCGCTTAGGCCATCTTTTACATTTACATTTACAGATGCACCTGTATTAGCTCTTACTTCAGCTTCATTTGCCATAAGGCTAAAGGCTTCGATTAAACCGCCTGTACCAGCATTTATCATGGCCAAATCGGCGGAACCACTTAAGGAAATTCTACCTGCAGCCATTGTCTCTAACGATAATCGACGAGCTTCTACATGAAGATTTACAATTCCTCCCGCATTTGCCGTAATGCTCAATCTGTCCACTTCAAAATTTTCCTTGCTAGTAATTTCGCCCGCAGCCATTGCCTGAATCAAAGTCAAGTCTTGATAATATACCTTACATTTCACTTGCACACCAGGATATACCCCAATACGCATTCTTACTCTTAACCTCCCGCTAGACAAATCTGTGACTACCTTATCGGTACTTACTCCTTCCGTTTCAATTTCTATTCTGGGATTATCAGATTTTATAAGTTCGACCTCAATGCCATCATTTACTCTTATTTCGAAAAAATCTGCAAGAGGTCTACTTTCTGTGTTTTGCGCAAACAACAAAGTACTTGAAAAAAGCACTAGACAAAATGTGAAAATGGCTTTCATGGTTTTCATTTTTTAAAAGACGAAAGGCAAACGCACTATTTCAAATTAATTGTTCTCCTTATCTGCTTCTTTCTCTTGTCTTCTGAAATAGCCTCGGAATAGAAAATTCGATTGCAATGCCTTCATGTTCTCATCAAGTTTAACAGAACTTGACTCCAAATATTGCATCATAGACCTTAAAGACTCTGCAAATTCAGGGTCGTTGGTAAGTAAGTCTAAGGCATTATTTCCTTGGTTGAGTTTTTCTGTAAGCAATTTCACATCTGCTGTAATTGCATCAGCTTGATTAGCAGTTTTTTCCAAATTGGCCAACGTAGCTTTCAAGCTTACTACCATTGATTCATCTTCAAACAAGGCATGTACTAAACCGTCCTCTGAATTAAGCTTGGTAGTTAACTTTTGCAATTCGTTTGTTACAACCAAGCTACTTCTACGCACTTCGTCTAAGCCCTCTACTGTCTGATTAAGGTTGGTATATAAGGTCGTATCTTTAAATAGTTTACCCAAAGTTCCTTCTCCCTTATTCAAGCCTTCTAGTAAAACGCCCAATTGCTCGGTGATACCAACAAGATTTTCATTGTTTTTTTGCAAAGTGGCCATCATGTCCTCTGTATCTACACTTTGAATTGCAGTAAGAAAATCTCCTTCTTCCACACCAGGACTAGATGAGGATCCTCCAGTAATTACAACTATAGTATTACCAATTAGACCGTCAGATCCAATTTTCGCATTTGCATCTTTTTTAATAAAATCTTTCAAGCGCTCTTCCACTGCCATTTCTACGCTCACTTGGTTTTCGGCAATTATAGTCACCTTTTTAACAGTACCGACTTTTACTCCAGAAAACTGAACGTTATTACCTCCCATCAATCCACCAGCATCGTTGAATTCTGCATGAATTGTAATTGTGGACACGAAAAGCTTACTTTTATTACCAATACTGAACACACCAATGGTGATGAAAATAATCGCTACAGTAACGAATATGCCCAGTTTAACTCTATTTTTATTTTCGTTTGCCATATAATTTAAGCGTTGTAATCGAAGAATGGTTTTATTCTAGGGTCTGTGGTTTTGGAAACTTCTTCAAATGAACCTTCCGCCTGAAACAGACCATCCATTAGTACTTTTACTCTATTTCCTGTGTCTTTTGCACAAGTGATATCATGAGTAATAATTATGGATGAGGTTTGGAATCGCTCCTGCACCTCTAATATCAGGTCATTAATTTCCTTTGCCGTAATAGGATCTAAGCCTGCAGTAGGCTCATCATAAAGCATAATTTCTGGTTGCAAAATTAGTGTTCGTGCTACACCCACCCGCTTTCTCATGCCACCAGAAAGCTCCGAAGGCATTTGATCGATGGCTGGTAGCATACCTACATCTTCCAATGATTTCTCCACCAGTTTGCCCATTTCTTTGCGTGATTTTCGCAATCCATTTCGTACAAGTGGAAATTCTAAATTTTCACGTACTGTCATTGAATCGTAAAGCGCACTATTCTGAAAATTGAATCCAACTTTCAATCGTAATTGATCCAACTCATTGGTATTAAGCTGAGTTACTTCTTTACCTAATACATTTATACTACCGCTATCTGCTTGCAACAAACCTACAATACACTTGATCAACACAGATTTACCTTGTCCTGATCTACCCAACACCACAAGGTTTTCACCTTTCATTAGGCTCAAGTTTACATCCCTAAGTATTACTAAGTCTCCAAAAGCCTTCTTTAGACCTTTGATCTCAATTACTGTTTCTTTAGTATCTTTTGCTGCTGGAGTCATTATCAACGGAAAAGATTAGTGATTTGAAGAGCAAATAGCTCCAATATGAATATCAAAAACATGGAGACTACAACAGATGTATTGGCAGCCTTACCCACTCCTTCGGTGCCTTTAGTAGAATTGTAGCCTTTATACGAGGCTACTAAACCAATACACATCCCAAAAAATAAAGACTTAATAAATGAGGACACTACATCCAAAAAACTAACTGCCTCAAATACTTGATTAAAGTATAACTGTATCGAAGTGAGCTCTGTCCCACTTACAGACAAATAACCGCCAAATAAAGCGACTGTATCTGCATAGGCAACCAATACTGGCAGCATCAATGTCATAGCAGTAACTCTCGTAACCACTAAATATCTAAATGGCTTAGAACCACTCACTTCCATTGCGTCTATTTGCTCAGTTACTTTCATCGAGCTAAGCTCTGCTCCTATTTGAGAACCTACCTTACCTGCGCAAATAATGGCTGTAATCAGCGGCCCTAATGCTCTTACGATTGCAATAGAAATCAAAGCCGGCAACCAACTAGCTGCACCGAATTCTTCAAGTGATGGTCTCGATTGTCTTGTAAAAACCAAGCCTACAATTAGTGAAGTAACGCTAATGAGCGGGAGGGCTTTGTAGCCAACCTCATAGCATTGTCTTACCGTTTCGCGTAGTTCGAACGGCCCAGTGAAAACTTCCCTAAAGTAGCGACCAATAAAGCGCGTGATAAGGCCAACTTCTACTAATAATTTTTCAGTTTTTCTTATAAGTGCGGATTGGGTATTTGCCATTTGCTCTATTATTGTTCAGTATATTTACCGGACTGAACGCTGGAGTTAAATTAGACTGCAAAAGTAAGTCCATTTTGCTTTTAATGATAACGATTAACAGCAATTATAATGTAAAGGGTTCATAGCTATAACAAAGAACCAATTTCGTACAGAATTCAAAATCAATTAATACTCTTATGAAGAGCAAAAGTGACCTTTTTAACAAAAAAGAGCTTAGAAGAAGAGGCTTTTTTATACTGAAATTAATTATCCTTTTTAGCTTACTTTATTTTAGAAATAGCTATTCAAATCAATTGCGAGAATGGAATATTCCATCAAGTCTTATCGATGGCTTGCTATTTTATCTTTCTGGTGCATTGCTTATCTCCATTGGGCGTATTGTATTGGTTTATTTCTATCTGAAACGCAAAAACAGAAATTCAGAATTTAAAGACACTTTTCTACTTGGCATCAATAGAATTGCTTCTTTCCTAACCAATTTCATTTTAATACTGGCATTATTGATTACATCTGGGGTGGATGTAGAGAAATTTTTCACCTCCATCACTATTGTAGCAGCAGCAATTGCAATCCTTTCGAAAGATTACATTAACAATATGATCAATGGACTTATCATGATGTTTGGTGATCAGCTTGCTTTAAACGATTACATTAAAATAGGTGAATACAATGGGAAAATCATCGATATCAATTTCCTCAATATCGTATTGGAAAATATCGATGGAGACAAAATATTGATCCCCAATAGTGCAATCATCACAGGACAATTAATAAGTTATTCAGAATTGAGCCTTCGAAAAGTCACTTTCGGATTTGAGCTTCCAAGTAATCATTCCATTACGGATGAGGCTCTTAACGCTGCCATTTTGGAAGGCATCTCTGAACACAATTCTTTACTGGTAGAAAATTCAGATAACCTTTTAATAAAAGAAATAAAAAAGGAAGGTATAGCTTATGAGTTTTCGGTGGAGCTAAGTCAGAAAAATGATCAGGCTAAGGGAAAAATATTGAGAAAGATTAAAGAGGTGATCCAAACGGTGATAAAAAATTCTGAACAGATAGAGAATGAAAGGTAAAGAGTTTTATCAAGCTGTTTTAGATGTAGCCAAGCTCATCCCGAGCGGGAGGATAACCACCTACGGAGCAATAGCAGCATATCTCGGTGCCAAAAGTTCATCTCGCATGGTGGGTTGGGCATTAAATAAAAACCCACATCCCGATGTGCCAGCCCAACGAGTAGTGAATAGAATTGGTCTACTTACTGGCAAGCATTTTTTCCAAACACCCACTGCAATGCAAGCATTACTAGAAGCTGAAGGTGTGAAAGTAGAAAACGACCAAGTAGTAGATTTCGAAAAGCATTTTTGGGATCCAGCCATTGAGCTGTTGTAATTGGGTCAGATTATTCCAATCCTATCAACCTCCCGCTTTTTTTGATATAAATAGCAAGCCTATAAATGTGAGCAAGCCATTGAGGATTAAAATCTCAAACCCAAATTGATAGCCATTTAGCCATTCTACAGAATTAAGATTGATAATAAAGCTCATAATAGGCGAGATTATACAAACCAATGGCACCCATTTATCTTTAATATTTCTCTTCATCATCAAGCCAAATGAATACAAACCCAATAGTGGCCCATATGTGTACCCGGCAGCTTTGAATATCGAATTGATTACACTTTCGTCATTCATTATTTCGAAGAGGATTATCACAGCAAAAATGACAATAGTAAAACCAACATGTACTTTCATCCTTGTTTTCTGACCTGCATTTTCATTCTCTTTTCCATCCAATCCCAGAATATCTACACAAAAACTAGTTGTAAGTGCAGTCATAGCTGAATCAGCACTAGAATATGCTGCAGCAGTAATTCCCAACAAAAAGAGAATACCTATTGCCGTAGGAAAATAATCTAATGCCAACATTGGATACAGATTGTCCGTGCGAAGGGGGATATCAATTCCTTTGGCAAATGCATATTGATATAGCAATACACCCAATACTAGGAAAAATAAGTTGACAATAATTAGTGTGAGACTAAACCAGAAGATGTTTTTCTGAGCATCTTTCAGATTGCGGCAGGTCAAGTTTTTTTGCATCATATCTTGATCCAATCCTGTCATCACAATAGCTATAAAAGCACCAGAGGTGAATTGCTTGAAAAAACTCTTGCCATCCTTCCAATCCCAAAAGAAGATTTGAGAATATTCACTTTCTCTTACGGAGGAAATCATTTCTGTAAAACTGAAATCAAGCTCATTGGAAATTAAGCGAATACTTGCCAGAACGGCCAAAAGCATAAAAGTGGTCTGCAATGTATCCGTCCACACAATGGTTTTGATGCCACCACGAAAGGTGTAAAGCCAAATAAGAATTACCGTAACCAAAACCGAAACCCAAAACGGAACTTCCCAAGCATTGAAAACAGCTAATTGCAATACGCTTGCTACTAAAAACAATCGAAAAGAAGAACCAACAACTCTACTTAAAATAAAAAAGAAAGCACCTGTTTTATATGCCCAGAAACCAAATCGCTGCTCCAAATACCCATAAATTGTGAGCGTGTTCATTCTGTAATACAGCGGCATCAATACAGTCGCTATTACAAAATAGCCTACCATGTAGCCCAACACTACTTGAAAATATGAAAAGGCTGTAGCACCAACTTCGCCGGGCACTGAGATAAAAGTAACTCCTGAAAGTGATGCTCCAATCATCCCATATGCCACCAAATACCAAGGACTTTGGCGATTGGCAGTAAAAAAGGTTAAATTTGTAGCACCTTTACCAGTGAAATAAGATATCAGGAGTAATACTCCAAAATAGGCTGCAAGTATAGATAATGTAACGAGTGGATTCATTTGCGAATTAGAAAGCGGCCAAATTGTTCATTTTTCTTTAATTTTGCCAATAAATAGTTCATATGATAATCGAATTAACCAAATATCAGGAAGAAGTAGTCACCGAAACCCTTGAACTGGTTGATGACAAAGAGCTAGTTGTATTTAATGATGAAGTAAATACCTTCGATCATGTAATCGACACACTCATTAAAGTATGCAAACATAGCAAGCATCAGGCAGAACAATGCACGCTAATTATCCATTATAAAGGTAAGTGCTCAGTAAAAAAAGGCACAGAAGAAGAATTAGTGCCAATGAAAGAAGCAATACTTGACGCTGGCATTAACGCAGCAGTACTTTAATCCAAACATACTAAATGAACTTCCCTTCCAAGCTGGTAGAAAATGCCGTAAATGAGATTTCGAAACTTCCTGGCATTGGAAAAAAGACTGCATTACGGCTGGTATTGTACCTCCTCAAAGAAAACGAACAAGAGACGACCGACCTTGCCGCGGCAATCACACATTTAAGAAAAGACATTCACTATTGTAAGCAGTGTCACAATATCTCTGATGCTGAGGTTTGCCAAATCTGCTCTTCGCACAAAAGAGACCCAAGCATCATTTGTTTGGTAGAAAATATTCAAGATGTATTGGCGATTGAAAATACTTCCCAATATCAGGGCAAATATCATGTGCTAGGCGGCATTATTTCACCTGTATCAGGAGTTGGCCCAAGTGACTTAAAAATTGAAAGCCTTATTCACAGAGTATTTGCAGAAGGAAGCGAAATCAAGGAAATTATTTTTGCGCTCCCATCAACTATGGAGGGTGATACTACGGCATTTTATATCACCAAAAAACTAAAAGATGCTGGAGTCAAAATTAGCACAATTGCCCGTGGGATCCCGATAGGAGGTGAACTTGAATATGCCGATGAAATAACATTAGGACGGAGTATCCTGAGTAGAACCCTTTACGAACAATAATTTTAACTCAACACATAAAATCCCTTTATTTGCGGACGAATTAGTCTTTACTTTATCAGAAAAATACGCAATGGAATTTCTATCTAATAGAATAAAAAACATGGAAGAATCAGCAACTTTGGCTATGGCCGCCAAAGCTAGAGAGCTGAAGTCTCAAGGTGTAAATGTAATCTCCCTAAGCCTTGGAGAGCCTGATTTTGCTACACCAGATCATATTCGCGAAGCTGCAAAAGATGCTGTAGATGAGGGGAAATGGTTTACCTACCCACCAGTAGCAGGCTACCCAGATTTGAGACAAGCTATTGCTAAAAAATTGCGGGAGGAAAATGGTCTCGAATCTCAAGCTGAGAACATCGTTGTATCAGCTGGTGCTAAGCAGTCAATCGCCAACGTGATGATGTGCTTACTAAACCCTGGTGATGAAGTAGTTGTATTTAGCCCTTTTTGGGTGAGCTATGCGGAAATCATCAAATTAGCAGAAGGTACTCCAGTATATATTCATGGCGGAGTAGAGCAAGGTTTCAAAGCCACAGCAGCACAATTAGAGGCTGCAATTACTGATAAAACCAAAGCCATTATTTATTCATCACCTTGCAATCCAACAGGTGCGGTATTTTCTAAAGATGAACTAAAAGCCATTGCGCAAGTAATGAGCAAGCATCCAAATGTGTTTATTATTGCAGATGAAATTTATGAACACATCAATTTCAGCGGCAAACATATTAGCATTGGTACATTCCCTGAAGTAAAAGATCAAGTTATTACTGTAAATGGCTTTTCGAAAGGATTTGCCATGACAGGCTGGAGAGTTGGCTATGTATCAGCTCCTGTTAGCATTGCCAAAGCTTGCGAAAAAATTCAAGGTCAGTTCACCTCGGGTATATGTAGCATCGCACAAAGAGCTGCTCTAGCTGCTATTTCTGGAGATCTAAGCCCTACTATTGCAATGGGTAAAGTGTATAAGGAGCGCAAAAAACTAGTGATGGATCGGCTAAGTGAAATACCAAATATCAAAATGAATGACCCAGAAGGCGCCTTCTATGCATTCCCGGATGTGAGCCATTATTTCGGCAAGAGTGATGGAACTACTACCATCAATAATGCCGACGAATTGGCCCTTTATATCCTGAAAGAAGCCCATGTTTCTGTGGTAACAGGTGGCGCATTTGGTTCACCAGAGTGTATTCGTATTTCTTTTGCCGCTTCCAATGACGACCTTATCGATGCATTGAAAAGGATTAAGAATTTACTAGTAACCTTAAAATAATTAGTAAACTGATATGAGCTCGGTAGAAAATCTATTCGAATCCTTCAAAGGTGCCAAAGCATTGATTATTGGCGACGTAATGGTGGATTCCTACATTTGGGGCAAAGTGGATAGAATTTCTCCTGAGGCTCCAGTGCCTGTTGTACATGCAGTCAAAAGAGAAAAGAGACTTGGTGGTGCAGCAAACGTTGCTCTTAATGTACTTGCATTAGGAGCGACACCCATTCTTTGCTCCATCATAGGTGATGACAAAGATGGTAGCGACTTTATCCAAATAATGAAAACACGTGGAATGCAAACACGTGGAATTATCCAGAGCAACAAAAGAATTACTACTCTTAAAGAACGGATACTTTCTGGCTCACAGCACATGCTTCGCGTTGACACGGAATCCGACCTCCCACTTCAAGCATTGGAAGAAAGAAGTCTCACTCAATTAATTAGCCAGCTTATTCCAGAATCGGATGTAATCATTTTCGAAGATTATGATAAAGGAACAATTACTCCCGATATCATTGTCAAAACCATCGAAATTGCCAATGCGCATAATATCCCTGTGGTAGTTGATCCAAAGAAGGTCAATTTCTTAAATTACAAAGGAGTCACGCTTTTCAAACCAAATTTGAAAGAACTCCGTGAAGGCCTTAAGATAGATATTGATTCATCTAATGAAGCTGATATACAGCTTGCAGTAGAAAAATTGCGGGAGGAATTAGATGCCGAACAAGTGCTCGTAACACTTTCCGAAAAAGGACTCTATTATGACACTGGCAAAGAAAAAACATGGATTCCGGCTCATATTCGCCTTATTTCAGATGTATCCGGCGCAGGAGATACGGTAATTAGTATTGCGGCAATTGGCTTAGCCGTGAAAATGCCCTCCAAACAATTAGCTGCATTGGCAAATCTTGGTGGCGGCTTAGTTTGTGAATATATAGGCGTAGTGCCAGTTCCAAAAGAAAGGCTAATGGAAGAGGCAATAAAGAAAAACATCTTAGAGTAGATTTTCTCCCGCTGATTCTAGCGAGGCATTTTGAGCTATATTCCTTCCTGACTTGTCCACATCTGAGTCTTTCAAAAAAATAGGGATTGATTTACAACAAGATATCTCATTTTTCAGTTAGTTTGACCGCACTAATAGGGTCAAATGCTGCACATAAGAGTTGTAAAAACAAAGGGGACATCTCAGGCTGTCTAGGTTTAGAGCTATCAAGACAGTAAGCGTGTAATTCTTAAGCATATCGGCTCTGGCTCAACTGATGAAGAAATTGCCTCCTTACAAGAGATGACTAGAGTATTTATTGCTGATTATACCAAGTAAATGAACCTTTTCAAGGAGTTTCAACCCAATCAAGAGGCGGTTATTGGTCAGTCAATGCGAATACATTGGGGTGTACTATAGCTTTTCTTACGATGCATCGAGAGCTCTTCAACATCAACTTGGCTATGCAAGGAAGTGGGATACCTTGTTGAATGATTGGGTCGTGATGAGAATCTTGGAGCCTAGCTCCAAACTTCGGTCTATTTCGTTCCGTTGAAAAAAATGAGTGCGGTGGGAGACCCTCAAGGTTTTCGAAACCTTGAGGGTCTTTTTAAAAAATTGGACGTATTTTGGGCATTGATCTTTAGGCGAAAATTTGCGATTTTGAGTCAAATTTCGCTCAATGATCATCGTATTTTTTTTGCCTGGCAGCACCCTCCATTTTGGGTGGTTTGCTTCGGCTTTGAACTAATTTGATGAATCCTTTAGGGATAAAAAAATGAATGTGCGTTTTATTCGTAATATGCGTTTATTGCACATTTTTCGTGATATTCGTTTTTTTCGTTTTATGGTACTTTCTGCGTTTTATTCGCTTTATTCGTTTTGTGCGAGGTTCCGTACAATTAAAGCACAATGGGAAGACAAGGAAAGCACAAGGAAACCCTAAGGTAAACACCCACTAAAATGGGCTAAAATCGAGTGAAAAAAAATTCATATTTTCAATTTACTTATTGAAAATAATAGTATTTGAATATTTCCGAGAAAATGACTTTCTGCAAAGAGGTTGGTTGATTTGGGCATAATTTGGGCTAAAACTGGACGAAATGTGCATGGATAATGAGCTGATTAGGCTTTGGAAATTGAAGGAAATTCAGGACTGTTTTTGGTGGTGATTTTGGTGATTTTTTGGTGGATATTTTTAGCTAACGGAATACGGCAAACGTTGATGAAGGAAAATGGGTTGACGGAGGACGGTTGAAAAGTGTCCATCCCACTGATTCTAGCGAGGCATTTTTGAGCTATATTCCTTCACAGTTTCTACAAACACCTTGGCATTGTGTGGATTAATATCCGGATACAAGCCATGTCCCAAATTGGCAATATGCTTATGAGGCCCAAACTGATCCAACATTCTTTCTGTAGCTTTTTGCACTTCTTTTGATGTGCCATAAAGTGCAGCAGGATCTAAATTTCCTTGCAATGTTTTATCATTACCAATGATTTTCCTTGTTGCTTCTATTCCCATATTCCAATCTAATCCGATGGTACGACAAGGCAAATCGGCCATTTCTTCAAGCGCGAAGAATGCGCCTTTTGCAAATACAGTTACAGGCACTTCTGTAATTGCCTCACATATTTGTCGAATATATCGCATGCTAAATTCGCTGTAATGATAGGCTGGCAATATCCCAGCCCATGAATCGAATAGCTGAACCATATCTGCTCCAGCAGCAATTTGAGCTTTCAAGTAATCAATGGTGCTGTCCGTAATCATCTGCAATAATTGATGCGCAAAAGCAGGCTCATTGTACAACAGCATACGCGGCGTAGAGAAAGTTTTGCTGCCGGAACCTTCCGTCATATAAGCAAAAATCGTCCAAGGTGCACCAGCAAAACCGATTAAAGGTACACGTCCATTCAGCTCTTTTTTAGTTATTTTGATAGCATCAGTCACATATTTCAAATCTTCTGCAGCATTTGAAATTCTTATTTTGGATAAATCTGCTTGCGTCCGAACTGTATTTGGGAAAAATGGACCTCTCTTTTCAACCATTTCGTAAGGCAAACCCATTGCTTCGGGTATTACCAAAATATCGGAAAAGATAATGGCAGCATCTACACCAAGCAGATCTACCGGTTGCAAAGTTACTTCGGCAGCTCGCTCAGGTGTTTTGGCCAACTCGATAAATCCGCTCATTTTCTCCCGCACAGCCCTATATTCTGGCAATATCCTTCCGGCTTGTCTCATCATCCATACAGGTGTTCTTTCTGTCTTTTCACCACGAGCGGCTCTTAATATCAAGTCGTTTTTCAATTTCATGGCGCAAATATAGTAAGGGAATAAATATATCTATTGGCTATTACCATTGAGTTCGAACGTAAATTGCCGACATTCGTATTGAGAGTAGACCCAAAATAATTGAATCATGGCATTTCTATTTGACTCCTTCGAGGGCTGGAAAAATTACGCCCAAGAGCATAATCAGACTTTATTTGATACTGTACTCGAATTTGAAATTTCGCAGAAAGGCACAAATAAAGAGGCCATTTATGAAGGATTACAAAAGGCATATGATGTAATGAAAGACGCTGTGAAAACTGGCCTTGAAGAAGACATGACCTCCCGTTCAGGGATGATCAATAACGGCGCAAAAAAGGTTTATAACCACCCATTGAATGTGCTGACGCCTGAATTTAAAAAACTAATATCTAGAGCATTAGCGGCCAAAGAAGTAAATTCTTGTATGGGTAAAGTGGTTGCCGCTCCTACTGCGGGAGCTTCGGGCATTTTACCAGGTATATTCACAACTATGCAAGAAATCCACAATACCGATGATCAAAAAATGTTGGAGGGTATTTTAATTTCAGCTGGCATAGGATTGATTATCGAGAAAAAAGCTTCATTGGCTGGAGCAGTGGGCGGCTGCCAAGCAGAAACTGGCTCAGCTGCTGCAATGGGTTCCGGCGCTTTGGTTTATTGTTTGGGTGGAAATGTAGATCAAATTTTCAATGCCGTGGGCATTACCATCCAATGTATGCTAGGCTTAGTTTGCGATCCTGTGGCAGGTTTGGTGGAAATCCCATGTGTGGTAAGAAATGCCAGTGCCGCAGCTATTGCCTTTTCATCCGCTCAAATTGCCCTAGCCAATGTAGATGCTGTAATTCCTGTAGATGAATGTGTGGAAGCAATGGGCGAAATCGGCCAAAGCATGGAAGCTAGGTATAAAGAAACCGCTTTAGGTGGACTTGCAGCGACTACTACAGGTAAAAGAATTTCTAAAAGAGTGCTTATTCAGGATATAGAAATAATGCCTGATGAGAATTTGGAAGAATAGCAATTCCACGGAACCACCCCAAAATTAAGATTTGAAATAATCGGCAAATAAGAAAATGCCTTGGGAGAAGATAATTCCCCAAAAGATTGCACTCACCGACATCCAAAGGAGAATGCGGGAGGTTTTGCCACCCATACTCGCAACTAGTAATGACCCGCCAATTGGGCTGAGAATAACAGGCGTAAGAAAAGAAACACCAAATACACCATAACTGCCCCACAACTTGACGAAGCGTCTGTTTTTAGCTGTAAATTTCTTTCTTTTTGAAAAGAACTTCTTATTGATGAAAGTTCTCATTGGTTTGCCAGCAATGGTGATGGCGATTACACCAGTCATCATACCTCCCGCCGTAAGCAAAGCTGTAATCCAACTATCAGTGCCTGTGGTCATCCCCAATATTGGGCCAGCTATAAATTTGAAAATACTCGCTGAAAAAATTGCGAAATACTGCAAGAAAAGGTCTAGGGTCATATTAATTCATTACCGTAAGCACGTATGCAACATAAGTGCCTAATAAAATAAATCCCTCCACTCTGGTAATTTTTCTAAATAAAACCATCATCGGGAAAAGCATAGCAGTAATGATGAGCATCCAAATCATATCTACACGAATGATATCTGGCGATACTTGAATAGGGATGATAATGCTAGTAATCCCCAAAATGCTTAAGACATTAAAAACATTTGACCCTATAATATTGCCCAAAGCCATATCCATTTGCTTTCGAAATGCAGCCACAACTGAAGTAACTAATTCGGGCAAACTTGTACCTAGTGCCACGACAGTAAGGCCTATTACTCTTTCGCTTATACCCATCAAAGTTGCAATATTTTTCGCTCCTTCGACAAACCATTCTGCCCCAAAATATAAGCCTACCACTCCAATAAGTATGAAGGAAATATCTTTCAAATAAGACTTTGTACTATGATTTTCCGCTACATATCCTTCCAATTGCTTGTTTGCTTTACGCGATTTACGAATGAGAAACACGTTGTAGCTTACCAACAAGAAAACAAATATGCTACCTTCAATCCAAGTGAGAATTCCATTGAGCACAAAGAAGTAAAGTAGCAACGAGGCGCCCATGCATACAGGCCAATCGATCAGACGGGAGTCTTTACTTACGCCCATTGGGGAAATTATCGACGTTAAACCAAGGATTAGAGCAATATTGCAGATATTGGAGCCTACTACATTTCCCATAGCCAAATCGGGACTGCCTTTGAGTGCAGAGGTAAGGCTTATCAATAATTCGGGCGCTGAGGTGCCAAAAGCTACGATTGTCAATCCTACCACTAGTGGTGAAATACTGAACTTTAGCGCTAAAGAAGAGGCTCCTCTAACCAATCCTTCACCTCCCGCTATTAATACAACTAATCCTGCCAAGAGCAGTAAATAATCCTGCATAATAATGATTTCCTTTTTATAGTTTATCTCCGAAACTCAAATCTCCAGCATCGCCTAATCCAGGAACAATGTAGGATTTCGTATTGAGTCCTGCATCTACTGCTGCTGTCCAAATTTTAAAAGGAACAGGAAAGTTTTCATTCAAATGCCGAATACCTTCTGGGGTAGCAATGACAGACACAATATGAACAAACTTTGGTTTGCCATTTTTCAAAATCATATTCATCCCATCTACCAAAGATCGGCCAGTTGCCAACATTGGGTCGGCTAAAATCAAAATACGATCATCCAAATTTGGGCAAGCTAAGTAATCAGTTTTGATTTCGAATTCAGGCTCAGTTCCTTTATGCGCTCGGTAAGCTCCTACAAAGCCAGAGTCAGACCTATCGAAGTAATTTAAAATTCCTTGATAAAGCGGTAATCCTGCTCTCAGGATGGTAATAATAATAGGAAACTCTCGCAATTCATCAAAACTTGCCTCGCCCAAAACGGTACTCACATGCGCTGGAGAATAGTCTAATTCCTTGGACAATTCATAGGCTAGAATTTCGCCCAGTCTTTCCATATTTCTTCTAAATCTAAGTCTATCCTTTTGGATATTGACTTCCCGGATTTCAGAAAGGAAATGGCTTGCAATGGAAGCTGATTCTGATAAATTGAATAGCATGATGGATGATTTAAGATGACAAAAATAGATAAAAAATCCTTCTTCAATCAATTAGCTGTTAGCTTTGCAAATAATGAAGGAATATGATCTATTAAAGCAGCTTTGCGAAGTACAAGGCACATCTGGTGACGAAGCAAACATCCGAGATTTTATTATCGAATATGTGAAAGAGACCTCGCCCAAATGGGATAAACAACCTACACTATATTATGGTGACGGTTTTCAGGATACACTTGTGTTGGCATTTGGCAAGCCAAAATTGGCTGCTTTTGCTCATATTGATACTGTCGGCTTTACAGTTCGCTACGAAAACCAATTGGTATCAGTAGGCTCACCGGATGCGGAAGATGGGACATTTCTTGTGGGTGAGGATTCACTTGGTTTGATCAGATGCAAGCTCATTTCCGATCCAGAAGGGCATGCTTTTTATCAATTTGGTAGGGGTATCGCATCGGGTACTCCGCTTTCCTATGAGGTGGATTTCAAAGAAACTAGAGATTATATCACCACTGCATATTTGGACAATCGCTTGGGGGTATTCAATTTATTGAAATTGGCAGAAACCTTAGAAAATGGCTTGCTAGTATTCAGCACTTGGGAAGAACATGGTGGTGGAAGCGTACCCTTTTTAGCTAAATTCATGGTAGAAGAATTTGGAGTACAAAAGGCTCTAATTTCAGATATCACTTGGGTAACTGATGGCGTGCATCATGGAAAAGGAACTGCTATATCACTGAGAGACATTAATTTACCTAGAAAGAAATTTATTGATAAAATAACTTCAATTGCTGAAAGATCGGAGATCCCATTTCAGCGAGAGGTAGAAGCGGGAGGTTCAAGTGATGGCCGCGAATTGCAAACTTCTCCCTATCCTATTGACTGGTGTTTTGTAGGAGCTCCAATCCATGGAGCGCATACACCAAGTGAAAAAGTGAATAAAAAGGATGTGAAAAGTATGCTAGCTCTTTACAAAAAATTCTTTGAAGAGTTGGATTAATTCCTCCCGCTTTTAATCTATTCGCTTGAGGTCTGTCGTTCTTCTGTAAATAGTTTGTAATTTCGCCATTTATTGGAGAGAATATAGCAATCAAAATCCTCCAATTAAATTGCAAAAGATAATGACCTACAATTCCATTACATTAAAAGACAAGGAGTTTTCTATCTACATGGATGAAATCAAAATCCTAGATAGAGTTCGTGAACTGTCTAAAAAAATTAGTGAGGATTATCACGACAAAAATCCACTACTTATTGGAATACTTAATGGGTCATTTGTGTTTGCATCAGATCTGGTAAGAAACATTAGTATTGACACTGAGGTTTCATTTATCAAAGTGGCAAGTTATAGCAAAACTCAAAGTACAGGCAAAGTAAAAAAGCTCGTAGGATTAACAGAAAATGTATTTAAAAGGCATTTGATTATTGTGGAGGATATAGTTGATACTGGACTCACAATGACGGAAATCTTAGAAGATTTTTCTGAATTAGGTGCTGCAAGTATAGAAGTAGCAACTTTATTGTTAAAACCTGATTCACTTAAAAAGCCTTTAGAAGTAAAATACGTGGGCTTCGAAATACCGAATAAATTTGTTGTAGGTTATGGCCTTGACTATGATGGTTTAGGCAGAAATCTTAATCATATATATCAATTGAAAGAATGAAGGCAATGTCTTCTCAAAACAAAAACCCTATGTTGAATTTAATTTTGTTTGGCCCTCCTGGCGCAGGTAAAGGTACACAAAGTGCCAAATTGATAGAAAAATACAATCTTCTTCATATTTCAACTGGCGATCTATTTCGTAAGCATTTGAGTGAAGGAACAGAACTAGGATTACTAGCCCGTAAATATATGGACGAAGGGCATCTTGTTCCAGATGAGGTTGTTATTGGCATGGTCGATGACAAAATCAATGAAAATGGCAGTGTAAAAGGAATCATATTCGATGGATTTCCTCGAACTGTTGCTCAGGCTGAGGCTCTAGATGCGCTATTGACCAAAAAGGGTAATCCAGTTTCTGCTATGATTTCTTTAGAAGTACCTCATAATGAGCTACGCGAAAGAATCAAAGAAAGAGGCAAAACTTCTGGCAGAGTGGATGATCAAAATGATGAAAAAATAAACACTCGTATTCAGGTTTACGAAAAAGAAACTTTCCCTGTAGCTGAGCATTATGCTGCCCAAGGCAAGCTTCATAAGGTAAATGGAGTGGGTACCATCGATGGTATTTTTGACAATATCTCAACAATTATTAATTCTTTATAATCCATCAATTTTGGCTTCTTCTAACTTCATCGATTACGTAAAATTCTGCTCACGTTCAGGCAAAGGCGGGGCAGGATCAATCCATTTTATGAGGGCAAAGTACGTCCCAAAAGGCGGCCCTGATGGTGGTGATGGAGGAAAAGGAGGAAGTGTAATCCTACGCGCAAACTCGCAATTATGGACGTTGCTTCATTTGAAATACAAAAAGCACGTAACAGCTGAGGACGGTGTTAATGGATCTGCAAAAAACCAAACTGGAGCCGATGGGAAGGATGTAATCTTAGAAGTTCCATTAGGCACAGTAGTAAAAGATGCCGAAACTGGAGAAACTAGATTTGAGATCACGGAAGATGGACAAGAATACGTACTTACTCCTGGTGGTCGTGGAGGTATGGGCAATGACCATTTCAAAACTTCCACCAAACAAGCTCCAAGGTATGCTCAGCCAGGAGAACCAGGCATTGAGGAATGGATCATTCTAGAGCTAAAAGTTCTTGCCGACGTAGGTTTGGTTGGTTTCCCAAATGCTGGAAAATCGACTTTGCTTTCAGTGATTTCCGCTGCCAAACCAGAAATTGCAGATTATCCATTTACCACCTTGGTTCCCAATCTTGGCGTGGTGCGCTACTATGATGACAAGTCATTTGTAGTTGCTGACATCCCAGGAATTATAGAAGGAGCAGCTGAAGGTAAAGGATTGGGCATAAGATTCCTCAAACATATTGAGCGAAACTCAATTCTACTTTTCATGATTCCTGCCGACTCTGAAAATGTGAAAAAGGATTACAACATCCTTTTGAAAGAACTTACCAAATACAATCCTGAACTACTTGATAAGAAAAGAGTAATTGCTATCTCTAAATCAGATTTGATTTCTGAAAAGGATCAAGTAAAACTTCTCAAAAAGCTACCTGCTGATTTGCCTAAGCTTTGTCTATCGTCTATGACAAATGAGGGCATAGATGAACTAAAAGATATTCTCTGGAAACAATTGCAGTAGTGCCAAATTGTCACCAAAATTTCCTTTGGCAAACAATTTGACCTCTTGGCTCAGATTGTATTTAAGAGCAATGAAAAAGGACAAAGAAACAACCGACGAAAAACAACAAATGGGAGAACAAGAAGAATTAATCCAGGATAATCCAGAAAATCAAAATCCGGAGGAAAATTCCAATGATAATCAGTCGAAAACTGATGAATCTGCCGAAAAAATACAGCAATTGGAAATTGAAATTGCCGAAGCTAAGGATAAGCATTTAAGGCTATTTTCAGAATTTGAGAATTACAGAAGGAGAACCTCAAAGGAAAGATTAGAGCTAATAAGTACCGCCAATGAAGATTTGATCAAATCACTTCTTCCTGTGGTTGACGATTTCTCTAGAGCTAAGAAAGCATTTGAGCAATCAGAAGATAAAGATCCTGCATTGGATGGTTTCCTACTTATCTATCATAAGCTTATCAAGACTTTAGAGCAAAAAGGATTGAAGAAAATGGAGTTGGAAGAAGGCAGTGACTTCACAACCGACCTGCATGAAGCAATTACTCAAATACCTGCTCCTAAAGATGAATTAAAAGGGAAAATTGTAGATGTTGTAGAAAGCGGCTACTTGCTTGGCGATAAAGTTATTCGTTTTGCCAAAGTAGTAATAGGAGCATAATTATGGCTAAAAGAGATTATTACGAAATACTAGGTGTAGATAAGAATGCTTCTGCGGATGAAATTAAAAAAGCATACCGTAAAATTGCAATCAAATTTCACCCAGACAAAAATCCTGACGACCCTACAGCTGAGGATAAATTCAAAGAAGCTGCAGAGGCTTACGAAATACTTAGCAATCCAGATAAAAAAGCTAAATACGATCGCTTTGGCCATGCAGGTATGGGCAATGGCGGTGGATTTAGTGGAGGAGGAATGTCTATGGATGACATTTTCTCTCAGTTTGGCGACATCTTCGGCGGTGGAGGTGGGGGAGGCAGTCCATTTGATAGCTTTTTCGGAGGCGGAGGCGGAAGCGGTAGACGTACTCGTAAAGGAAGCAACCTTCGAATCAAACTTAAACTTAGCTTAGATGAGATTGCTCACGGCGTGGAGAAAAAAATCAAAGTAAGTCGTCTAGTTACCGCTGAGGGCGTTACATATAAAAGTTGCGATCATTGTAAAGGTGCAGGCCAAGTGCGCAAAGTGGTGAATACCATGTTAGGTCAAATGGTGTCTTCAAGCACTTGTCCAGTTTGTCAAGGCTCTGGTCAAATTATAGACAAGAGACCTCCAGGAGTGGATAGTTCAGGACTAAAACCTCAAGAAGAAGTTATCTCTATTAAAATCCCTGCTGGTGTAGGCGAAGGCATGCAACTCACAATGACAGGCAAAGGAAATATGCCTCCAACTGGTGGGGTTGCTGGTGATTTGTTGATCCTAATTGAGGAAAAAGAAGATGACAAACTCAAAAGAGATGGCAACAATATCGTATTCGATTTGTACATCAGCTTTATAGACGCCACGTTAGGAACAAACTTAGAAGTACCTACAATTGATGGATTGGTTAAAATAAAAGTAGAACCAGGAACTCAGAGTGGTAAAATATTACGACTAAGAGGAAAGGGAATTAAAGAACTAAATGGCTATGGCCGAGGTGATCAATTAATACATGTGAATGTGTGGACACCAAAGCAACTTTCGAAAGAGGAAAAAGCCATTTTAGAATCACTCAGAGATTCACCAAACTTTACTCCAGACCCAGGTAAAAATGAAAAAGGATTCTTCGAGAAAATAAAAGAATTCTTTTAGAAAATATTACATATTAATAGAGAAAAAATGGAAGCTGATTTGGCTTCCATTTTTTATTAGCTCAAACTCAAATTATTTTCTACAATTTGTAACCAGTTTTTCCGCTGAGCCGTTTCTAAGAGGTATGCATTTTAGGATAATATTATTTTTGGCAGCAACCTGTATTAGTTTTGCAGCTCTAGCCCAGAAAAAAACACAATACGTGGTTCATGAAGACAACTCTTTCGAAAGAGTCAGATTCAGTTTATCCGCTCCTTCCGCCTCCTGCTTTATTCGTCCCGGAAATATTGGTAAAACCATAATGGTTTATGGTAATGCTGAACCTCAGCTTTTAGATCCCATCATGAGCACAGAATTGCGGGAAGGTATTTTACATGCTGAATTCAAATTACAAGGAGGCAACAGAAAAGCCGAAAATGTATTGGCGATGAAAATGCTTGGATCAAAAAGGTCTGAATCCAAGCAGAATTACAATATTTATCTTTCGGATAAAAAACCATACGATCTTGATTTACATTATGGTGTTGGTAATGCCTACCTGGATTTGTCTGGATTGGCAGTAGAAAAGCTCAGAATCTATACCGGGAGTGCCGATGTGAAAGTTGGTTACCTTACAGGGGATGCTAATTTAGTGGAAATGGACAGCTTTTTAGTGCAGGTAGATTTGGGATCATTAGAAATCCATAAGATCAACAAATCTAGGGCTAATCACATATTAGCCGATGTGGGCTTTGGATCGCTCCTTCTAGACTTCTCAGACAAATCAGAAAATAGTTGTGAAATATTTGCAAGCGTTGGTGCGGGCAAATTAGAGGTAATCATGCCTTTTACTGAATCACCAATATTAATAAGATTACAAAGCTCCCCACTTTGTTCTGTTACACTCCCTTCCAACTTCAAGGAAATTTCTAAAAACTTGTACGCCAATCAATACTATGAAGGTGATGATGAGAACTTACTCAACTTCGACGTAAACGTTGCGATGGGCTCTATCATCTTCAGGCACAAGGAATAGCCTTCGAATAACTTTCCATTAATCCACTTAGCATTTCCATAGACCTTTCGTCTCGATAAATAGGTAAGGTTTCTATATTTCTTTAATTTCACATTATCCAACAAATTAGGGTTAATGGAAAATATCGTAGAAGTAAAAGGAATTCACAAAAGCTACGCAAAACATCAAGCCTTGCAAGATGTTAGCATGAACATTCCCAGGAAATCAATCTTCGGATTGCTGGGACCCAATGGCGCTGGTAAAACCACTCTCATTCGGATTATCAATCAGATAATCATGGCTGATAAGGGTGAAGTATTGATCGAAGGTGAAAAGCTAGCCGAAAAGCACATACAGATTATCGGTTACCTGCCAGAAGAAAGAGGCCTCTACAAAAAAATGAAAGTTGGCGAACAACTCATTTATTTTGGGATGCTTCGCGGTTTGTCCAAAAAGGAATCAACCGAAAAGACCAAAAAGTGGGTAAAGAAATTTGAAATTGAAGGATGGTGGAACAAAAACATCGAAGATCTTTCGAAAGGGATGGCACAAAAAGTCCAATTTATTTCAACAGTACTTCACGACCCTAAACTACTCATATTAGATGAGCCCTTTTCTGGCTTTGACCCAGTCAATGCAAATTTAATTAAAGACGAAATTCTTGAGCTAAAAGAAAAAGGAGCAACAATTATTTTCAGTACTCACCGAATGGAATCAGTAGAGCAGTTGTGCGATCATATTGCGATGATTCACCATTCACGTAAGATATTGGACGGCTCCATCAAGGATATAAAGAGTGCCTATAAAGCCAATGAGTATTATGTCCAATACAAAGGTTCATTAAATGGAATGACAGCTGACTATGAAGTTATAGAAAATGAAGTTCTAGGTGATGATTTTAATAAATCATTAATTAAAGCTCCTTCTACTATCATCAATCCGAACGAAATTCTGCAGGAATTGATCAACAAAGTGGAAGTGCACTCATTTACCGAAAAAATTCCAAGTATCAACGATATTTTTATTGCTAAAGCAAAGGAGAAAAGCTATGAATAAGGTTTTACTTATCATCCAAAGGGAATTTTTGAGCCGTGTTCAGAAAAAATCCTTCTTAATTGCCACAATACTAACACCATTAATATTTCCAATTTTAATGGGCGGGCTTATTTATTTGGCCATCAACGAGCAAAAATCTGTAAAACAAGATGTTGTTCGTGTAGTAGACGAGTCTGGTAGATTTGACTTTACCGAAACCTCCCGCTTTTATTTTGTTGAGTCAGAAATGACAATAGATGAAGCGAAAGAGGATTTGAATAATAGTGATGATTTTGGTATTCTGCATTTACCAGATTTCGACATCTACAACCCAACGGGTATTGCTATTTATACCAAATCTAATCCTAGTCTTACAATGATTGGCGATCTGGAAAGTAGTATCAAAAATCAGATTGAGGATATGAAGCTCAAAGAATCTGGAGTAGATCCAGCAGTTTTGGAGGCTTTAAAAACAAGTGTTTCGGTAAGATCCATCAACTTAAGTGAAACTGGTGAAGAAGTAGAAAGTAGTGCTGGACTTTCATTTGGAGTTGGATATGCGGGAGGATTTTTAATTTACCTCTTCATCTTCATTTACGGCGCACAAGTAATGCAAGGCGTAATCGAAGAAAAGTCTAATAAGATTGTGGAAATTGTAGTTTCTACGGTGAAACCGTTCCAACTTATGCTTGGCAAAGTTTTAGGTATTGCTTCTGTAGGACTGGCGCAATTACTCATTTGGATCATTCTTATTTCAGTATTGTCCATGGCCGTTTTCAGTTTCTTTGGCTTAACAAGCCCATCCGATGCCATGATGGATCAAGTAGCTGGCAATGTAACGCAAGTTTCAGGCGATGATTTTGCATCAAATCCCAAAGTAGTTGAAATCATGGAAATGGTGAATAACATTCCTTTTGCATACATCATTTCAGTATTCTTATTTTACTTTGTTGGAGGCTATTTGCTTTATGGAGCATTATTCGCAGCGGTAGGATCTGCAGTCGAAAACCCGTCCGAAGCGCAGCAATTTATGTTTCCAATTACCATCCCATTGATTATTTCCATAATTGGTCTGTTCATGTTTGTACTCAATGAACCCAACGGGCAAGTCACGTTCTGGCTGTCTATTATTCCATTTACCTCGCCTATTACTATGGTAGGCAGACTTGGTTTTGGAGTCCCAGTGTGGGAATTGGTATTAAGTATGGTACTTCTTGTAATTGGCTTTTTGGGAACAATTTGGTTTGCAGGCAGAATTTATCGCATAGGAATACTAATGCATGGTACAAAAGTGAATTACAAAACACTTGGTAAATGGCTATTTATGAAAAACTAGTCTAATAAATTTTCAACAAAAAGGAGCTTCTATAGGCT
The DNA here is from genome assembly GCF_049340005.1 of Peijinzhouia sedimentorum. Lineage (NCBI taxonomy): Bacteria > Pseudomonadati > Bacteroidota > Cytophagia > Cytophagales > Peijinzhouiaceae > Peijinzhouia > Peijinzhouia sedimentorum. The sequence continues at coordinate 535,759 of NZ_JBMPIY010000002.1, forward strand.
CCTTTTTTGTTTTCAGCATCCCAGATTCTATCTTGATTGCCATTAAGGCACAAAATGAAAAACCAGAATTTTCAATTTATTGATTTATATCAAAACCGAACCCAAATCAAATGGGTAGTTATCATTATTGCAATAATTATTGGCGGTGCTTCCATTTGGTACACTAATCAACTCGTGTATGAACTAAAAGATCGTGAAGAAAGACTGATCAGCCTGTACGCAAATACAATTGAAGCCACCGCAAACTCAGATTTTCAAGAAAACTTAATGTTTGTGTTTCAGGAAATTGTCGTAACAAATAATTCCATTCCTGTGATTCTCACAAACTCCTCTGGTGATCCTATTTACTATCGAAACTTAAATATTGATAGCACTCAAGGTCCAAGCAAGATTGACGAAAAACTGCGGGAGGAATTGGCCATAATGCAAAGCGAGCATGAACCTGTAATGGTGACGCTTAAAATAGACGAAACAGATACCGCCTTCGAATACCAATATGTGTATTACAAAGATTCATACTTACTCAATCGCCTCAAATACTATCCATACATACAGCTTTCAATCATTTCGGTATTTATACTTTTAGCTTATCTAGCTTTTAGCTACTCTCGCACTGCCGAGCAAAATCGAATATGGGTTGGCTTGGCAAAAGAAACTGCACACCAACTTGGTACACCTATTTCCTCGTTAATGGCTTGGATGGAATACATCAAAAATGATCCAAGCCAATGGAACGATGAGGTTTCCACTGAACTAGATAAGGACATTTACAAACTGGAAATGATCACCCAGCGGTTTTCCAGCATAGGTTCTGCTCCTGTACTTCAAAATGAAAACATTGTGGAGGTAATCAAACAAACAGTGAGCTACTTGAGACCACGAATTAGCAGTCGAGTAGAGATTACTTTAGAATCAGGCTCACCGGAAATTACTTGCCCGCTCAATAGAGCCCTTTTTGATTGGGTCATCGAAAACCTAAGTAAAAATGCCGTAGATGCAATGAGTGGCATTGGTATAATTGCCATTTCAGTGAAAGAAGAAAATAACAGAACCGTAATTATAGATTTGAATGATAATGGTAAGGGAATTCCCAAAAAGAAATTAAAGGAAGTATTCAGACCGGGCTTTACAACAAAAAAACGCGGCTGGGGACTTGGATTAACGCTTGTGAAAAGAATAATTGAGACTTATCACAAAGGGAAAATATTCGTAAAAAGCTCTGAAGAAAATGTAGGAACCACCTTTAGAATAGTCTTGAACAAATAAATTTCATATTAAGGTAAAATTTAAGCGCTTACCATTGGTAAGATAGAGTCAAAACCGTACTTTTGCAGTCTCATAAAACAGGCTTTTCTTTCTACAAAACACTTAACAATGGCAAATATTGGTAGAATCACACAGGTAATCGGACCTGTTGTTGACGTTAGTTTTGGTGCAGAAGGCTCTAAGCTTCCAAATATTCTGGATGCCCTTCAAGTAACTAAAGAAAATGGTCAAAAGGTTGTATTAGAAGTACAACAACACCTTGGCGAAGATAGAGTAAGAACTATTGCGATGGACGGCACCGAAGGTCTCGTACGTGGCATGGAAGTTTCTGACTCTGGTAGCCCTATACAAATGCCGATTGGCGATGAAGTAAAAGGCAGACTTTTCAACGTGGTAGGTGAAGCCATTGATGGTATTCCTGCTCCAAAAACAACACGTGGACTTCCTATTCACAGACAAGCTCCAAAGTTCGAAGATCTTTCTACATCAAGCGAAGTTCTTTACACAGGTATCAAAGTAATTGACTTGATCGAACCTTATGTAAAAGGTGGTAAAATTGGTCTCTTCGGTGGTGCTGGTGTAGGTAAAACCGTATTGATTCAAGAATTGATCAACAACATTGCAAAAGCATACGAAGGACTTTCTGTATTTGCTGGAGTTGGTGAAAGAACGAGAGAAGGAAATGACCTTCTTCGTGAAATGATCGAAGCTGGAATTATCAATTACGGCGAGCACTTCAAAGAAAGTATGGAAGAAGGTGGTTGGGATCTCTCTAAAGTAGACGCCGAAGAGCTTAAAAAATCACAAGCAACATTCGTATTTGGTCAAATGAACGAGCCTCCGGGAGCACGTGCTCGTGTAGCTCTTTCAGGACTTACCGTTGCGGAATACTTCCGTGATGGCGATGGCGAAGGTGAAGGCAAAGACATTCTTTTCTTTATCGATAATATATTCCGTTTCACTCAAGCAGGTTCAGAAGTATCCGCCCTATTAGGTCGTATGCCTTCAGCTGTGGGTTACCAGCCAACATTGGCAACCGAAATGGGTGCCATGCAAGAGCGTATTACTTCTACTAAGCGTGGTTCAATTACTTCTGTACAGGCCGTTTACGTTCCTGCGGATGATTTAACTGACCCTGCTCCAGCGACTACTTTCTCTCACTTAGATGCAACTACAGTACTTTCTAGAAAAATTTCTGAGCTAGGTATTTACCCAGCTGTGGATCCATTGGATTCAACGTCTAGAATTCTAGAGCCATCTATCGTTGGTGAAGAGCATTATGCTTGCGCACAAAGAGTGAAGGAATTATTACAGCGCTACAAAGAACTTCAAGACATTATCGCCATCCTCGGTATGGACGAATTGTCTGAAGAAGATAAGGAAGTAGTACACAGAGCACGTCGTGTTCAGAGATTCTTGTCTCAACCATTCTTCGTTGCACAGCAATTTACAGGCCTTGAAGGTCAGCTAGTGGATATCAAAGACACTATCAAAGGCTTTACAATGATCATGGATGGTGAATTAGATCACTTACCTGAAGCAGCGTTCAACTTGGTAGGTACTATCGAGCAAGCAGTTGCAAAAGGTGAAAAATTAATGGCTGAATCTAAATAATACGTAATGTTCTTAGAGATAATCACACCGGACAGCAAAGTATTTGAAGGAGAAGTAATCTCTGCAACCTTCCCAGGAAGCAATGGTTCATTTCAAATACTAGACAATCACGCACCAATAATCAGTTCTCTTGCAAAAGGTTCTGTAACATACGTGACCAAAGCAGGTTCTCATTCTATACAAATAGATGGTGGTGTGGTAGAAGTAGTAAATAATAAATTGATTTTATTGGCTGAATCAGCTAAATAAGATTTATCAACATAATTGCAAAAGCCCTGATTCTCGCGAATTAGGGCTTTTTTTATACAATTGATTTCCTATTTCAAATAAGCTTGGAATATGGCGGGAGGATTGGCCACAATACTAATTTCCTCCTTCGTGACAGGATGTACCAACTTTAGTGACCTCGCATGCAAACAAATACTGGCATCACGATTAGGTTTTGGGCTACCGTATTTAAGATCGCCCACTATCGAACAGCCCATACTTGCCAATTGTACTCGAATCTGATGTGGGCGACCAGTTACAGGCTTTACTTCTAGCAGAAATTTACCTCCCGCTTCTTTTAGCAAGCTGTAACTCAAGTCGGCATATTTAGATTCGGAGCTTTCAGATGAATACGCACGAGTTATATTCAATTTGGCATTCTTCACTAAATAATGCGTAAGTCTTCCTTCAACTTCATTTGGCCTTTTTTCCACCAGTGCCCAATAGATTTTCTCAACTTCTCTCGTTTTGAATATCTTATTCAGTCTCTCCAAAGCCTTAGAAGTTTTGGCAAGCAAAACCACTCCACTCACTGGCCGATCTAATCGATGCGGCAGGCCTATATATACATTGCCTGGTTTATTGTATTTCTCCTTTATATATTCTTTAGCCAAATCAAGCAAAGTACGATCTCCAGTATCATCTCCCTGCACCAGCAAGCCCGCAGGCTTATTTACTGCTAGCAAATGATTATCCTCAAATAGAATTTCGGGAAATTGCATTCACGAAATTAGCTAATTTTGAGCCTTTCTATTCAATTATTCAATGGCATCTTTCATGCAAACTGCTATTTGTCTAATTTCAGCTTAATTTTTTCAGTTATGGACAAAATTGACGTAATCGTAATTGGTGCTGGCGTTTCTGGGCTCACTACTGCCAAGATACTTAAGCAAAGTGGTCTTCAAGTACTTGTGCTCGAAGCTAGAGATCGAGTTGGTGGAAGAGTGCTTAGTCAACAAACCAGCTTCAAAGATAAAATAGATTTAGGTGGACAGTGGATTGGACCAAAACAAGAAAAAATCACTTCCCTTTGCACTGAAATGGGCATTGAGGTATTCAAGCAATACAATACAGGTAAGAAAGTTCTTGATCTATTTGGCAAGAAAAAGACATACAAAAATACGATCCCAGCTCTTCCCTATTTAAGCTTAATTGATCTGCAAAATGGCATCAGCAAAATAGAAAAATTAGCTGCTGAGCTCAAATTAGGTGATGCAAAGCAAGAAGTTCAGAATAAGCATTTCGACAGACAAACTGCTGAGCAATTGAAGAATCAGATTTTCCAAACCAAAAGCGCAAAGGCCTCTTTCGATATTGTGGTAAATGCCATTTTCGCTGCAGAACCAGCAGATATTTCAGCCTTATTCTTTCTTTACTATGTGAAATCAGGACAAGGGCTGATGCACCTTGCAGAAATAAATAATGGTGCTCAACAAACGAGGCTCGTCGGTGGAATGCAACAAATTGCCGAAAAACTTGCGGAACCATTGACTGAAAATGTCATGCTCAATCAGGCCGTAAGAGCCATTCATCAGCATACAGAAGGCGTAATTGTGGAAACGATTGATAATGCATTTGATGCGAAATACGTGGTGGTGGCCATACCGCCAGCATTGGCTTCAAGGATAAATTATTACCCGTCACTTCCTGGGAATAAAGATCAATTGATGCAAAAAATGCCAATGGGTTCAGTAATAAAATGTGTGTTTACTTACAAAACTCCATTTTGGCGGGAGGATGGTCATTCCGCTGAATTTATTTCAGATAGAGGCCCAATGAATTTAGGCTTTGATGACAGCCCGCTTGATGCAGCTTATGGAGCAATTATCGGCTTCATTTCTGGCGACAAAGCAAGAGAGTGGAGCCAAAACCTTAAATCGGAGCGAAAGGAAGCATGCATTGATCAATTGGTTGGCTACTTTGGTTCACGAGCTAATGAAGTAATTGAATACCATGAAAAAGATTGGATGGCCGACGAATGGACACGTGGATGCTATGTAGGCTATATGCCACCAAATGTACTTTCAGTGTATGGCAACAGCTTGAAAGAACCAAGCGGAAGAATTCATTGGGCAGGTACAGAAACCTCGGATATTTGGAATGGCTATATAGAAGGCGCTATTATTTCTGGTGAAAGAGCTGCTGCTGAAATCACTAAACTATTCAATTTGGTGACCGATGAAGGCGCTTAAATACATTGTATTTTCAATTGCTTCGATAATTTTAATTTGGGTCGCTTGGGTGCAAATTGATTTAAGTGATCAGCCTGAACTTTCGCTAGAATTGGACAACGAAATCTATTTTCAAGATTTTCCGCTCGATAGTGCTGAAGGTTATATAATTGGAATTCAGCCAATAATGGCAACAACAGATTTTGCTACAGAAGAAAATTATTTTACAAAGCTAGATAACTATCTAGATGAAGCCAATAAAAAGAACTGGCTCAAAGAAAATACCATTGTGCTATTCCCTGAATATATCGGCACTTGGCTAGTTGTCGCAAATCAACGGAACAGCATAAACCAAAGTAACAGTATCAGCACTGCAATGATCAAGCTGATTGCTTCCAAACCATTCCAATTTTTAAAATATTGGAGCAAAGCTCAAGCAGAAAACAAAGTGAATGAAGCCATTTTCTCAATGGAAGCAGAAAAGATGGCAGGCATTTATCAAAGGACTTTTTCAAAATTGGCAGTAAAGTACAAGGTAAGTATTGTGGCAGGGTCAATCGTATTGCCTAATCCAAGCGTAGAAAAAGAGACACTAAAAATCTCTAAAGCACCATTACAAAATATATCAGCTTGGTTTTATCCTGATGGTAAAATTGACAATAATCTAATTCGAAAAGTATTTCCTATAGAAGAGGAATTGAGCTTTACACAAGCAGGAAACTTGGCTGAAATACCCGTATTTGAAACTGCAATTGGAAATGTGGCAAGCGTTATTTGTGCCGACTCTTGGTATCCAGAAATCTACAAAACCTTAAAAGAAAAGCAGGTAAATATTCTCTTAGTTCCCTCCTACTCATCGCCCAATGAAATGTGGAATAGGCCATGGAATGGCTATAATGGAAGTACTACACCAAGTGATGTGAACCAATCTGATATTGGGCAATTAACTGAGCAAGAAGCTTGGGAAAAATATAGCATGCTCGGTCGTTCTCAATCTGCCAACATTGCTTATGGAATCAACACATTCCTGCATGGCAAACTTTGGGATATGACAGCAGCTGGCGATGTGTTTGTAATTCAAGATTATGAAAAAACTAGAATACCCTCCCACAATTCTTCCATGATAGTGCGAATTGCCATAAAGAAGTAAATATTTTCAAAAGGCAATTTTCCATCATTCAATAATTTATCTCTCTCAATTAGCTATTTAGATGGGCAATGGCTGTCAATGTGTCACAAAAACTCTTTTAAATCCCATTGGCACATGCATTGATAAACCCATAACAGATCATAGAACTGAACAAAACAAAAAACATAAATACAATGGGAAAAATTATTGGCATTGACTTAGGTACCACTAATTCATGCGTAGCCGTAATGGAAGGTAATGAACCAGTGGTTATTGCAAATAGCGAAGGCAGAAGAACTACACCATCGATAGTGGCTTTTCTTGACAATGGTAATGGCGAAAGAAAAGTAGGTGACCCTGCCAAGAGACAAGCAATTACAAACCCTAAAAACACCATAAGCTCCGTGAAGAGGTTTATGGGTAAGAAATATTCAGAGGTTTCCAACGAGCGCAAGAATGTGTCTTATGGACTTGAAAGCGGCTCCAACGATACCGTAAGAGTGAAAATTGGTGATAGACTATATACTCCTCAAGAAATTTCTGCAATGATTTTGCAGAAAATGAAATCTACTGCTGAAGATTACTTAGGTACTGAAATTAAGGAAGCGGTAATTACCGTACCTGCATATTTCAATGATGCTGAGCGCCAAGCAACTAAAGAAGCTGGCCAAATCGCTGGCTTAGATGTAAAGCGTATTATCAACGAACCAACTGCAGCTGCATTGGCTTACGGCTTGGATAAGAAAGATAGAGATATGAAAATCGCCGTGTATGACCTTGGTGGTGGTACATTCGATATTTCGATTCTTGAATTAGGCGACGGCGTATTCGAAGTGAAATCTACGAATGGTGATGTACACTTGGGAGGTGATGACTTTGATTCAGCAATTATTAATTGGTTGGCTGACGAATTTAAAAAGGATGAAGGCCTTGACCTGAGAAAAGATCCTATGGCATTGCAGCGCTTAAAAGAAGCTGCAGAAAAAGCTAAAATTGAACTTTCAAGCTCTAATAGCACTGAAATAAACTTGCCTTACATCATGCCAGTAGATGGTATGCCAAAGCACTTAGTGAAAACTTTGAGCAGAGCCAAATTTGAGCAACTTACCGAAGATCTTGTGCGCAGAAGCTTAGATCCTTGTAAAAAAGCAATGCAAGATGCGGGTCTTTCTACCAGCGATATTGACGAAGTAATTCTTGTTGGTGGTTCTACTCGTATCCCTAAAATTCAGGAAGAAGTTGAGAAATTCTTTGGAAGAAAACCATCGAAAGGTGTAAATCCTGATGAAGTTGTGGCAATTGGCGCAGCAATTCAAGGTGGTGTACTTACTGGTGAAGTAAAGGATGTATTGTTACTTGATGTAACTCCACTTTCATTAGGTATTGAGACAATGGGCGGTGTGTTGACAAGACTTATCGAATCTAACACGACCATCCCAACTAGAAAATCTGAGGTTTTCAGTACTGCATCGGATAGTCAGCCTTCAGTGGAAATACACGTATTGCAAGGTGAGCGCCCTATGGCCAAAGATAACCGTTCGATAGGTCGCTTCCACTTGGATGGCATTCCACCAGCACCTAGAGGTGTTCCTCAAATTGAAGTAACGTTCGACTTGGATGCTAATGGTATCTTGAATGTTTCAGCAAAAGATAAAGGAACAGGTAAAGAGCAGAAAATTCGTATTGAAGCTTCTTCTGGACTAACTTCCGAAGAAATAGATAAGATGAAGAAAGAAGCTGAGGCAAATGCTGAGGCCGATAAAAAGGAAAAAGAGAAAATCGAAAAACTGAATACTGCGGATAGTTTAATATTCCAAACTGAAAAGCAATTGAAGGAATATGGAGATAAACTTTCTGAAGGAAATAAATCTGGAATCGAAACTGCTTTGACTACACTTAAATCAGCATTCGAAGCAAAAGACCTAGATGCTATTAACCCAGCTGTAGAAGCCTTAAACAAGGCATGGGAAGCTGCTTCTCAGGAAATGTACGCAGCTAGCCAACAAGGCGGTGGTGCAGAAGCGGGAAGTCAAGAAGAGTCTAAAGCTGAATCAGAGCCAAATAAAAATGGCGATGTGTCAGATGTAGAATATGAAGAAGTGAAATAAATTTGAATTTAAATATCAGATTAAAAAAAGGCTCGGAGAAATTCGAGCCTTTTCATTTTTTAATGATTTATGATTTGAAGAAAAATTTCCTAATACAATCTGAAAATAAAGAGAATATTGCACGCAATTTGCTTACTCGTTGGCTATGAAAAAGACACTTTACCCAATCGCTACAATTATTTTGATGCTATTTATTGCATCATGTTCATCAAGTACATCTGGTGATGAGAATATAGCTAATATCAAGGACATAACAGAAGTACTCCCAACAGAGGCTAGATGGAATAAAATAATTGAAGATCAAGATATCACGTACCGAGTTACATCTAACACGACCGAGGATATGTACACTCAATTCTCATTAATGGTGGAATACAACAGCAGCCCAGAGACAGCTTCAACTGGTACTTATCCAAAACTAAAAAGGTTCGCAAAAGCAGACCTTAATGGCGATAAATACAATGAGCTAATTTTTATTGGAGCTAGCGAAAACCAACCAAAAAACGAACACATCTATGTTTGGACTTTGGACTATTCTGCAAGTCCGAAAAGTTTAAATCTGCTCGAACTCCCAAGTGTTCCAAGATCATTTATGGAGAATGTAAATGGCAACAATACGTATAATGTAAAGCCTCCTTATATTGAAAGAATAATCGGCTATAAATTGGAAGATGGTTCAGAAACAGAAAAGTCATTTCTTTTTAAGATAAATGAAGCAGGCGAGTTCAAATTGTATTCAGTTGATGGAGAGTTAGTAACCGAAGTAGCATTATAAAAAAATATTTCCAATTTTTAAAAGCTTGATTAATCAAGCTTTTTTTATGTATACATTTTCTCAATACAAGTGAAATGAAAAGTATTATCTACTTATCTGTATTCCTTCTTATATCTTGTTCCTCTAATATAAATCTTGAAGGTCAAGAGGATATAAGTGTCGAAACACCAAAGGAAAAATCTTGGAATCTAACACTAACTGATCAAGATATTAGCTATTTAATAATAGCAAGTACTATGGAAAATCAGGATATGCAGTTTTCTGTAGAAACATCACTGAATGATGAAAAACAAACAACTAATGTATCACACTTCCCAAATATTAAAAAGTATGCATTGGCGAGCCTCAACAATAATAATTATAAGCAGTTAATTTTTCTAGGCAACAATTCAATAAGGCCTGAGAATGAATTGGTCTTTGTATTCTATCTAAATACGGAAAATAAGCCCTATCAATTATTAAATATACCCTTACCTGAAATTGATGGTGATAATAGGAAAAAACTTAATAGTATTAATTCCTATTCAATTAAACCTCCATACATTGAAAGAAAATTAGAATATCAGCCTCTTGAAGGTGAATTACAGAAGGAAATAATTATATATAAAATTACAGATAATAACGAAGCCGAAGTTGTTTCGAAAAAAGTAGATAAATAGGATAGATGATATTTGCTTGAATAGTTAACATTAGCTTGATCGATGCAAAAGTCTCTTCTAGAGAGGAGATTTAGAGATGTGTTTTCTTCTTAGGGAGGGTAGAGGATGGTTGATGGATCAAGATTCATTTTCACAGTCAGTAGAGCAGCAGCACGATACGGCTGATGCGGTGAATCAGAGGAGGGGAACTTTGTAGAATTAAATGATGCTCATCGCAAAGCTCTTCAAGGGTTTGAAACCCTTGAAGAGCTCGCTGTCTATGCGATAGTCGGAGAAAAGTTGAAAAAAAACATAGTCCATCATTTAATCATAAAAATCCCTGCCCATACGAGGCGGGATAGTTCAGACAATTGCGATGTTGGTAAATGATTTAGGTTATAAAAGAGGTCTGATAGCTGTAGATTGATATCGTATCCTATTTTTTACCGACCGTGCGGGAGGATGATTTGCGATCATCCCTTATCCCATGGTTGAAACCATGGGCTATGGATATTTCGCTCAGATAACGCTAGAAATCATAGTGTTTCTAAATCTATCTTTCTTGTCTTGTCCTGAAATAGATTTACGTAAATTGTAAATCATGATTAAAAGAAAATCAGAACTTAAGCGGCTTAATTCT